>JAGYME010000002.1 GCA_018400715.1 Candidatus Bipolaricaulota bacterium
GCTAAAGGTAGGAGTTGTCCTATCAAGGTTCAATAATTTGGTAACTGAACGGTTGCTGTCTGGGACGAGGGATAAGCTGACCAGGCTCGGCGTGGAAGACGATGATATCACGGTAGCTTACGTGCCAGGCGCGTTCGAACTGCCGCGGGCGGTAAGGTCGATGGAGGCCTCCGAGGACCTCGATGGGATCGTGGCTCTAGGAGCCGTTATCAGGGGGGAGACGCCCCACTTCGAATACGTCGCCAACGAAGCGGCCAAGGGACTCGCTAGCCTCAACCTCAAGGTAGAGACGCCAATCAGTTTCGGAATTATCACGGCCGATACTCTGGAACAGGCAATAGATAGAGCTGGTGCGAAGCAGGGTAACAAGGGGAGCGAGTCCGCCGAAGCGCTGATAGAGATGATTAACCTCGAGGATTCTTTTTCCGGGAATAAGTCATGAAGTATTACGCCCCAAAAGGGTTGAGTGATGTACTGCCCGAGGAAATGCCGTACTGGCATGCGGTAGGGGACGAAGTCCGGTCTGTCATGTCAAGTTACAACTACAGCGAAATCAGGACGCCGATGATGGAAAAGACGGAGGTATTTGCCCGTGGCGTGGGTGAGAACACGGACGTCGTTTCCAAGGAAATGTACACCTTCGACGACAAGGGTGGCCGGTCGATGACCCTCCGCCCCGAGAACACCGCCTCCGCCGTCAGGGCATATCTGGAGCACAAGTTCTACGGCAAGGAGGAACTATCCAAGTGGTATTACTTAGGGCCGATGTTTAGGTACGAGGCACCGCAAAAAGGAAGGTCCAGGCAGTTTCACCAGTACGGCGCCGAGGCGATTGGGTCAAACGACCCGGCCCTGGACGCCGAACTGATAACGCTGGCGATAGATATTTTGACTTCGCTCGGACTCGAAGACGTTGGTCTGAAACTTAACAGCATAGGCTGCCCGTCCGATAGGGAGGATTACGTGGACGACCTCGTAGACTACCTCGAGCCGAGGAAGGAGGGCCTTTGTTCAGACTGTCAGGCGAGGCTGACGACTAATCCCCTCCGGATACTCGATTGCAAAAACGAGCGCTGCCAGGAGATAGTGAAGGACGGGCCGGTTATTACTGACTACCTCTGCACCGATTGTCAGGAGCACTTCGACGGGGTGAAGTCTTACCTGAACGAACTGGAGATCGACTACGTTCTCGAACCAAACCTCGTCCGCGGCCTTGATTACTATACCAAGACCGTATTTGAGGTGTTTTCTGAGGACCTCGGTGCTCAGGACGCCCTCGTTGGTGGAGGGCGTTACGACGAGCTGGTTGAACTCTTTGGCGGTGATCCCACCCCGGCGGTGGGGTTTGCTGGAGGGATCGAGAGGTTGGTCCTGCTGCTGGAGGAGCTGGAGAGGGTCTCCGGTTCCGAAGGGGGTCTCGATCTCTATATCGCCACGATTGACGACGAGTCGAAGCAGGCCGCAATGAAGTTAGGCCGGGAACTGCGCAAAGTAGGTCTGGCAACCGAGATGGACTACCTGGAGAAGAGCCTGCAGGGTCAGCTCGGGTACGCTGACAGATACGATGCCCGGTACACGGCAATTCTCGGACCCCGGGAGATAGAGAACGACGAGTTGACGCTGAGGGATATGGAGAGCGGCGACCAGGTCAAGGTCTCACTGGATAACTACGTAGAAGAGATCGTGGAAAAGTTGATCGGTTGATCCGAAAAGGGACCGTTCAAGTCAACGGGAGGGCTTATGGAAGTACCGGTTAGGAGTTTTTCTGGTTGCGAGATACCCGTAATCGGTCTGGGAACCTGGCAGCTTAGGGGCAAAAAATGCGAGACCGTAGTCCGGGAAGCGGTAGGGATGGGGTATCGCCATATCGATACGGCCGCGTTTTACCAGAACGAGTCGCGGGTCGGCGCCGTCATTCGCGACTTTGATCGCGAAAGATTATTTATTACCACCAAGGTCTGGAAGGACAAGCTCGAGTACTCCGACTTCAAGGCATCGGCGGAGAGGAGCCTGGAGAAGTTGGGACTGGAGCGGATAGACCTGTTGCTAATACACTGGCCCAACCCGGATGTGCCGCTGGAAGAGACGGTTTCAGCTATGGTCGATTTAGTCGACGAGGGAAAGGTAAAACATCTGGGGGTAAGCAACTTCAGCAGGGAAAAACTCCACCGCGCCCGAGAACTATCGGACTATCCGATAGTCAACGACCAGGTCGAATACCATCTGGGAAAGGATAGGGGTGAGTTGCTCGATTACTGCCGGAAAGAAGACGTAAGCTTGACCGCCTACAGCCCACTCGCTCAAGGAGGAGTGTTCGACGAAGGGAGGTTAGGTGAGTTGGCGGATAAGTACGGCAAGTCTCCGGGACAGGTCGCGTTGAAGTGGCTGGTGGAGCAGGAAAACGTAATTGCGATACCCAAGGCGAGTTCTGAGAAACACTTACGGGAGAACTTAGCCCTGTTTGACTGGGGGATGGACGGGGAAGACCTCTCCGCCTTGGACGAGATTAGGCTTTAAGCAGGCACGAGTCTCTGCAGAACATAAATAACTATGAGGTGATCCTTATGGTCGAATTACCTTCATCGGGAGATAACCTGGGCAAGTTAGATTACGAGTCAGAAATCAGCAAGGCTGACCTGATCAAGTTTCTGGAAGAGATCGTCGCGCAACTGAAGGCGGACGACAAACTCACGATCTCCACCCTCGGCGCAGAAGCTTCGTTTCCCTTTACTGAGCCGATGGAATTGGAGGTCGAGACGGATTACAACAAACACATTAACGCGCGAGAGCTAGAGATCGAGATCGAGTTTAGAGAGGCCAAAGGGTCTGACTGATCCCGGAGAATACTCGACAAGTCGGTAAGTTCATCCACTAAAAGAGTGGCACCTTACGGCCACCTGTGTGGCCCTGTAAACCTCTTTAACGTCGTGCACTCTGAGCACCCTGGCGCCTTTGAGGACCCCGACGACGTTGCTCGCTATCGTCCCCTCTACTCTCTCCTCCACCGGGAGGTCCAGAGTCGCCCCGAGGAAGGACTTTCTTGAAGTCCCGAGCAGCAGGGGTCTATTCAACTCCTGAAATTCTTCAAGCCGACGGAGGATCTCGTAGTTATGTTCTACCGTCTTTCCAAATCCGACGCCTGGATCGACTATGATATTTTCCCGGGAAATTCCGTAACCTTCCGCGGCCTCTATCCTCTCCCGAAGGAAGTCGATAATATCCTCGACGGGGTCGTTGTACGTCGGGTCCTCCTGCATAGTTTCCGGAGTTCCCTGCATGTGCATCAACACGATGGGTACCCCGCGCCCGGCGACAAGTTCGCCCAGCTCCGGGTCTGACCTGAGGGCGCTAATATCGTTGACGAGGTCTGCCCCGGCGTCCAGAGCTCGCCTTGCCACCTGAGATTTTCTGGTGTCGATTGAGATAGGGACGTCCGATCTCTTCCTGAGTTCCTCGATAACGGGAATCGTCCTCTCTATTTCTTCACCAGGCGGGACTTTTGCAGCTCCGGGCCTGGTCGACTCTCCCCCGATGTCGATTATATCAGCCCCGGCGTTTACCATTTCCAATCCCCTTTCCGTTGCGGCTTTTACGCTGTTGTGTTCTCCTCCATCTGAAAAGGAGTCGGGGGTTACGTTCAATATTCCCATGATTAGGACTCTATTTTCGTGCGTAATCTCTTCAATTACGTTCATCTTATCCTCCCGGTTATGTTATATCTGCGACGGTCTGTAAGATTTTTTCCCTCGCCGGGTAAATATTCAGTCCTCCCCAGGAAGCTTTCAACCGTAGACCTCTTGACCTCTATCCCGCGGGGCGACCTGGACGGGGACTTCCCAAATCTTGAACATATTGAGCATGAGTTGTACTATTACCTAATAATATGGAGAATTAACCCGCGTTAAAGCTAATAAGATAAGAGGTGGAAGCAGTGGAATTAATTTTAACAGAAGAAATAGAGAACCTGGGAGAGCTAGGAGAAGTAGTCGAGGTCGCTGACGGATACGGGAGGAACTATCTGTTGCCCAAAGGTCTCGCAGTTGAGCCGACGGTGGGTAACAAGCGGAGATACGAGAAGGTACGCAGGGAAATTAGCAAGAAGAAGGAAGAGAGACGGGCGCACGCTCGGGATATCGCGGACAAGTTAGATGGCCTTACCTTAACCTTCGTCCGCAAGGCTCAGGAGGAACATCACCTGTACGGGTCGGTAAGGACTGGCGACATCGTGGAGTCGATAAAAGAAGAGACCGATGTAGATCTGGAAGAAGCCAGCGTAAAACTCGATGGGCCGATAGAAAAACTGGGCCAGTTTGGCGTGGAAGTGGGTCTTTACGAGGATATCCACGCAAACATCAAAGTCAACGTAGTTGAAGAGGAGGAAGAAGAATAACTTCTTCCCCTACCGGGGGATTGCCATCTCTTTACCGATGTGGGTTTTAGGAAATGAGTGCTGATCTGACCAGGATCCTGGTAATCGCGGGGTTCGCAGTTACCGGTCTGGCACTCCTCTTATTTACTTCTGGTCCACAGCCAGTTTCCCTCAACGGAGAGCCGACATCTCTGTCAACTATTTCAATCTCGGGCGGGATTGGTGTGCCTCTGGAGGAGTCCGCCCGGGTCTTTGGGGCCGTCGTCGACCCCGGGAGGCTCGGCGGGTACGTGGTGGAATGGGGTAAGACGGGTTCGTTTTACTTGCCCAAGGATAGATTGATAACCTCGGAGGGCCGCCCGTTCGTCCGCCTGGAGACCCTCGTCAACAACCTAAACGGGAAGATATACAGGAGGAGCGGCTCCCTCGACGTGGAGGTCCAGCCGGCGAAGCTTCTCAACGTTGCCGTAGATGGGGACGTAATAAACCTAAATTTTGACCAGTTGTCCGCCTTCGAGAGGATGGACCCCGGCGAAGATGACCTGAGGATCAAGTTCTACAACGTCCAGAGGGCCCCCGGCCTCTCCAAGCTTGGCACGGGAAGCGGAGGGCTTGTCAAGGAAATCGCCCTGGAGACGGGGAAGCTAAACCAGCTGACTCTGACCGTCGACCTTAAGTCCGAAACCAGCGCTCGAGTGGTAACCGAACGGGGTGAGTCCGGGTTCTTGTTCCAGCTAAAGCTACTCTTTGACGGGGAGGGAGAGCCGTCCGGATACGAGGTTAGTCCAGGAGCCCCCCAGAACTTCTCCTACAACACGATGACAAGGTGGCTCGACGGCCGGCGCCACGTCCTCCATTACCTGGAGATATCGGAATGGCGTGATAGCTACCGGTTGACGCCAGTCCTCGCCAACGAGTCGGTTGGTTACGGCGATACTCTTACCGAATTGGTCAAGGACAACCTGGGAGTCGCCGGCTTGAACGCAAACTTCTTCGACCCCGGCACCTTAACCCCCATCGGGCTGGTGGTTAAGAACGGCAAGTTAGTTTCCCGGGACTGGGGCGATCGGGCTGCCGTTGGGGTAAATTATTTTGGCGAACTCGAGTTCTTCCGTCCTGACCTGAACCTCTACCTCGAGACCGGTTCCGGAGAGGTAACAATAAATGGTTTCAACAGGCCGGCTGGATCGGACGACCTCGTCGTCTACAACTCGTGGTATGGCCGGATCAGGGACGAGGGCGGTCCCTCACAGGTCGTGCTGACCCTCGAGGGAGGGGAGGTCGTGGAGAGGTCTACCGGACCACCCCTATCTTTAGGCCCCGACCAGGTAGTTGTAATTGCTGCTGGGGACGGGCGCGAGAAGATAGCCGGGTTGGACGTGGGGGACGACGCCGAGTTCAAATGGGAAATGGAGCCATACGTCCCCATGCTCAGGGGCGCGGTAAGCGCCGGCCCGTTATTGATAAAGGAGGGGGAGCCGGCCGTGGACCTCGAGCGGGAGAACTTTACCGCGACCGACGGACTCGTCACTTCTAGCGCGGCCAGAACGGTCCTGGCCGCTACCACCGACGGGAGCCTTCTGTTCATCGTCGTCTCGAATAGTGGGATCAGCCTGACGGACCTGCCAGACCTCCTGGACTCTACCGGACTGAATATCCGGGACGCGATCGCCTTTGACGGGGGGTCCTCCTCTGGACTCGTTTACAGGGACGGGATTAGTATCGAAACCGTCGGGGGGAGCCGGCGGATTCCGGTCGGCCTGGTGCTCGTTCCTCGTTCCTGATGAAAAGGTTTGCCCGGGACGTCCTGATAATCGCGGCTGCCACGGCAGTTTCCAGGGTTTTCGGGTTATTCCGTGACGTCGTCATCGCCGACAAGTTCGGAGCCGGGCCCGCCTACGATTCCTATCTCATCGCCTTCTATATTCCCCATTTCCTAAGAAGATTGCTTGGTGAAGGTGCTCTTGCTCTATCATTCATCCCCGTCTATACGAGTTACCTCCAGACGGACAGAGAGGAAGCGAAACGGATGGCCTCGAACGCGTTTAACCTCGCTTTGTTAGTTTTTCCCTTTGTGATTGCCGGGGGAATACTGCTTGCTCCCTACTTCGTCCCTTTTCTCGCTTCCGGGTTCTCCCCCGATCAGCAGCAACTTACGATCGAACTGACAAGGGTAATATTCCCGTTTATTGGGGTTATCGGGCTTGCCGCGTTGATAATGGGAATACTGAAGTCCCGTAAGTCCTTCTTCGCCCCCTCGTTTGCTCCCGTCTTCTTCAACGTCGGCGTCATCATCGGGGCGGTCATCATCAGCAGGTTCTTTGCCAGACCGGTATTCGGTCTGGCAGTAGGCGTCCTTCTTGGAGGTTTGGGGCAACTGGCCTTCCAGGTTCCCTACCTGAGGAAGAACGGTTTCGTCTGGACCGGAAACATATTTCCGGTCCACCCGGGAATGAAACGAGCGCTGCGGATGATGCTGCCGGTGGTTATTGGCCTGATAGCGATGCAGGTCAACGTCCTTGTCGACAACAAACTCGCCTCTCATCTGACGCCTGGCTCGGTTTCCGCCCTGCAGTACGCTAACCGCCTGTTTCAGTTGCCGCTGGGGCTGTTTGCGGTAGCGATATCGTCGGCCATACTTCCCCGGCTGTCCGAGAAGTGGGTCGGGGGTGACAGGGAGGGGTTTGAGAGCACCCTGAACCGGGGCGTGAAGTTTTCGTTGTTGATAATCGCGCCGGCGACAGCCGGCCTGTTTTTACTCGGAAAACCCGTGATAAAGCTTTTGTTCGAACACAGGAACTTCCTTCCGTCCGATACATTAATGACGACACACGTCCTCGACCTCTACCTGGTCGGTCTGCTCGGTTATAGCTTTGTAACCCTTTTTACCAGAGCTTTTTACTCGACGAAGGATACGAAAACCCCGGTGATCGTCGGAATAATCGCCGTTGGAGTCAACGTGGCGCTCGACCTCCTGCTCGTCGGTCCGATGAAGGTCGGCGGCCTCGCGCTCGCTACGGGGGTCAGCGGGCTGGTGAATGGAGGTCTTTTGTTTCTGGCATTCCGGTCGAAGACGGGCCTGAGAGACTTCTTTCCCCGGGGAAAGTTCCTCGCTAAGGTCCTACTGGCAGTGGCCATCATGGGGCTGGCAGTCTTCGGGGTTAGGGAGTTCTTTCCTCTAAAAAACGAGTTCCTCCTGGTGGGTGGGACGATTCTCGCGGGACTTATTACCTATATCCTCGCCGGGCTTGCAGTTGGGTTAAAGGAGACCTTTGTTGAAGAACTAGTCAAGATTGGAGACTGATCGACTTAGCGGTAATCGTTCAGCTGGTTGGGGGTCGTGATTATCGATTCCCTTGGCTCGATTTCTTCCCCTTCGCCGGTTTCGGGAAGATCGTAGTCTTCTTCTACCCGACCGGTCAGGCCCTGAACGAGTCCACGGGACCCGTCCGAGAAGTCCTTGGCGAGTTCGATCGTCCTGGCTAGAGCTTCCCTGACTTGTTCCTTGGCCACCTTCCCGCTTTCTATCAGGTCAGAGATGACCTCGTGGACAAACTCGGTTAACTCCAGGCTCTGGGTCGGGACCTCGATCGGCTTGAGTCGCTTCTCCAGTTCGGTCAACCCCGTGATCAGGCGGTCGTCCGTAAGTAACTGGTCTTCCTCGTAGAACAGGTACACGGCCCTTTCTACTATGGCAACCGTGTTTAATAACCTATAGTTTTCCTCTTCCAGGAGGTCGCTGTTATGCTCGAGCCAGGCCTTCCTGTATGGCTCAGAACGTTTTTCCTGCTGGAACTTTTCTCCCCTCTGGAAGTACCGACAGTCCGTGGGGCACTTGATCTCTACCCCTCGGTGTTCTCCACAGCAGACCGGGCAGATTAACCCTCCCAGCGCCGGGCATTCCCTTTTTCCAACCCGATCGTTACAGTAGACGCATTTTTTCCCCATACTAAAGTTTTTCCCCTCCTGTAATTCCAATAGTTCCTTCGTCGTATAGTCCTTTCACCCTATCTCTAGCCCATTGGTCAGTGTCCCTCAGGTCCTGGAGGGTCGGTTCATCGATGGCCTGGACCTCGTCGAGAATTAACTCTAACCCCGTTGATATGTCCCCGAACCGGATTTTTTCGTCGAGGAATAGCTCGATGAGAGCCTCGTCCGCTCCGTTGACTGCAGCCGGTCGATTTCCTCCCATTTTCCCCGACTTGACGACTACTTCAAATGCTGGATACCTGTCAGTCTCCAGCTCTCGAAAGTCCAGCCTACCTATTTGGGCAAGGGTGCTCTTATGGTAGTCGTTCGGGTACCTTTCCGGATAGGTGAGGGTGTACTGAATTGGGACCTTCATGTCCGGGTCTCCCATTTCTGCGATTATCGATCCATCTTTGTACTCGACAAGCGAGTGCACGAAGGACTGGGGGTGGATAACGGCGTCGATCTTATCGTATGGGAGGCCAAATAACCAGTGAGCCTCGATGACCTCGAGGCCCTTGTTCACCATCGTGGCCGAGTCGCAGGTAATCCGGCTGCCCATATCCCAGTTCGGATGGTCCAAAGCCTCGTCCGGCGTCGCGTCCGGGATTTCCTCTATTGGCGTCTCCCGAAACGGGCCGCCCGAAGCGGTGATGATCAGCCTCTCGACCTCCTCGATGTGACCTGCTTGAAGGGCCTGAAATATCGCGTTGTGTTCGCTGTCGATTGGTAAGATTGATGACCCGGGCCCCTCATCCATGGCTTTTCCGACCAGTTCTCCCCCTACGACCAACGACTCCTTATTGGCCAGCAGGAGTTTCTTTCCCGCTCTGACCCCCGCTAACGTTGGCTCTAAGCCGATGAAACCGACGAGGGCGTTTACTAGAAGGTCAGTTTCCTCTAGAGTAGCTACCTCCTGGAGGCCCCGGGCCCCGGATAATGCGCTGGTTGAGTTGGGAAGATAATTAGAAGCCTTCTCCTTTGTCTTCTCGTCCTTTACGCATACCAGGTCCGGATCGAACTTCTCAGCTTGCTCCCCGAGGAGTTTCAAGTTCGTCCCGCAGGCTAGGGCAACCACGTTGAAATCGTGTTCACCGCTTGATTCCAGTTCCCCTATTACTTCGAGAGTCTGGGTGCCGATCGATCCTGTCGAACCGAGAATTGTTATATTTTTTTCCATTTGGGTTGATTTACCTATTTGCGGGAAGTGCCGCTTGATCGAGCAGTTCGTCAAGCTCGTCCCCTTCGAGTTCTTCTTGTTCCAGAAGCCTATCCTTTAGTTCCTCGAGAATTTCTTTGTTATTGTTAAGGATCTCTCGGGCCTTGTCGTGACAGCCCTCCACAATGCGTCGCATTTCGCGGTCTACCAGGGATGAGACCTCCTCGGAGTGTTCGTTGCTCTTCACTATCTCCTCGCCGAGGAAGACGTTTCCGTTCTCGCGACCGAGGTTTATCGGTCCGATCTCTTCGCTCATACCGTATTGCATGACCATGCGCTTTGCGATGTCAGTCGCCTTCTTGAAGTCGTCCTGGGCCCCGGTAGTCACCTCGTTGTATATTAACTCCTCGGCGGTGCGACCACCCAGGAGAGTGGTCATCTTATCCAGTAGTTCCGACTTGGAGACGAGGAACTTCTCCTCAAGCGGTAACTGGAGGGTGAACCCCAGCGCCCCCTGACTCCTTGGTATGATTGAAATCTTGTGGACGGGGTCGGCGTTGGGGAGGAGTTTGCCAATTATGGCGTGTCCGCCTTCATGATAGGCGATCTTTTCCTTTTCTTCCTCGGTAATGGCCATGCCCTTCCGCTTTACTCCTGCAAGGACCCTGTCTATCGATTCCTCGAAATCGGTCATTTCCACGACTTCCTTGCCCCTCCGTCCGGCGAGCAATGCCGCCTCGTTGGCAAGATTTTCCAGGTCGGCACCGACGAAACCCGGTGTCCTTCTTGCTAGGACGGACAGGTCGACGTCGTCAGCCAATTTTTTGTTCTTGGCGTGCACCTGGAGGATTTCTTCCCTCCCCTTGATGTCGGGAGCGGGGACCGTGATCTTGCGGTCAAACCTTCCTGGCCTCAATAGGGCGGGATCGAGAACGTCCGGGCGATTGGTCGCCGCGAGGATGATTACTCCTTCGTTAGCTTCGAACCCATCCATCTCGGAGAGCAGTTCGTTGAGCGTCTGCTCTCTCTCGTCATGGCCACCACCCAGGCCCGCACCACGCTTTCGTCCGATCGCGTCCAGCTCGTCGATGAAAATTATCGACGGTGCGTTTTCCTTCGCCTGTTTAAACATGTTTCTTACCCTTGATGCGCCAACGCCGACGAACATCTCGACGAAGTTCGACCCGCTCGTTTGGTAGAAGGGGACGTCAGCTTCCCCGGCGATCGCTCTTGATAGGAGGGTCTTCCCCGTTCCCGGAGGCCCGACCAGGATCATGCCTTTGGGTACCTCCGCGCCAAGCTTTTTAAACCTTTCCGGGTTCCTCAAGTATTCGACGACCTCCTCCACTTCCTCTTTGACCTCTTCTACGCCCGCAAAGTCGTCGAAGGTCACGTCGCTAAATTCTTTGTTAACTAAATTTGCCTGACTCTTGCCGAAGTTAAGTGCGTTGTTCCCCTGCATCCTCCTCATCATGAAGACCCAGAGGCCGATGATGAGCAACACGGGCAGCAGAGAGATCAACAGGGAGAAGAACCAGTTTCCCTCGGAAGCCTCCTTGAAGGTGACGTTCACGCCCTGTTTCTTGAGGTCCTGCAGGTAACTGGTGGCGTCAGTCGGTCCCCTGGTGACGAAGCTCCCCCCGCCGGTATACGTTCCCTGAATTAATCCACCCTTTATGGTTACTTCCACAATCCTATCCTGTTCAACCTGTTCGAGAAATTGACTGTACGTGATTTCCGTCTCGCTGGTTGGAGAGTTGAACAGAGTCTGAAACAGGATCAGGGAAAGGATTATCGCGCCAACGATCAACGCGATGTTGCGAAAGTTATTGTTATTATTTGGAAATTGGAACTGTTGCCTTTCGTCGTCGTTATCCTTTCTGTCCTCGTCGTTCCCCTTTGGCTCTCGTGGTTCAAAGTCGTTGTCCTCGTTCAAGTAGACTCACCTCTTAACTCAGGAATTTTACGATAGGGACTGATTCGTCTCAAGCGCGGAAGGATTGACGGCCAGGTTGGTTTGCTAGATTAAAACCGATAGATTCACGGACCTCGTGGTTAGTTCTGGCAGTCCCGAGGGGATTCGAACCCCTGTCGCCGGGATGAGAACCCGATATCCTAGGCCGCTAGACGACGGGACCTGGCTGGGAGAGGAGGACTCGAACCTCCACTAGCAGGTCCAGAACCTGCCGTCCTACCATTAGACGATCTCCCAAAATATGAGCTGATCCTAAAACCAATTAATTATACCAACAAACACCTGCAGGTCAATGGAGTCGATAGTTACCTTCCCTTTTTCGAGAGAGCTTACAGTACGTTTTCCTCTCCCCGGACTATTCTCCGGATGTTACCCCTATGAGTAAAGTAGATAAGCGCGACCAATCCCAGAGAAACCCAGAAGAACGTGCTCCCGGATTTAAAAAAGAAAAAGGTCACCGGTACGGTAAGGATTGCTAATAGCGAGCTAAGCCCAGCGTAATCCCAGATAAGGAGCGCTCCCGCCCACACCCCTGAAAAAATTAACCCCGCAGGCCAGGAGATGTAGAATATACAGCCGAGTGCCGTGGCTACACCCTTCCCGCCGGAGAACTTGAGGAAAGGACTCGTCACGTGGCCGACTACGGCCAACGTTCCTATCGCCAGCGGCCCTCCTAACTGCGCTACAGCAAAAGCACTTAACACACCCTTGCCTACGTCAAAGGCCAACGCGGCTGCGCCATAGGTAGTGCCAAAAACCCGAGCGACGTTCGAGGCTCCGGGGTTACCGGAGCCATATTCCCTGACGTCCTTCCCCGTGAGTAACTTAGGGGTGATGTAACTAAACGGTAACGCGCCAACCAGATAAGCGCCCAACCCAATCAGGGCGAGGTAGATCGGGTGACCCGTCATTCAGAACTAAAACCCTTTGTCTTCCAGGTGCTCTCTCATCGAGATCTTCTCGTGGCCACTGTCGTCTTTTTTCTCTGTTGTCGACTCGGAGCCGGATTCTTCCTTCAGAATTCTAATGGAGAGACGTACCTGTCTTTTCTCGTCGTTGATGCCAATGATCTTTGCTTCTACTTTTTCCCCTACGTCCAGGGCATCCTGTGGTGTCTCCACTTTGTCCTGAGAGATCTCGGACACGTGAATTAGACCTTCTATGTCGTCCGTGATCTTAATGAACGCGCCAAAGTCTTTGATTTCAGAGATTTCACCCTTGACCTTTGCGCCGACCGAATATAGCTCCTGAAACTCGTGCCACGGGTCTTTCTGGGACTGTTTAATGCTCAGGCTGATTCTTCTGTCCTGCTTGTCGACTTCCAGAACTTGAGCCGTGACCGTGTCGCCTTCGGACAGCATGTCGCTGGGGTGGTCAACGTGATCCCAGGAGAGTTCTGATACGTGCACCAGACCTTCGACACCTTCTTCCAGCTGTATGAAGGCACCGAAATCTGTCACCTTGGTAACCTTACCTGTAATTTCAGTTCCGGGCTCGTAGTGTTCCTCGATCTTCTCCCACGGGTCCTCCTGCGCCTTTCTGGCGGAGAGACTTATCCTCTGTTCTTCCTCGTCCACGTCAAGGACCTCGGCTTCGACTTCTTCGCCTTCCTCTACTACCTCGTGAGGGTCCTCGGGATATCCCCAGGAGAGTTCGGAGATGTGGATTAGTCCTTCAACGTCCTCCTCCAGCTCGATAAAGGCGCCGAAGTCGGTAATAGAAACTACCCTGCCTTTAACGATTTCGCCGGTTGGGTACCTTTCCGATACGCCTTCCCACGGGTTAGGGGTAAGCCGCTTGATTGAGAGGGAGATCTTCTCCTCTTTGCGGTTAAGGTCAATGACCTTTACCTCGACTTCGTCTCCTTCCTTGTATTCTTCCGGTGGTGCGGGGAGGTCCTTCCAGCTGATTTCCGACCTGTGGACCAGACCTTCGAAGCCACCAATGTCCACGAACAGCCCAAAATCGACCTTGGATTTGATCTCACCCGAGACTACGTCGCCGGCCTCGAGGTTTTCGAAGATCTCGTCGATCCTCTTCTTTTTTTCCTCGTTGAGGTATTCACGGCGCGAGACGACGATATTCCTGTTCTTACGACTGAGCTCCAGGATCTTTAGGTTTAATTCCTCTTCCTTAAGCTCTTCGAGGTCGCTTGGCATGTCTGAGCCGAGATGAGAGCCGGGAAGGAAAGCCTGAATTCCGTCCACGTTAACGTGGTATCCAGCACTCTTAACCTCGTCAGTGATCTTACCGGTGATCGTTTCACCCTCCCTGAACGCCTCTTCTAGCTCGCCGATCTTACGCTCGTAAGCTGCCTGCTTCTCAGAGACGTAGACAGTACCCTTTTCTTCGTCAATGTACGTTACCAGAACCTCTACCTCTTTGCCGGGCTCAATCTCTTCCTCCTCGCGGAGCGGAGATAGTTCAGTCTTGGGCAAAATTCCCTCGGACTTGTACCCGATGTCGACCAAAATGTCCTTGTCTTCTACCTGTACGACACTACCGTTGATAGTGTCACCACGACTGTACGTTCTTACGTCAGTCTCGTCGAACGCTTCTTCCATCCTAATTTTTTCTTCCATCTAAGGACCACCTGTTAATTTTGATTTTGACAAAGCCTTCAAATTTTGATTAGATACCGACAATGCCATAAGTATAATATGATAACTGTTGCAGGCCGTTGAATCAACGTTTGGAATGAGGAAAGAACCCTGATTTTATATATAAAATAAAACCTGATCCGTCTCCGTTACCCGAATTACATCTGGGGGGTATTAATCACGTTCTTCAAGGCTATTTATATGGTCCATGAGCACATGCGTCAACTGCTGGTAATCCGTCCCTCCGGTCGGTTCTTCTCCTCCGCCGAAATCGTCGTCACGCGCCGGTCCTCCACGAGCCATCTCTTTTAGTTTGGGAAGGGTGAGTGGCTCTCCGATAAAGACGTCTGCCGGAGCGAAGAGAAAGGGAAAACGCAGTGGACTCCTCGAGAGTCTGATCCTCATCGGCAGGATCGTCCTATTCGTCTTTGCAGCAAGCCTAACCGTGCCGCTTTTCGGTTCGACTCCCTCTTTGGTCGTCCCCTCGGGAAATATTCCGATGAGGTCGTCGCTTTGGAATACCCGGAGCATCTTCAGGAGATCTTCCTTGCCGAAGTCATCCCGGTTTATCGTGGTGGAATAAGTCTTTACCGGTAGGGCAAATATCGGGTTCTTGAGCAATCCCTTTCTGGAGATAAAGTGCACCTGGCGGGTTGGCCCCATAATGAGCCCGATAAGAGGAGGGTCCCAGTAGGTAGTATGAGAAGAAACGATTACGACTTTCTCCGTATCTTCAGGTATGTTGTCCTTCCCCTTTACTCTTAACCGGAAGAGGAATATTGCCAGGAAATATATCAGAACGAGGATTAGGACGTATCCTAGTCTGTTTAGGAAGTTCTTCGTCTTCTGCATTTTATGCTAACCGCTATCTATCCTTTCCCGGATTAGATCCGAAATCTCCTTCACCACTTCGTTTTCCGCCAACGAAGTGGTATCAATTATTACGGCATCGACTGCTGGTTTCAACGGGGCAATTTCCCTGTTCTTGTCCCGATCGTCCCTGTGGGCGATCTCCTCTTCTATCTCTTCAACCGTCCTCTCGCCACCCAGTTGTTTGTGGCGGCGAATTGCTCTTTCACGTGGGGAGGCGGTCAGGAAGACCTTTAGGTCAGCATTTGGCAGGACGACCGTCCCTATGTCTCTCCCCTCAACCAGGACGTCCCTGTCTCTCGCTAGGTCGACGATTACCCCATTGACCCGGTCTCTTACCTCCTGATCCTGAGCCATCTGAGAAGCCAGATCGCCAATTTCCTCGGAGGTTAATTTCGCCTCGGCGTCGACACCGTCTATAGTCAAGTACGTCCCGCCCTGGTCCCCGACGGCGAGTTCTATAGATTCGTCCGGCAGTCCTTCTCTGTGCGCGTAGGCCATTGCCCTGTAGAGCTGGCCGGACTGGATGAAAAGTAGAGAAAACCCCTTGGCCACTTGCCTCCCGACGCTGGTCTTGCCAACCCCTGCGGGGCCGTCTATCGTTACCTGCATATAATCACCACCGCATCTCAGCCAGTGCCTGTCCTGCCGGAGTCGGTCTGGTCATAAATAGACTCGTCCCGCCCGGCAGGGCTTTTAGTTCCCCCGCAAGCTGGAAGCGAGTAACGCCCGGGTAAGTAATCCCGAAGAGCGCGCTGCCGCTCCCCGTCAACCCCGCTGTTTGGACCGACTGACAGCTCTCCAGTAATTCAATGTAGCCCTCCAGTTCGGGGTGAATTTCGAGTACCGGTCCCTGTAGGTCGTTTATAATCCGAAAGTCGTCCAGATGGTTATCCGCTAATATCGTAAGTTCGTCGACCTCGGCAGTGTCCTCGTCGTCCGTGAACTCGTCGTATTTCCCGTAGGCCTCCGCCGTCATCTGAGAAAAATCCGGCGCGATTACGGGTACTAGTCTGTCTGCGAAAGGGTTCTTTTCTTTCCTTACCCGGGTCCCCCTGTCTTCCCCCCGACAGAAACCTCCATAGAAGAAGAAGGGTATATCCGACCCGTATTTCTCTCCTATCTTGGCCATGCTCTCCCTGTCCAGGCCGCAACCCCATAACTCGTTTAGGCCGGCGAGCGTTGCCGCGGCGTCGGTGCTTCCACCGCCCAGTCCCGCGCCGGTAGGGATTCCCTTTTCGATGACGACCTTTGCCCCCCGGTCGTCCTCGTTACACTCCCTCAATAGATCGTTTCCCACCTTGAAGGCAAGGTTTTCCTCCTCAGGTACTTCCCCGTCCATCGCTACTTCCACCCGCCTCTCCTCGAGGGGAGTAAACGTGATCTCATCCGCAAGGTCTATGCTGAGAAAGCTCAACTTCAACCTGTGGAACCCGTCGTCCTCTCGGGAGATGATCTTGAGATAGGGGTTAACTTTTGCAAACGCCTTGACTCTTAGTTTCAATACTAACACCCACCGGTAAGTTTTTATGCTGGAATATGTTTGTGATTTTCGACGTAGAATTCTAACGAATAGAGACGATTTTCTCACGGGCGGGGGCCTCCACTGCAAACCCTCCCCCCTGGTTGTTATAATTAGCCTGGATATGAATAAATTTAAGTCAGGGTTTGCGAACTTGCTGGGCAGGACGAACGTGGGAAAATCGACGTTTATCAACAGGCTCGTCGGGGAGAAGGTGTCGATTACGTCTCAGAAACCCCAGACCACGAGAAACAGGATTAGGTGTATCTACGAGGACGAAACTGCACAGATAGTCTTCTTGGACACGCCCGGCTTGCACAAGCCAACTGGTGTCCTGGGGGAGCACCTGGTCAAGGAGGCGCGAAAGGGGCTAAAGGGTGCCGACGTTCTCATTTACATGGTCGAACCATGGGGCGAGGTCCCGGAGGTGGACGAGAATTTCTTACGAAAGTTGGCGGGAATAGATTTGCCCAGGATCTTGCTGGTCAACAAGGTAGACGTCAACTCCCCCGCGGATATTGCTGAGACCCTGAAGGCGTACGAGGACGCGGTTATATTTGACGAGTACGTCCCGATTTCGGCGTTGACGGGAGACGGAGTAGATATAGCCCTGGAGAGGCTGACGGACCTGCTCCCGGCAGGTGAAAGGCTCTTCCCGGAGGGAACGACTACCGACAAACCGACGTCCTTTCTCGTGTCCGAGTACGTGAGGGAGAAGATATTTCGGTTGACTTACGAGGAGCTACCCTATTCCGTTGCCACGCAGACGAGGTACATCAAAGAACGCGAGGACGAGGACCTGACGGAAATGGGCGTGGACGTTTTCGTGGTACGGAAGTCTCAGAAAGGTATAATCATCGGTAAAAGCGGTAAGATGATAAAAAAGATCGGCGTCCGAGCGAGAAAGGACCTGGAGAGGATGCTGGGGACTAAGATCTACTTGGACTTGAAGGTGAAGGTATCCAAGAATTGGAACAAGCGTGAACAGGAGGTCAAAAGGCTAGGAGGATAATCATGAACAAATTTGAAATAGCTGCGGTTATCGACCATACGGTCCTTGGTCCGGAGACATCCCGGGAAGATGTCAGGAGGGTCTGCGAGGAGGCGGACGAGTACGGCTTCGCGACCGTCTGTATAGACCCGACATTCGTCTCCCCGGCTAGCCGGTTGCTTGATGGGAGCGACTCGGGCGTGGCTACCGTGATCGGGTTTCCCCACGGGGCGAACAAACCGGGTACGAAGGGCTTTGAAGCACAGCTCGCCGTCGAAGACGGAGCCGACGAACTCGACACCGTCGTAAACATCTCGGCGCTGCTGGATAAGGACTATCGGACGGTCGGTCGCGACGTAGAAGCCGTCACAGAAGTGGCGGAGAACAGCCCCCGAGAGGTCATCGTCAAGGTCATCCTGGAAACTGCCGCCCTCGACGACGAGGCCAAACGAGCAGGTTCCGTAATTGCTCAGGCCAGCGGGGCGGATTTCGTAAAGACGTCGACCGGTTTTGGTCCGGGGGGAGCGACGATCGAGGACGTGGAGCTATTGAGGAGTCTCGTCTCCGACGATATCGGCGTGAAGGCAGCCGGCGGTATCCGGGACTACGAGACGGCCAAGGCCATGATCGAGGCCGGAGCGACGCGGATCGGGGCAAGCAGTGGGGTGGAGATAGTTGAGGGTGCACCGGACGAGTAGGGTTAGCGTCGCCTAAGATGGGCCTATCACGAGAGGAAGTCTTCGTAATCCGGAGGATCGACTTCAAGGAGAGCGACCAGATCGTCAGGCTGTTTGGTAGGAAGACCGGGGTCTTCTCAGGCATCGCCAAGGGCTCGAGGAAATTAGACAGCAAGTTCGGGTCGACGTTCGACCTGCTGAACCGCGCGGAGGTAGTATACTATCATGGGTCAAACCTGAACTTTCTCAGCGAAGGTGAGGCCTTGGATAACTGGGAATCGCTGAAGAGGTCCGGGGATGCTATCGACGTGGGGTTGCGCTGCGCCAAGACGATAAGCGTATTGCTTGCCGAGGGACAGACCGCCCCGCGCGTCTACGACTTGTTTCGTGCCACCCTGGAAGAGCTGGATGCCCATCAGGAGGGGCCGTACCTCCTGGAGGTAGCTTTCTATTTGAAATCTCTGAAGTACATAGGGTTTGACCCCGACTTTGACGGCCGGTGTCTCTCCTGCGGGGCTGAGTTAGACGGCGAAACGTCCCTCAAATTTTCCCCCCGGGCGGGAGGTTTTCTCTGTGATGAATGCAAGCGGGGAGAGGGCCTGAAACTTTCCCAGGGCGATAGAAAAAACCTGGTGAAGTTGAAGCGGACCCCCCAGTCCCGCTTGAGGAGGCTTAAGGTCCCCGAGGAAAAACTCGCTCTTTACTACAGGCTTCTGAATAGGTTCTCCGAGTACCACCTGGAGCGGGAATTGATCCCCCGTTCGCTGCGGTCGAGCCAGGGCCGGGGCGGGGCTCTAAGTTAAAATCCTTTTGAATTACCCAAACCGATAAGTTACCATAAATTTGCCAGAGTAACTAAAATTGGATAATTAAGTAAGTACGTTGAGGAACTGACTGTTTAACAGGAAAAGGTATATTTTCGGACTGTATTTGTGATTGATAAGAAATAAATATCGTAGGTGAGTGCAATGAAAGTGAAGATCGAAGAGAGACACATGGAGCAGAGCGATCCCTTGCGCGATTACGCTATATCCAAGGCCGGTGAGCTGGAGAAGTTTTTCGACGGTATTATCAGCGTGGAAGTGACAATGGACGTGGAAAAGGAGCGCAGGACGGTTAAGGTATTTGCTCACTTGATAAACAAAAAAATCGTAAAAGCATCTGCTGAGTCCGACGACATGTACGTTTCAATTGATAGCGCGATAGACAAAATAGAGAGACAGCTGAAGAAGTATAACGAAAAGTTGAAGGACAAACATAAAGGGGAAATAGAAGACGCCGGTGGGGACCAGCCTGATCCCCAGAGCAACAGGGCGGCCGCGGAAATCGTAAAAACAGATATCTACTTCAAGAAACCGATGTCACCCGACGAAGCTGTTTTGCAGCTTGATTCTTACCATCAGAGTTTTTTGGTTTTTCTTAACTCTACGAGCGACAAGGTAAACATTATCTATGAGCGGGATGACGGTCAGTACGGGTTGATTGAGCCACAGTTTTAGTTTGAGTTCACCTCTCCTTCTGGGTATTAGGTGGGTATTAGGATAGGAGTCTAGTGTATGGTTCGGGCTGTGTCGTTGTTCTCTGGAAGTGCGACAAGCTGCCTTGCTACGGAGATAACCCTTAAGGCCGAGGCTGTTGACAAAGTCGTGTTGCTCTCCTTCCGGTCTCCCTTTTTCGAGAACTACGATGGGGTAAAGGAAATAGCGGGTAAAAACTGGCCCGAACTCGTCTTTCGTAGCAAGTCAATCAAGAAGGAGACCGAAGACATCGGCAAGTTTGGATGCGAGATGGATGATGGTGCCGAGCGCCAACCCTTCTGCGTCTACTGTAGGAAGGCGATGCTGGAGAGCGGAAAAAATTTCCTCGAACAGCTGGGGGCGGACTTCCTGGTGACGGGTGATATATTGGATAACCAGGGGGTTGGCCTGAGCCAGATTAAGCGGATCGACAGCGGGGCGGGAGTGAGTGGGCTGGTGTTCCGACCGCTATCTTCTGCTTTGCTGCCGGTCACGGTTCCGGAGGACAGGGGATGGGTCGGCCCGGGCTACGACGTAAGCGCCTCTTCGAAGGACCGGGTCCACTCTATGTTGGACCGATTCGGTCTCGGCCGAGATGGTTATTTATCCGCCGAGCGCCGCTGCAAGTTGACCCGACCGAGATACCGAAAGCGGTTGGAAGACCTCCTGGAGGAGCCGGATTTTAACTCTAATGACCTGCGCCTGCTCGACTTCGACTATTATTACAAGCTGCGGCCGGACACCAAGATCGTGCTCGGAGTTGACAGCGAGGAGAAACACCGACTCCACGATTATTTCCTGCCGAAGGATTTACGAATATACCTTCCCTGCCACGAGGGGCCAATGGCCCTGGTCAGGTCGAGGTGGGATTCAAAGTCCGGCGGCCAGATAGAGCGGATAGTTGATCTTGCTGCCAGAATTACGGTGGCAAAGGGAGAGGTGGAAGAGGGGAGGGAAGTACCGGTGAATTACCGGTTCGAGCATGACGAGGGTACGAATAGAAGGTCAGTTGAGGCACTTGAACAGGGGGATATCAAAAGTTTCCTGATATGAGGGTTTCTCCCTCACGGAATTATCAACCATGAATTCAGACGATTACCTGTTGGAAGATTTGAATCCGGAGCAGCGGAAGGCCGTCCAGCATTTTCAGGGGCCCTTGTTGGTCCTTTCCGGGGCTGGAAGCGGCAAGACAAGGGTCATTACCTACCGGATCGGATATCTGGTCCACCACCACGGCGTGGCACCGGATCGAATTCTCGGGCTGACCTTCACCAACAAGGCGGCGGACGAGATGAAGGAGAGGCTGGCAGAACTTTTGCCTCCTGGTAAGCCGCAGGGACGAGGACCCTGGCTGGGTACGTTTCACTCGCTGGGAGCCAACTTCCTGCGGGAGTACGTCCAGGTGTTGGATAGAGGGTACAACCGATACTTCACCATCTACGACCAGGGTGACCAGAAGAAGGCGGTCAAGCAAACGATGAAGGAGCTGGACATCTCGACCGAGGAGTTCAACCCCGGGATGATTGCCTCGATGATAAACGGGGCGAAGAACGAACTGATCGGGCCGGACGAATACCGCGACGAGAAGGCCGGTAAGATAGACGATTATATGCTGGAAATCGTAGATAGGGTCTACCGCAAATACCAGGCCAACCTCCGAGAATGGAACGGGACGGACTTTGCTGACCTGTTGAGGTTGACGGTGGAACTGCTCGGGCTGGAGGAGCCGGGGGTCCAGAGGTGGAAGGACCGGTTTGAATTCCTGCTCGTCGACGAGTACCAGGATACTAACCACGCGCAGTACGTTCTGGCCAGGGAACTGGCCCGGCCGGAGGACAACGTCTGTGTGGTGGGAGATGACGACCAGGCGATCTTTGGGTGGCGCGGTGCCGACGTCAGCAACATCCTCGAGTTCGAGGAGGACTACCCGGATGCCGTCGTCATCAACCTGTCGAAGAACTATCGGTCGCGGAAGCCGATACTCCGCGCGGCTAATTCGCTGATAAGTAACAACAGGTTAAGAAAGAGCAAGGAGATGGAGCCGTTAAGGGACGAGGGTGAATCGATAATGGTTTACCACGCCGGAGACGAGACCGACGAGGCGGATTTTCTCGTTCAGGAGATAAATCGACTTCGCCGAGATGGTGTCCGTCTCGGTGAAATTGCGATTCTTTACCGGGTAAATCCCCTATCGCGGAAGATCGAGGAACGGCTGGTCAAACACAATATACCTTACGAGATAGTTAGGGGGACGAGGTTTTACGAGCGTAAAGAAATTAAGGACGTTCTCGCTTACCTTAGGGTCATCACGAACCCGGATGACGACCTAAGTTTGTCGCGAATTTTTAATTACCCCAGACGCGGACTTGGCGCCAAGACCGAGGAGAGGGTCCAGGCATGTGCCGACGCCCAGGGCGTCTCTACCTGGGAGGTATTGACCGATTTAGAGAAATGCCCTGACTTAACCTCCAGGCAGGAAAACCAGCTGGAGGAATTCGTCGATTTGATCCGGGGTTACATTGAAAAGACCCAGGGGGACTACGACCCCGTGCAACTGGTCCGTGACATGATTTTTGACCTCGAATACTTCGAGCAACTGGAGAACGACTACGACGTCTCATCCGCCGAGGACAGGAAGAACAACGTGCGGGAGCTAATCGGACAGATCCAGGAAGCCGACCTGGAGAAAGGCTCCCTTCGGGAGTTCCTCGAGGACGTCGCCCTGGAATCGGACGTCGACGAGTTCGAGGACAAGGGAGATAGGGTATCGCTTCTTACCCTCCACTCTGCCAAGGGTCTGGAGTTCAAGTACGTATTTATAGTTGCGTTTGAGGACGGGATCCTACCCCACCGCAGGTCGGTGGAAGAAAGTAGGATAGAGGAGGAGAGAAGGCTCTGTTACGTGGGGTTAACTCGGGCCAAGGAAAGGGTCTTCCTCAGCTACACGGACAACAGGTTCTTATACGGACAGCGGTTCGGCAACCTCGTTTCGAGGTTTCTGAAGGAGATACCCGACGAGGAACTCAACAGCCGGTCCGGAGGGGGTAGGGATTACTCCTCGTTGAGGTCACGGTCTTCATCTTCCAAAAAGGTTAGTACCGGGAAGAAGAACTGGAAGGATTTTCTTGCGTGAGTGGGTGAGCAGTTGAAATTCGCTGGTCCTTTATTATAATTGTTGGACGATTTATTATTGGGGTAGTGTTAGCTGATGTTATTCTTTTCCAACAAGAGCCAACCATAAATTGGTATACCAATGAAAATAAATTGCAACCTACTATAATTCAAGTTGATGAGAAGGGAAATCTAGCCATTAGAAACGTGTAGACCAGTAGATGACGAGGAGGTTAGGATGCCATTATACAAATATCGTTGCAACGAATGTGATAACGTATTTAAAGTTTTACGTATGAACGGGGAGGAGGAAGACCCCGAGTGCCCAAAGTGTGGGAGTAAGTCCGTGGAGAGGATGGTGTCCAGTGTAGGAATCAGGTTCAAGGGTAAAGGTTTCTACCGCACCGACTACAAGAGCAACAGCAGTTATAAGGGAAACGGTGGCAATGGAGGGAACGGTAGCGGGGAGACTTCAAAATCTAACGGTGGGGAGAGCAAGAGCGATAAGGTAGAATCAAAAGGTGAATGACACCGGTCATTGGGCCTTCGTTAACGAGTGTTCGTGAGGAATTCATTAATCAATTCTTTCAGTGGTTGTCACCCCTGTGCCCGTGTCATCGTGAAACGTTAGCGGAGAAGTTTTACGTATAGACTTGTTGGCCAGGTCGGGTATTTTAACCGAGGGTAGATGAACTCACTAAGTCCTTGTCTTGTTCAGGGGTTAACTATAGAACTATTAATTCCTAACCACGGGTGCCGGGAAAGTTTTTTGTTACAGAGTTCGGTCTTGTGATTTTCAAGAACGCGAAAACCTTTTTACACTCCTCAGGACTGCCGGTGTCTCTCTCCAGCGGTAAACGCATATGATCCCGCGTAGATTCCCGTCCTGTTGAGGTCAAGTCTGTTCCGGAAAGTGACTAGGAGGGTTAAAGAGTGAAAGTTATCCACCTAATTAGCTATCTATGTTTTGAGGTGATCACGGATGTTGTCTAGCGACAATAGCATGCTGAGCGGCGACGATATAGAAGAAGTAAAATTATTGTTTGCTTCCCCCGAGGAGATAAGAGGGTGGTCTCATGGCGAGGTTACCGAGTCGGAGACGATTAATTATCGTACACACAAGCCCGAAAAGGGAGGTCTCTATGCCGAGGAGATTTTCGGCCCCGAGGAGGATTATAAGTGCGCCTGTGGAAAGTACGAAGGGAAGAAGTACGAGGGGATTACCTGCGAAAAGTGTGGCGTGCTGGTGACGGATTCTTCCGTCAGGCGGAAGAACATGGGGCATATCGAGTTGGCGAGTCCCGTAATACATTTCTGGTTTCTAAAGGGCATCTCCAGCCCGCTGAGTAAGCTCCTTGACGTCAAGAAGAAGACGCTGAGAAAGATCGCTTATTACGAGGCGGAGACGACGCTCGAGGATATCTACATAGTGACCTCTGCGGAGGACGATTCCGTCAGGGAAAACGAGATGCTCTACAGTTCGGAACTCGACATCCTTGAGCCCGTTATCGATTTCGAGACCGAGGACGGAATAATTATCAACGACGCTCCACCCGTTGAAGCGGAGGAAGCGGGGGTCGTATCGATCGAACATAAGAAACTTCAGAACGGCGAAGGCGTAAAGCTCCTCTCCGTGGGTGACGTGGAATATCCCGTCGCCGAGGACGTCGTTCTCGAGGTCACGGAGGGTGACGAGATAGACGAAGGTGACCTTATCGCCGAGTCGCCGGTGGGCGAGATCTGCACGGAGACCTTCTACGAGATGCTCTCTTCTCGGTACGAGGAAGTCGAAGGTGAGGTCGCCCAGGAAGAGGTCGACAACTTGGCTTTTCTGGTTACCAAAGTTAACGACGATGACGTTCCTCTCGAGGTCGGACAAAAGATCGCCCAGCTCGAGAAGGAAGCTTACGAACGCCTTTACCCGACGGGTTTCTCTGCCTACACTGGGGCCCAGGGAATCAAGGGTCTACTGGAAAACATCGACCTGGACCAGCTGAGCAACAAGCTGAATAGTCAGCTGGACCGGGAGACGTCAATTACGGCCAGGAACAAGTTGTCCAAGCGCCTCAGCGTGGTTGAAAAACTCAAGGACTCAGGCAATAAACCGAGTTACATCGCGCTTGAAGCCATTCCAGTGCTGCCACCGGACCTCCGGCCCATAGTGCACCTGGAAGGGGGAAAGTTCGCAACTACCGACCTCAACGACCTGTATCGCCGTATAATAAACAGGAACAACAGGTTGAAGAGACTGGAGGACATGGGCGCTCCCGAGGTAATCCTCCGGAACGAGAGGAGGATGTTACAGGAGTCCGTTGATGCCCTCATCCATAACGAGAAGAAGAATACACCCATCAGGGGAAAGGACGACAGGCCGCTCAAGTCGTTATCCGATAGGATATCTGGTAAACACGGACGGTTACGGCGCAACCTGCTGGGGAGGCGTGTTGACTACTCCGGACGGGCAGTCATAGTCGTGGACCCCAAGTTGAAGGTCTGGGAATGTGGCGTCCCCAAGAAGATGGCCCTGGAACTATTCAAGCCCTTCGTAACCCGCTACCTGGATGACACCACTTACTCTGATTACAACGAGATAAAGAACAAGGCGCTGGCAGGGGAACTACCCGACGTGCTCGATTACCTCGAGGAACTGCTAGAGGAAAGGCCGGTGCTGCTAAACCGCGCCCCCACCCTGCACAGGCTGGGAATAGAAGCCTTCGAGCCGAAGTTGGTCGATGGAAACGCCATTCACATCCACCCTCAAGTCTGCCCGCCTTACAACGCCGACTTTGACGGTGACCAGATGGCGATCCACCTCCCGCTTACCCGGGAGGCAGTACAGGAGTCGCGGGAGTTGATGCTATCTTCCCGTAACCTCCTCTCCCCGGCGGACGGTGGACCGCTGACGAAGCCGACCCAGGACCAGATTTACGCCTTCTATTACCTCACCCAGGTCGATGAAGACGGCAAGGGCAAGGGAAAGTACTTCCGGAGCATCAGGGAGGCAGAGCGGGCTCACGAAAACGACGTCATCTCGCTCCATGCGCCCGTTAAGATCAGGATAGATGGAGAGGTAGTTGATACCACCCTTGGCAGGGCAAAGTTCAACGCCCTGTTCCCCGCGGACTTACGTGATTATGACAAGCAGTTTGAATCTTCAGACGTGTCGGAGATACTGATGGACGTCTTCGAGGAGTACGACAACGACAGGGTCGTCGAACTGCTCGACGAACTCAAGGAGCTTGGTTTTTCAGAGGCGACCGAATCCGCGCTGACTATCTCCACTAAAGATTGCCTGACCCCTGCTGAGAAATCGCACATCCTGGACCAGGCAAACCAGAGGGTTAGGAACATTACGGAGATGTTCGAGCAGGGACTGGCCTCGGAAGAAGAGAGGTCGTCATCGGTGGTGGATATCTGGCACGAGACCGTAGACGAGATCGAGAACGCCACCATGAAGAACTTCTCGGACAACAAATTCAACCCCCTGCAGATGATGGTAGGGTCCGGAGCTAGAGGAAGCGCTGACCAGGTCAAACAGCTGGCCGGGATGAGGGGACTGATGGCCGATCCGTCAGGTGACGTCATCGAGATGCCAGTCAGGTCTAACTTTAGGGAAGGCCTGGACATGATGGAGTACTTCATATCCACCCACGGTGGTAGAAAAGGTACCGCGGATACCGCGTTGAAGACGGCGGACTCCGGCTATCTGACCCGGCGGCTGGTTGAAGCCGTGTCAAACATCGTCGTCCGCGAGGAGGACTGTGGGACGAACCGCGGGATAGAGATTGCCCCGTTGAGGTACGAGGGCGGCGAGATGATGGAAAGCATCGAGACTAGAATATATGGAAAGACTCTCGCCGAGCCGGTGATCGACCCCGAGGACGATAGAGTAATGGCCGAGAGGGGTGAACTCATCGGCGATGACCTTGCCCGAGAGATCGGCGAGAAGAGCGTGGAGGTAGAGTCGGAAAGCTCTGACTTCCTGGACAAGGTAATTGGCACCTGTAGCGTCGATGACGTGAGTGACCCCGAATCCGGCCGGGTAATCGTCCGGGCGGACGAAGTTATCGACCCACCCGAAGCGGAAGCATTGCAGGAGAGCGGAGTAGAAAAGATCGTCATCAGGCCAAGGATCGTCGTCAGATCCCCGCTAACCTGTGAGACGGAGAAGGGTGTATGCCAGGCCTGTTACGGGATGGATATGTCCACGCACAAACGGATAAAGAAGGGCGTAGCGGCAGGAATAATCGCGGCGCAGTCGATTGGTGAGCCCGGGACACAGCTTACGATGAGGACCTTCCACTCCGGTGGTGTGGCCGGGGAAGATATTACCCAGGGTCTGCCCCGGGCGGAAGAGCTGTTTGAGGCGAGGAAGACTACGAAGAGCGCCCAGGCGACGATTACCGACATCGAGGGCCACGTAGTCGATATCACCGATACGGAACAGGGAAAAAGGGTAGAGATAGAGGGTGACGAACAGGAACTGACCGTGCCCGAGCCTCTATGTTTGGTCGGACCGGGCGACGAGTTGCCTCTGGGTGACGTAGTGGACAACACTAGTCCACACGCCGGGACGATCAGGATAGTTGAGGAGGAACATCAACAGGTTATGTATCTGTTGATGAGCAGGTCAGACCGTTATTACGAGTTGCCGGAGGGAGTCGAACCAGTTGTCGAATCCGGTGACGCCGTGGCGAAGGGCGACAAACTCACAGAGAGGTTTAAGTTGGAACAGGTACCCGCCAAGGAATCGGGGTCCGTGGACTGCGTCGATGAGGATGCCCGGTTGATTACTCTGGTAGACGAGGACGGCAAGTTCGTTGACCATCTGTTTCCGCCCATGGCTAAACCTCTGGTGGAAGAAGGTGAAGGCGTGGAAGAAGGTGAAGGCCTGATTGACGTGAAGGACCCGATTCAGCTGAAGGCTGATAAGTCCGGGATCGTGGTCAGGGCACCTGAAAGGTTGATCCTATTTAACCCCGAGGAGGGTCTGAAGCGGATACCGTTGACGGAGTCAATGGTCCCCGCGGTCGTCGACGGAGAGGAGGTAAAGAAGGGCAAGACCCTGTTCAATCTCGATAGACCAGTAGATAGGGACCTGACCGTAGAGGAGGTCGAACCCGCTGGTGACGACTTGGTCAGGGTCCTTTACAGGTTCAAGGAACAGGTTACCCTTAAACACTCACCGATAGTTGGCCTGGGTGACAAGGTGACCCCGGGACAGCAGTTATCCAAGGGAGTCATCCCGCCGCATAACCTGCTGGACAAGGCCGGTGTAGAGCGGACGTTTGATTATCTACTTACGGAAATTCAGAAGGTCTACAAGAGCCAGGGAGTCGACATTAACGATACTCATATCGAGACAATTGTCGCACAGATGTTAAACAACGTGATCGTGAGCAACCGTGGCGACTCCGACTTGACGCAGAACGAACTGATTACGCTGGAAGAATTCCGCAACGTCGTCAAGGGCTTGAGAGAGAAGAACGAAGAGATAAGGGAAGAGCGAAAGAGGATAATCGGTAACGAAGTGGCTGACGACGTCTACAAGAGGGATCACCTCATAGCGCGAGAAGGGGAAACTATCACGGAAAGCCTGCTCGAACTGGCGCGGAGGACAGGAGTAAAGTCTCTTCCGATCATCGAGGACGGAGAACTCGTCGAAGTGAGGATATTGGATTACGTCCTGCCAGAAGGTGACCGGCAGTTACTCCGCATATCCAAGTCGGCCCTCAAGACCAAGGGCTGGTTGTCCGCGGCTTCGTTCCAAAGGACGACTTCGTCGCTGACAAACGCGGCATTGAGCGGACAGTCGGATAAGCTGCGCGGCCTGAAGCCTAATATAATAGTTGGAAAAAAGATAGCTGTTGGTAAGGGATTTGAAGATAGTCAGGAGAACGAGGAAGAAGACGGAGCCGAAGAAGCCGATTCAGAGCGAGACCCCTTGAATTCAACAGCTTGACAATAAAAAGGGGCTTGCTTATAATTCAAAGCACTTATAGGAGTGGTGAAAAAGAAACATGCCGACGATTAATCAGTTAGTTAGAAAAGGAAGGACATCAAAGAAGAAGAAAACCAGCTCGAGAGCGCTGGAAGGTTGCCCTCAGAAAAGGGGAGTGGTGACCAGGGTATATACTAGGACGCCGAAAAAGCCGAACTCTGCCCTGCGGAAGGTTGCTCGTGTGAGATTGAGCAATGGCAAGGAAGTAACCGCGTACATACCTGGAGAGGGGCACGAACTACAGGAGCACGCGGTAGTTCTCGTGCGCGGAGGTAGGGTCAAGGATCTACCAGGCGTAAGATACCACATCGTCCGTGGTGCATACGACGTATCAGGTGTTGAAGGACGTAAGCAGGGACGCTCGAAGTACGGGACGAAGAAACCTAGCTGAGGGGGTTAATACGAAATGGCATTACCTGGCCGAGACGTAGAACAGGATATAAAATACGGAAGTAAGCTAGTTGGGAAGTTCGTGAACTATATAATGCAGGACGGGAAGAAGAATAATGCGCTCAAGCTCGTCTACAACGCGTTTTCTTTGATCGAAGAGAGGGAAGGAGATCCGGGAATCAAGGTTTTTCGGGACGCGGTCGACAACATATCTCCAAGATTGGAAACGCGCAGTAGAAGGGTAGGAGGGGCTAATTACCAGGTACCTTACGAGGTCCCACCTGATAGACAAGTAGCCCTTGCCTTTCGATGGTTGGTAAGTGCGGCTAGAAATCGTAACGAGCCTCACATGGAAGAGCGGATTGCAAACGAAGTTATTTTAGCCAGCAGCAAGGAAGGGGAAGCTTACGACAAGAAGCTGGAGTCCCACCGCCGCGCAGAGGCAAACAAGGCCTTTGCCCATTATCGCTGGTAGATTCCCGACGCTATAATTCTGGTTCATTTTCAATTAGCAATTAATCTGTCGATAAATATAGACCTAAAGGTAGCAGTGGTATGTTATGACTATGACTAAGAAAAAATCTCGCGACATCCTGGACGAGAGCCTCCGAGACGAGGACCTCGAAAGCATGCGCAATATCGGTATTATGGCGCATATCGATGCTGGCAAGACGACTGCCACGGAGAGGATGCTCTATTATACCGGTCGCACGTACAAACTGGGAGAGGTCCACGACGGGGACGCCGAGATGGACTGGATGGACCAGGAGAAGGAAAGAGGAATAACGATTACCTCTGCTGCGACTACCTGTTTCTGGCAGGACCATCAAGTCAACATCATCGATACCCCGGGACACGTAGACTTCACCGCGGAGGTGGAGCGCTCTCTACGCGTTCTGGACGGCGCAGTGGCGCTGTTTTCCGGGGTGGAGATGGTCGAGTCGCAATCGGAAAAGGTCTGGCGCCAGGCCGACCGTTATAATATTCCGCGGATCGCGTTTGTCAACAAACTCGATCGGACGGAATCCCGCTACGACGAGACGATCGAAATGATCGAAGAGCGGCTGGGAGTAACAACCCTGCCGCTTCAATTAGTTTATAGGAAAGAGGCGACGGACGAGTTGATCGGTATGATCGACCTGCTCGACATGAGCCTGTTGAAATGGGACGAGGAAACCAAAGGTGCGGAGTATCATCGTGAGCCCCTTCCGGAAGAGATGGAAACGGAGGCTCACGAGCGTCGGGAGGAGCTAATAGAGAAGGTAGCAGACTACGACGATGAGGTCATGATGAGGTATCTCGAAGAAGAAGAGGTGCCCGTGAAGCTCATCAGGCGGGCCGTCAGGTCCGCCACGATCAGCGGGGCCTGTGTCCCCGTGCTGGGTGGATCGGCCCTCAAGAACGTCGGCGTCCAGCCCATTCTGGATGCCGTCGTCGACTACCTCCCCTCCCCAAACGACGTCCCACCTGTTGAAGGTTACCCCGTAGACGAAGAAGATTCAGAAAAGAAGTTGACCCGTCTCCCCTCGACCGAAGAGCCATTCTCGAGCCTGGCGTTCAAGGTAGCAACGGACCAGTATACTGGGACCCTGCTCTACCTGAGGATATACTCGGGAACGCTGCACGAGGGGGATAACGTTTATAACCCCAATTCCGGCAAACGAGAGCGTGTCTCTAGGATGTTCCATATGCACGCCAACAGGCGAGAGAGGATAGAAGAGGCAAAGGCAGGAGACATCGTCGCCGTGGTGGGGCCGGACCACACGTCAACTGGTGAAACTCTCTGTAGTTCTGAGGAACCGATCGTTCTGAGGAGGATTGACTTCCCGGATCCCGTCATTTCCGTCGCGATCGAACCGCGGCGCGAGTCGGATGAGAACAGGTTGACCGAGGCAATTCACAAGCTGGCCAAGGAAGACCCGACGTTTACGGTCGAGAGCGATCCGGACTCCCATCAGACGATCATTTCCGGTATGGGTGAGCTCCACCTGGAGATACTTACCCGTAGGTTGAAAGAGGAGTTCAGCGTTGACGCCTCCGTTGGTAAGCCGAACGTGACCTACAAGGAGACCATCCAGTCACCCTCAGATATAGATGAGGAATTTGCCAAACAAACAGGTGGTAGGGGGCAGTACGCGCGCGTCAAGATTCAGTACGAACCGCTCAAGCGGGGCACGGGCTTCGAGTTTGAAAGCACCGTTAGAGAGGGTAACGTGCCCAAGGAGTACATCAAGTCCATCGAACAGGGTATCGAGGAGTCCCTGGGAAGTGGCAGGCTTGCTGGATACAACGTGACCGACCTGAAAGCAACGCTATACGACGGCTCACACCACCCGGTTGATTCATCTGATATGGCCTTTAAGGCCGCGGCTTCCAGGGCAACCTCAAGGGCCCTACGTGGGAATTCCGAGTTGCTGGAACCGATTATGGAAGGGGAGGTATTCGCGCCGGTCGATCACGTGGGCGACGTAATGGAAGATATTTCCAAGCGCCGGGGCAAGGTATCCGGGATTTCCAGCAGAGACGGAGTGCAACTGGTTGAATTTGCATTGCCTCTGGCGGAATCTTTTGGTTATGCAACCAGGCTTAGATCGATAACTAGGGGCAGGGGAACGTATTCGTTGAGTTTTTCTCATTACCAGACCGTGCCGGAGAAGATAAAAGAAGAAATTTTACACAATCGAGGTTATTAAACATGGCGAGAGAAAAAATAAGAATCAAGCTGAAAGGGTACGATCACGAACTGGTTGATAGGTCAGTCGATAAGATCGTGACTACAGCCGAGGAGACGAGAGCAAAGATCTCTGGTCCAGTGCCGCTTCCAACTGAACGGAAACTTTATACCGTCCTCAGGTCTCCACACGTCAACAAGACGGCGATGGAGCACTTCGAGAGGAGGATTCACAATCGACTGATAGATATCCACGAACCCACTTCGGAGACGATCAACGCGTTGATGGATATCGAACTACCGACCGGAATAGATGTAGAGATCAAGCTTTGATAACTAGCCGAAGAGACGCATAAATATGGAGGTTTAGGAAGATGTTAGCAACGTTAGGGGAAAAAGTAGGGATGACGCAGTTCTTCCTGGATTCAGGGGAAGCTGTAGGTGCAACGGTAATTAAGTCTGAGCCGTCGGTTATTGTCCAGGTGAAGACTGAAGACCGTGATGGCTATAACGGCGTACAGCTAGGTTACAAGGACACCGAGCGTCACAAGTTGACTAAACCTATGAAGGGACACTTCGATAAGTACAACGCGCCGCCGAAGAAGTTTCTGGTTGAGTATCAGGTCGACGACTCCGAGGAGTACTCCTCGGGCCAGGAGGTCGGCGTGGGCCAGTTTGGAGCTGGAGACAGGGTTGACGTGACCGGCAACACCAAAGGAAAGGGTTTTCAGGGAGTAGTAAAACGCTGGGGTTTTTCGGGAGGTCCGGATACCCACGGTTCACGGTTTCACAGAGCCCCTGGGTCCGTCGGTATGTGCGTTGAACCCGGTCGTGTCCTGAAAGGAAAGAAGTTACCCGGGAGGACTGGGGACACCAGGGTCACCGTACAAAACCTGGAGGTACTCCGCGTAGATGAGGAAGAGGACCTGCTGGTAGTTAAGGGTTCCGTACCCGGCCCCCGCGGCAATATATTGCAGATCAGGAGTAGAGATGATTGAATTAGAAGTCAAAGGTGCGGATGGAACGAAGGTGGAAGATATAGAGGTTTCTGAAGGCCTTCTCGGTGAAGATTTTCACAACGATCTTCTTTATCGAGCTGTAAGGGCCTACCGGAATAATGGAAGAAAGGGTACGGCCAGTACGAAGAGCCGGGCCGAGGTGGCCGGGTCCAACAGGAAACCCTGGCGCCAGAAAGGTACGGGTCGGGCAAGGGTTGGTTCTCGGGCGTCCCCGCTGTGGAGAAGCGGTGGAGTTATCTTTGGCCCCAAACCGAAGGAATACCAGATGGACCTTCCGAGGAAGATGAAGCGGAAGGCCCTTGCTAGCGCTCTTTCCACGAGGTACGATGAAGGAAATCTTTGCGTCGTTGACGGTCTTGAGTTCGACTCTCCGAAGACCAAGAGGGCGCTGACGCTGCTGGCCAGTCTTGAATTGCCGAAAGATACTCTTATAATTTGTTCTCAGGTAGAGGATGATTGGAAGCTAAGGAAATCTTTCAGCAATATTCCAACAGCTAATTGCATTTCCACCTCTCAGGCTAACGTGTACGAGGTTCTTAAACACGAAGGAATTCTTTTAACCAAAGGCGCCCTAACCGATTTGGAGGAAAGGATTGTCGGTCGGGCAGCTAAGGTGTAGGTGTTAACCATGGAATTAACCACAAATGACGTAGTTATCGAGCCAATAGTTACAGAGGACTCTTGGCGCCTTCAGGAAGAGAGCAATAAGTACGTCTTCAAGGTGCACAAGAAGGCGAACAAGGTCATGATCAAGCGCGCTATAGAGGACCTATTTAACGTTGACGTGGTAAAGGTAAATACCCTGAACATGCGGGGAAAGGCAAAGAGGGAACAATTAAACCAACAGAAAGGGAAGACGAGCGACTGGAAGAAGGCTTATGTTAGGCTGTCGGAAGGAGACAGAATAGATATATTCGGATAAACAAGGGGCGAATATGGGATTAAAAAGATTTAAACCGGTTACTCCGTCTAGGCGGCACGCTGAGGTGCCGAATTACGACGTTTTGACGACTGACGAACCAGAGAAGTCTCTGCTCGAACCGCTCAAGAAATCAGGTGGAAGGAATAACCAGGGGAAGGAGACGGTTAGAGGCAGAGGCGGAGGTCACAAGAGGAAATATCGTAAGATCGATTTTCAGCGGGACAAGGAAGGCGTCACGGCCAGGGTAATGAGCAGGGAATACGATCCAAACCGGTCTGCCTGGATAACGCTGCTGTCGTATAGCGACGGAGAGAAGAGATATATATTATCACCGCTTAAGATAGAGGTTGGCGTGGAGGTCGAAGCTGGAGACGGTGCCGAGGTCAGGCCTGGCAACGCGTTGCCGTTGAAACGGATTCCCGCTGGAAGGCCGATCCACAACCTCGAGTTCTCCCCAGATAGCGGGGGAAAGATTGCCCGTTCGGCTGGCACCGCTGCCGTTATCGTGGCCAAGGAGTCTGGACGGATTGACGTGAAACTTCCTTCCGGAGAGGTACGAGGGTTTGACCCTAACTGTAAGGCAACGGTCGGTCAGGTAAGTAATCCGAGCCACAAGAACGTCAAGAGCGGTAAGGCTGGGAGGACCAGACACCTGGGTCGAAAACCCAAGGTCAGAGGAGTTGCCAAGAACGCGGTTGACCATCCTCATGGAGGAGGAGAGGGTCGTGCGTTCGTCGGTCGTCCGCCAGTTTCCGCTACGGGAGTGCCCGCGAAAGGTGGCAAGACGAGAAAGTCCAAGGCCAGCGACAAGATGATTATCAAGCGAAGGACAAAGAAGAAGAGGGGGTAGATAATGCCTAGATCAGTAAAAAAGGGACCATACGTTAAGGGCAGTTTGAAGAAAAAGGTCGAAAAGGCAAAACGGAGAGAGATAGAGGAGATTAAGACCTGGTCACGGGACTCGACCGTCGTTCCTCAAATGGTTGGGTTGACGATAAATGTGCATAATGGTAAAGATCACGTACCGGTTGAAATATCTGAAAACATGGTCGGGCACAAGCTGGGTGAGTTCGCCCCGACGAGGACTTTCCGTCAGCACGGTGGAATCAAGAAGAAAGAACCGATTACCCCGGTAGGATAGATATAGCATGAAAGAAGCAAAAGCGATTACCAAGAACGTTAGGGTCTCACCGAAGAAAGCCAGGCCCGTGGCCGATGCGATCAGGGGAAAGTCCGTTGACGAAGCGCTGAAGACGGTCAGGTTCTCAAAGAAAAAGGCCGCCCGATTCATCAAGGACACCCTTGAATCGGCAGTTGCGAACGCTCAGCACAACCATGATATGTCGGTTGATAAGTTATCCGTTAAGGAGGCCGCAATCGACGAAGGACAAACAATGAAGAGAATGAAACCAAGAGCACAAGGGAGAGCTGATTTAATGCGCAGAAGACAGAGTCATATCAAGATTGTCCTAGTGGAGGAAGAATAATGGGTCAGAAAGTAAATCCGGTTGGCTTTCGTGTCGGTGTTAACAAGAAATGGGAATCCAACTGGTACAGCGAGGGCAAGACACCTGAGTTCATTGCGGAAGACCGAAAGATTCGTGATGTCATAGAGGAACGATATAGAGGGGCGGGCATTGCCAAGGTTAGCATAGAACGCCCCCGGGATGACCGGATCTCGATAATTATCGTCTCAGCTCGACCAGGAATTATCATTGGCAAGGGTGGTAGCGAGATAAATGGTTTTCAGGCTGAGCTTACCGAAACGACGGACCGTGAAGTGAACATATCCGTCAAAGAGGCTAAGGACCCACACCTCCAGGCCCAGTTGATCGCTCAGGAGGTGGCCTTCCAGATTGAAAACCGTTTGCCGCCCAACCGGGCGATGAAGGAGGTCATTAGCCGCTCCATGGCAAAGGGGGCGAAGGGCGTCAAGATTAAATGCTCTGGTCGAATAGGTGGAGCTAACCTGTCCAGGACTGTTTCTCAGGACGAAGGACGCATACCGTTACAGACTATCCGGGCAGATATAGATTATGGTTTCATCGAAGCAAGGACCAAGTACGGACCGATAGGTGTTAAGGCCTGGGTCTTCCGTGAGGAGATATTGCCCGAGGGAGTACCGGAAGGATTGAGTCTTTAATTTAGGTGATTCTAGATGGCATTATATCCGGCTGATACGAAATTTCGAAAACAAAGACGGGGCAGGACAAAGGGAAGGGCGAGCCGCGGGAACAAAGTTTCCTTCGGAGAGTACGGGATACAATCACTGGACCCCGGCTGGTTGACGAGCAAACAGATAGAAACTGCCAGGATGACGCTCGCTCATGAGACCCAGCGTGACTCCAAGATCTGGGTCCGGGTCTTTCCTGACAAGCCGATAACGAAGACTCCTGCCGAGACCAGAATGGGTAAAGGCAAGGGAGAACCAGCTGAATGGGTCGCCGTCATACGGCCCGGGAGGATTATCTTCGAGTTTTCCGGGGTCGACCCCGCGAAGGCTAAACGGTTGCACCAGCTGGTTTCTTACAAGCTCCCGTTGAAAACGAGGTTGAAGGAAAGAATAAAGTTGGGTGGAGAGAAATGAGACCCGGAGAATTTAGAGATTTAACTTCGGAAGAGCTGGACGAAAAGATACACGAGTTGAAGGAAAAGTTGTTTAACCTGAGGTTCCAAAAGTCGACCGGGGAGTTAGATAACACGGCAGAGATCAAGAAGACAAAGAAGGATATTGCTAGGGCCAAGACAATACGCCGGGAGAGAGATAGTCAAGGAGTGGAGTCGCAATGAAGAAGGAAAAAAAAGGGCAGGTTGTCAGCACGGACATGGACAAGACGATAGTCGTGGCTGTCGACACGCTCAAACAGCATCAAAGATACAACAAATACACAAAACAGAGGTCAAAGTTTTACGCTCACGACGAGAACGAGGAAGCCAACGAAGGGGACCAGGTACTCATTTCGGAAACGAGACCGCTTAGTAAGAAGAAGAGGTGGAAGCTGGATAAGATCCTTAAGCGGGCAGGAGGGAAGTCGTGATTCATCAAGAGACGATCCTGCAGGTTGCTGATAACTCCGGTGCTAAACAGTTGCGATGCATAAACGTCCTCGGGCAGTCGAACAAGAACCAGGGCGCTATAGGTGACATCATTACGGCATCGGTAAAGAAGAGGATACCAAATAGCGACCTGGAAAAGGGTGAAATAGTCCAAGCGGTAATAGTCAGGACGGCCGGAAACTTCAGGCGGTCCGACGGTTCCTATATCCGGTTTGACGACAACGCCGCTGTTCTCGTAGACGAAAGGCTCGAGCCGGTTGGTACAAGGATATTTGGTCCAGTCACCAGAGAACTGCGCGAGGAGAACATGCTGCGGATAATCTCTCTGGCCCCTGAGGTGTTATAGGGAGGAAACATGAGAAAAGTTCAAAAAGGAGATCGAGTAAAGGTTATAGCGGGGAACGACAAGGGCAAAATAGGAGAGGTGTTGACCGTATTTCCGGACGAGGGCCGAGTCATCGTCGAAAACGTCAACTTTAGATACAAGCACCAGGGCAGGACCCAGCAGCAGCGTGAACCGGGAATTATTGAACGGGAAGAACCGATAGACATATCGAACGTCTTGCCCATATGTCCCTCATGTGATCAACCGAGCAGGGTAGAGTTTGACGAGGTATCAGGCGAAAAGGTCCGTGTTTGTAAAGCGTGTGGAGGGGTCTTGGACTGATGTTGCTGAGAGAGAGATACGAGCAGGAAGTCAGGGATAACCTCGCGTCTGAGTTGGGTTACGACAACCCAATGGAGATACCGAAGGTAGAGAAGGTAGTTATAAACATGGGGATATCCGAATACGAGGACCCGGGAATCCTCGACACGGCTATGGGCAACCTCGCGTCTATCACTGGACAGCAACCCGTAGTTACCCGAGCCAAGAAGTCGATAGCCGATTTCGACATCCGTAGAGGGGTGCCGGTTGGTTGTAAGGTCACGTTGAGAGGGAAGAGAGCTTACGCTTTTTTGAACAAGCTGTTCAACGTAGCCCTGCCGAGCATCAGGGACTTTAGGGGTCTATCCCCTGATTCCTTTGACGGGCGGGGAAATTACAGTCTGGGAATTAACGAGCAACTCGTTTTCCCTGAGATTACGTTCGATGACATACGGCAGGTTCAGGGTATGGATATTACTATTGTAACGAGTGCGAATAGCGACAGGGAAGGATATTATTTGCTGAAAGAACTTGGGTCTCCGTTTAAAACCTTGGAGGGATAGCATGGCCCGTAAGGCATTGGTAGAAAAAGCTCAAGAAGAACATAAATATGAGACTAGAGATTATAATAGATGTAGCATTTGCGGAAGGTCACGAGGGTACATAAGGGACTTTGGCATCTGTAGGTTGTGTTTCCGCAAGTTAGCCCATAAGGGAGAGTTGCCCGGAGTAAAGAAAGCAAGCTGGTAAAGTTTGTCGAGTAATCTGGAGGAGAATTATGACAACGTCGGACCCAATTAGCGACATGTTGACGAGAATACGAAATGCCAGCCGCATGCAACACGACGTGGTTGATATGCCGGACGCGAAGTTAAAGGATTCGATCGCTCAGGTGCTAAAGGACGAAGGATACATCACCGACTTCGAGGTCAAAAACGAGGACGGGACGAAGAAGACCTTGTCCGTTAAACTCAAATACAACGACGAAGAGGAAGTAATTCAAGGGATCGAGAGGATGAGCAAGCCTTCCAAGCGAGTTTTCGTCTCTAGCGACGAGATTCCGCAGGTTTTGGGAGGGCTCGGCACCGCAGTGCTCAGCACCTCTCGTGGGGTAGTGACCGGCAAGGACGCTAAGGAAGAGGGAATCGGCGGGGAACTGCTGCTGAAGGTCTGGTGAGGTGTTAGAAATGTCCAAGGTAGGAAAGGCACCGATTGAGATTCCGGAAGAGGTTGAGGTAAAGATAACCAAAAACCGTGTCCACGCGTCGGGAAAGAACGGGCTGGAATTTAGCCAGGAATACGATCCCAATTACGTGACGGTCAAGGAAGAGGGAGAAGAGATCCTGGTTGAAAGAAATGCTGATAGGAAGGAATATCGGCAAAGGCACGGTCTCTACAGGAGCCTCATTGCGAACATGGTCAACGGTCTGGTCGAACCCTTTGAGAAGAGCTTAGTCATAGAGGGGCTTGGTTACCGGGCGAGGAACCAGGGGAACAAGCTGATCTTCGAGTTGGGGTATTCCCATCCGATAGAATACGAGCTACCGGAGAACGTCGAAGCCCAGGTAGAAGGCAACGATCAGATAAAGATCATGGGGCCGGATAAGCAGGAAGTTGGACAGGTTGCTGCGGACATCAGAAGGTTGAGACCTCCGGAACCCTACAAGGGAAAGGGAATTAGGTATAAAGGTGAAGAGATCATCAGGAAGGAAGGTAAGTTGTCCGGTGGAGAAGAGGCTGGAATCGGCTAAGAGTTTCGCTGATTGGACGAGCGCCTCGAACAAAGAACATTAGGAACAGCAGGAGGATTTGTACGTGCCAACAGTTGACAGAGAAAAAAGACGAAAAATAAGACATAACCGCATAAGGAGCAAATTGCGGGGAACGGAGAGGGTGCCCAGGGTTTACGTCAGGAAATCCAACAGGCATATCTATGCCCAGGCTATAGACGACCTGAATAACGAGACTATTGCCGCGGCTTCCACGCTGAGTTTCGATCTTGGCGAGGAAGTCTCCAACGCCACCGTCGAGACGGCGAAAAAGGTGGGGGCCCTGCTGGCTGAAAAGTTGTCAGAGAAAGGTATTGAAAAGGTTGTCTTTGACCGTGGTGGATACCCCTATCACGGTAAAGTACAGGCCCTGGCTGATCAAATGAGAGAGGAGGGAATGGTCTTTTAGCTATGGCGAGAGGACGCAGAAGAAGGGACGACGAATTCGACGATAACGTAATAGATATTAGCCGTGTGAGCAAGGTTACTAAGGGTGGCAGGAACCTACGATTTAGGGTAATTGTAGCCGCCGGCAACTACGAAGGGGTGGTTGGTGTAGGCTCGGGAAGTACGGGAGAGATTCCGAGAGCGATAAATCAGGCCGTCCGTGATGCGAAGAAACACCTGGTTAAGGTACCGATAGTCAACGGTACGATTCCTCACGAAATAGTCGGAAGGTTTAAGGCTGGAAAGGTAATTTTGAAACCGGCTTACAGGGGGACTGGTGTAATCGCGGGAGACGTAGTTGGCACGATTTGCCGACTGGCCGGAGTGAAGAACATCTTGACCAAGTCTCTCGGTACCAACAATCCTATTACCCTATCCAAGGCAGTTCTTGCTGGTTTCTCTGAACTTACCACACCCGAAGAAGCTGCCAGGCGACGCGGCGTGGACGTGGAAGAACTGGAGGAGGCGGTACAGGAATGAAGCGACTAGAAGACCTCAAGCCGTCCGAAGGTAGCAAGCAGGGAAAGACCCGACAGGGTAGAGGTTACGGATCCGGCAAGGGTGGCCACGAATCTGGAAGGGGCACAAAGGGCCAGAACTCCCGTAGCGGAGGAAAACCTAAGGTAGGTTTCGAAGGGGGGCAGACACCCATATGGAGGAGGTTCCCCAAGGTTGGGTTCCACAACCCCAACAGTAAGGAAGTTGAATGGGTCAACGTTAGAGCTCTCAACAGGTACGGCGACGGCGAAGAAGTTGACCCCGATCGACTCAAGGCCGATGGCCTCATTGGGAACGCGAAGGACGGATTAAAGATTCTTGGCGATGGCACGCTGAAAAAGGAGCTTACCGTAAAAGCCCATGCCTTTAGCTCAAGTGCTCGTGCTAAGATCGAAGATGCAGGTGGGGAAGCAATAGAACTTTCCGACAAAGAGTGATATAACGTGCTAAGCCAATTGACCAACATCCTCAAGATCCCGGAGCTTCGGAAGCGAATATTATTTACATTGGGGGCTCTGGCGATATTTCGTGCGGGAGCTCACATCCCTATCCCTGGCATCGACTCGCAGGCTCTACTTAACCTGTTCGAGCAGGGCGGAGGGAACATCCTGCAGTACCTCAACATGTTTACGGGTGGAGCGCTGGGACGGGGTACGCTGTTCGGGCTGGGAATTACCCCCTACATAAACGCGTCGATTATTATGAGTTTATTGACCGCCGTAGTGCCTAAACTAAAAGAACTCCAGCAACAGGGGCGGGAAGGCCGAAAGGTTATCACCAAGTATACCAGGTACGGCACCCTGGCAATCGCGTTTATTCAATCATACGGTTGGAGTTACTTTCTTGTCAGGCAGGGAATGGTCGAAGGTTCGACGATAATGTTCTTTATCACCGCGGTTATCTCGATGACGACCGGTACCGTCTTTCTCATGTGGTTGGGTGAGAGGATCACCGAAAACGGTATTGGTAACGGGATCTCCGTTTTAATTATGGCCGGGATTATGGCGAGGTTTCCCAGTCAGCTGTACAGTACGTGGGTCGAGGTAACCTACGGGAACGTTAGTGCTTTATGGGGCCTGATCCTCGTTATCGTGTTTATCGTCGTTATCGCCGGCGTAGTCATCGTTCAGCAGGGAAGGCGAAATATTCGTATCCAGTACGCCAAACGGACTGCGGGCCGGAAGGTTTACGGCGGTCACACGAGCCACCTCCCGATAAAGGTAAACCAGGGTGGAGTTATTCCAATTATATTTGCATCGGTCCTCCTGTCATTACCGATGACGGTCGCTCAATGGGCACCGGGGCTTTCCTGGATGACCCAGTACGTACAACGTGGTAGCATCCCCTATCTGGTTGCATATGTCCTGTTAATTGTATTCTTCACGTATTTTTACAGCGCGATTATCTTCGACCCCAACGACGTGGCGAAAAACCTCAAGGAGTCAGGAGGATTCATCCCCGGAGTGAGGCCTGGTCAGCCGACTGTCGAATACATTAACTCGATCCTGAATCGCCTGCTTTTAGTGGGAGCGCTCTTCCTGGGCGCGATAGCTATCCTGCCGTTCATATTTACCGCGGTAAGTGGACTCTCGTCGTTCTGGCTTGGAGGTACGTCAGTACTGATCGTCGTTGGTGTCGGTCTCGACGTGCTCATGCAGATAGAGTCGCACATGGTCATGAGGCATTACGAGAGTTTGACGGAAGCAGGGGGTTCGGCGCTTCTGGGGAGGCGACGTTAATATGTCCAATGGAAAGAGAAATGACTTCAACTTGATCCTCCTGGGCGGACCGGGAGCAGGAAAGGGCACGCAGGCGAGTAAGATCGTCGAGTCCATGGATTTGGCCCACTTATCGACCGGAGATATCCTGAGAGAGGAGGTCAGCGAAGGGACCGATCTGGGGTTAGAAGCCAGGGAGTACATGGACCGTGGCGACCTGGTTCCCGACGAACTCATTATTGAGATGGTGCGAAAGCACCTCGACCGGGAATCTGGGTACCTGTTTGACGGTTTTCCGCGGACGATCAGTCAGGCCGAGGCCCTGGAAAACGTGCTCGAAGTAGACAAGGTTATTTACATAAATATCAGTAAAGAGGAGGCGGTAAGGAGGCTGTCCGCGCGAAGGGTCTGTTCGGAATGTGGCGAAATTTACAACCTTCAGTTTGATAAACCGGACGAGCCGGGGGTTTGCGATAAGTGTAACGGGGAGTTATACCAGAGAAGCGACGACAAACCTGAGGTCATCCGGAATAGGTTTGAGACGTTCCTCGAGCAGTCCGCGCCACTTGTTGGGTTTTATCGTGATCGCGGGGTCCTGGTAGAAATAGACGGCGAGCGGGAGCCGGACGCAATCTTTGAGAACATTAGAGCGGCGATAAGCTAGGGATTACGGGTCATGATAGAGTTAAAGTCGGGTTCAGAGCTTGAAATTTTGCGTGAAAATGCTAATATTTTGGGCAGCATTCTTGATAAAGTGGTGCGAAGAGTAGAACCCGGCGTCACGACCATCTCGCTCGACGAGTACGCCGAAGAATTGATCGTCAAAGCCGATGGGAAGCCCGCCTTCAAAAATTACCGCGGATATCCAAGTTCTTTATGCACTTCTATCAACGAAGAGATAGTTCACGGAATACCCGGCGAGAGGGCCGTAGATAGCGGCGACATACTCTCGCTGGACATTGGGATCGAACGGAAAGGTTTTTTCGCGGACTTCGCGACGACCGTCACCGTCGGCGAGGTAACAGGCCAGGTTCAGAGCCTGGTTGACGTGACGAACGAGGCCCTAACTGTAGGAATAGAGCAGGTCAGGCCGGGGAACAGGATTGGAGACATATCGCACGCAATTGGGTCCTTCGTCGAGGAAAAGGGATTTTACGTGGTGAAGGAGTTTGTGGGACACGGAATAGGGAGAAATATGCACGAGGATCCTCAGATTCCCAATTACGGTGAGCCCGATACAGGAAAGAGGATCAAAGGGGGAATGGTGTTTTGTATTGAGCCGATGGTGAAGATGGACGATAAATCCACAGTCGTGTTAGACGACGGTTGGACGGCAGTTCCTGCGGACGGAGGTTTGTCGGCGCATTTTGAAGGAATGGTTGCTGCAACGAGTGAGGGACCGGAAGTACTTGTCAGAGGTGGTTCTTAAAGTCATGGCCCCTGAAAAGGACAAAGATATTATCAGAAGGCGGGGAGAAATAGTTGAAGCCCTGCCGGATTCGATGTTTAAAGTCGAGCTGGACAACGGACACGAGGCGATCTGCCATATATCAGGAAAGATAAGGAAGCACTTTATTCGGATCGTTCCAGGGGATAGAGTACTGGTTGAGTTTTCCCCGCACGATTTGAGTAAGGGCAGAATAGTATACCGAGAATCATAGTCGAGGAGGGAAAGCATGAAGGTGCGAAGTTCCGTAAAAAAGATTTGCGATGATTGCAAGATTATTCGGCGTAATGGCCGTGTTGAGGTGACCTGCAAGAATCCGAAGCACAGGCAGCGTCAAGGATGATTATAATAGGTGATCTAGGATGCCAAGACTAGCTGGTGTAGACATTCCCGAGGATAAAAAGGTGAAGATATCCCTTACTTACATCAAAGGTATAGGGCAGCACAGGGCGCTCGAGGTCGCGGAGACTTCCGGCGTGGATCCCGACGAATACGTCCACGATTTGACCGAAGCAGACGTGGCCAAGCTCAGGAACGCCATAGACAAGTACAGGGTCGAGGGAGATCTTGAACGAAAGGTCGAAGCGGATATTCAGAGGTTGAAGGATATCGATTGTTACCGCGGGCAGCGCCACAAAACCGGGTTGCCCGTCAGAGGGCAGAAGACGCAGTCGAACGCAAGGACCTGGAAGGGCCCGCGGGAGGCGAAAGCAGGAAAGAAATGATTTTTTATGAAACAAGGAGAGATTAGATGGCACGCAAGAAGGTAAAATTAAACAAAGCCAGGGTTCATGTAAACGCTTCGTTTAACAACACCATTCTTACCTTGACGGATACCAACGGAGACGTCGTCTCGTGGGTTACACCTGGGTCTGTAGGCTTCAAGGGGTCAAGAAAGGGGACTCCTTACGCGGCGCAGGTTGCCACGGAGGCTCTCATAAAGGAGATGAGGGACTACGGTGTGAATTCCGTTATCGTTACGGTAAAGGGAACGGGTTCTGGACGAAATTCAGTCATTCAAACGATCGAAGGGGCGGGAATTAAGGTAACTAAGGTTTCTAACATAACGCCCAGATCGCACGGTTAGAGGGGGTATCAAATATGGGAAGAGATACAGAAGCGAAGTGTAAGAAGTGTAGGAGAGAAGGAACTAAGTTATTCCTAAAGGGCGAAAAGTGTTATTCAGATAAATGTCCTTTGACCAGAAAATCCTACCCGCCCGGTGAGGCAGGAGAGAGCAGGTCGCGATGGTCTCAATATAGGATAAGGCTGAGGGAAAAACAGAAGGCCCGCCACATATACGGACTTAGGGAAGAGCAATTCAGGAACTACTTTGAGGAATCAAAGAAGAGTAAAGAGGTTACCGGTGAGGCGCTACTCAAGCTGCTGGAAAAGCGGCTGGACAACGTCCTTTATCGCAGCGGTCTGGCAAACTCCCGTGACCAAGCTCGACAGCTGATTAACCACGGTCATATCGAGGTTAACGGCCGGTCTGTCGATATACCGTCGTACCTGGTGGAAGAGGGGGATGTGGTTTCGTTTAAGAGCAGCTCGAGTCAGAAGGAAGGCTTGCGCGAACTCGTGGACGAGGAGACATCCCGTATTCCCACCTGGATAGACGTTGAGCCGGAAAACATGAAGACCTCTGTCCTGTCAGAGCCCACAATTGAGGACCTTGAGGAAACGCTTAAAGTAAACAGAATTGTTGAGTTCTACTCACGGTAAAAATAACGTAGCGGAGGGCTAATGTTAGAATATATTGAGCCAGAAGACGTACATTTTGAGGAATTAGATCACACTCAAGGTACGCTCGTAATAAGCCCATTAGAACGGGGTATGGGAACAACATTGGGCAACTCTCTCCGGCGGGTATTGATGTCCTTAATACCCGGCGCTGCGGTAACTAGAGTTAGGTTTAGTGGAAAATATCACGAATACGACACGATAGAGGGAGTAAGAGAGGACGTCATCGAGATAATCATGAACATTAAGGGTCTGGCCCTGAGGATGACCAGGGAGGAAACCCTCAAGATGTATCTCGAGGCCTCTGGCGACGGAGAGGTGAAGGCAAAGGACCTTCAGGTAGAGTCGGGGATAGAGATCGTCAATCCCGAACACGAGATTGCCCACCTGTCCGATGGGGGTTCACTCGACGTGGAAATGGACGTGGAGGCTGGAATGGGATATAGGTCCGCGGACGAGAACAAGATCGAAGATGCCCCTCTCTCGATAATCCCGATCGACTCCGATTTTTCTCCTGTACAACAGGTGAATTTTACCGTCGACAACGTGCGTGCTGGTGGGAGGGAGGATTGCGATAGGCTTACGCTGGAGTTGGAGACGGACGGAGGCATAAGGCCCGAAGAGGCCGTGGGAAGAGCTTCTAGGATTCTTGCCCGTCGGTACGAACTCTTTTCCAGGCTCCCGGAACTCCCGTTCGGAGAGCTAGGTACGCTTCAGGAAGTCGAAGAGGAGGTACCCGAGGAGTTCGACGAAAGGCTCGAGGACCTCGGTTTCAACCAGAGGGCCTGTAACCTGCTCCAGGAGAAGGGCGTAGAGGTGCTCGAAGATTTGCTTGAACAGACCCCGAACGACCTCCTCGACATACACGGTTTTGGAGACAAGACCTTACAGAAGGTCGAGAGCAAGTTGGATGAACTTGGATACTCGTTGGCAGATAAGGAGGAAAGTAACAATGGATCATAAGACCAAGGGTTGGAAATTTGCAAAGTCAACTCGACAGCGACAGATAGTCTCTACCCTGATCAAGGACTTGATCAGGCATGGCAAGGTGGATACCACCGCTACCCGGGCAAAGGAGACCAGTAGATATGCTGATAGAATGGTTACCCTTGCCAAACGTGGCGACGGACATGCCAGGCGACAGGCCTATAAGTTGATCAACGATAAGGAACTTGTCGCTGAGCTGTTTGAAGAGGTTGCCCCGGGTTACAGCGATAGAGACGGAGGGTATACGAGGATACTGCGGCTGCCGCCGCGGCGTGGAGACGGAGCGGAAATGGCGAGGTTGACTTTCGTTTAAGGCAAAATATTCTTAGAGATTCAACTCGTCCGTGGGGAGGAATTTCCTCCCCATTTTCTATTTTCTTAGATAACCGGAGTATCAGATTCCCATCTCGCGTCGACCTCTCGTAGGCTAAACAGGGAGGACAAGAAACCGACCACGACGCCTAGCAAGACCGACCAGACGACCAGGATCAATATGGTGGTGTCGCTCTGGAGGTTCGCCAATTGGTTGCTGAGCCATATTCCACTGCTTGCCCACTGGGACAGCGCGAAGAGAAGTATCAAACTGAGGACCGACCCAACCAGCCCCACCAGTATGCCAAACAACATAACTGGAAACTTAATCGATCCTCTCGACAGGCCCGAGTAACGCATTATCTGTATCTCTCCTTCCCACGAGTCGAGCACTTCCTTAGTCGTGGACTTGATTAGGTAAAAGACCAACCCAACGAGGCCCACGGCGATGATGAGGAGGACTATCTTCAACCAGAGCGGAAGTTTGGTCCCGGCCTCCGTATTCAGGTTCCGTGCCGTTAGGGAACTTACCATGGTTATATCAGGTTGTTTCCGCAGGTCCGCGAGCATCTTCTCCCTGTCGGGGGTCTTGACCAGAAAGACGTCGGAGCCCCCCGAGAGTTCTGAGGGAAGTTGGAGAAGACCCTTTTCAATTTCTTCCGAAAGCACGAGGAAGATACCGTCTACGGAGTTTAACCGTCTCAGGGATAAATATAGTTCGTTAATCTCTCCGCTGGACAGGTTTCCCCGTATCTGGGCGACGGTGTTAAACCCCTCCGGGAACCTCTCCATCTCAGGTTTTACGCTAAGCGGTTGTTGTTTGGGGATCAACAATACGTATATGAGGGCGATGAAACCCAGGATGAATAGGACTGCCCCAAGCGTCTTGATCAGCGCGTTACGGGTGAGCAGCCTCCTAAACTCCTTGATTAAATATAAACTCGCTTGCATAAGTTATCTCTCTGAAATTCGTCTACACTTCGATTGTCTGAATCCTCTCGAGATCGGGCTTTAACGTACTCGACAGTAAAAAGGCGGTGAGACCGCTCGTATCGACCACGTTTGCGAGCAACTTCAGTATCTCCTCCTCGTCTCCACGGCCCAGTTCTGAGAACGGGTTACGGCAGATTAACAGTCGGGGAGAGTTAACCGTGGCCAGAGCAAGAACTGATCTCGCCTTCTCCTCAGGGGACATCTCCCCTGGCAGAGAACCCTGGACGCCTCCGAGCTGAAAGTAGCGCAACGTCTCTTCTATCATTTCGTCCGCTTCGATGGTATCTCCAATAATCCCCATCTTGAATTCAAGTGCCTCTCGTACTGTCTTTTCCTTGGGCAAGATGAAGTCGTAAGGGACGAAACTTACCTCCTTTTTCAACATCTCCTTTCGCTTCTTCTCGTTTAACCTGACGATATTTCTACCAGAAACCACTATTTGTCCGGAATCGGGATCCAATTCCCCTATCAATACTCTGAAGAGGACGTCATACTGGATCTCCGTTAACCCTTTGAGTTGCGCTATCTCCCCACCTTCTACGTTAAAGCTGAGGTTTTCGAATATTAATTCGTCTTCCGAGTTGCAAATCGATAACTCAGCAACTTGAACCATTTTTGACATCTTTAACCCTTCTCTGTCCGAATAGTATTCTGTCCTTTTCCCCGGTGTCCTTGATTAATTTAACCCGAGTGAAGTCGGTATTTGAAACCAAGTCCTTGACCCTTTCCCCTTGGTTATAACTAATTTCTAGAAAAAATGCACCATCTTCAGTCAAATATCCGGGGACTTCCTCGAGTATCCGCCGTATTTCTCTCATTCCGTCCTCTCCCCCGTCGAGTGCCTCCAGGGGTTCGTGTTCCCTGACCTCCGGGCTCAGCTCTTCGATCTCCCCTGAGGCAACGTAGGGCGGGTTGGAGACTATGATATTGTATTGATCGTCTACCGCTGAAAACCAGTCCGACTGTCGGAACTCAACCGCGCCGGAGACCCCGTTTTCGGACACGTTCTCCTCCGCAAGTTTCAGTGCGGAATCGCTCTTGTCCACTGCGGTTACCCGGGGGGCAACTAGGAACTTGGCGAGGGCGATGGCAATAGCCCCGGAACCCGTACCCAGGTCGAGGACCTTAAGCCCGCTCCGGTGGCGAAACCGGGTGAGGATTTCCTCGGTCATCTCCTCCGTCTCCGGTCTGGGGACGAGGGCCCGATCGTCTATCTTCAAACTGATCCCCATAAAGGACGTCTTGCCCGTGATATACTGTAGGGGTTGGCCGGACTTTCTCTTCTTGATCAGCGGTCGGTATCTGTTCAGTTCGGCCTTGGTTAGGGGTCTATCGGGGTTTAGATAGAGATTTAACCTGTTCACCTCTAGCGTATGAGCTAGAAGTTCTTCTGCCTCCAGTCGGGATTTTTCTATCCCCGCCCCCATAAAGTAGTTCCTGGTCCAGTCTAAAATCTCTTTTACCGTCCAAGTTTTTGACAGAATATATCCCTCGGGTTTCTGCTGTTATAGCCGTTTTTAAGCGAATTTAAGGATATCATAACATTGCAAAAAGGTCAAGTCGCCGCTAAACTTTCTTGTTACAAAGGGTACTCCTACCCGGCAACTGGTCAAGGTTTAATAAATTTAGAAACCAGTAACGGGCCAAATTTCGTTTGCCTGTCTATATGGGTTATTATATGATATGATGGAAGGAATGTTAACTTAGAACTATCGAGGGGGAAAATTACTTAATGAAAAGGATCTTTTTATTGTCCCTGCTGCTAGTGGGTTTGGTAGTATCGTTGTCCGGTTGTTCTCTCTTCAACCAGGGCCCAGAAATTCAAAATTGGCAGCCCGGCGTCGATCCGGCGACTGGCGAAGTGATATTTGCTGACAAGGACGGCAAGGACTTCGAACTGTTCGTCCTAGATAGGGAGACCGGTGAAAAGACGCAGATAACGAACAACGAATCCGACGATTGGGGTCCAGACTGGGGTCCAAACGGTGAGCAAGTGGTATTCGTCTCCCAGCGTGATGACAACACAGATATCTACGTGCTTGATCCGAAAAGTGGCGACGAGACGCGTCTGACTACGGATGAAGGTCAGGACGTCAACCCGAAGTGGAGTGAAGATGATAAGGTAATCTTCAACTCGGACCGGACGGGTTCTTGGGAGATATTTGAGGTCTCCGCCGACGGTGGCGGGCTGAAACAAGTGACCTTTTCTTCGGAAGAATCGGAAGGTTAATAGCTCATAGCGAATGTACGCGGATAAGAGCGTCGGGGCCGTTATCCTTGCTGCTGGTAGGAGTAGTCGGGCAGATGGCAACGTAAACAAGGTCTATCGCGAGCTCGCAGGGAGTCCGGTGTTGACTCATTCGTTGACCCGGTTCGCTGATTCCGGTCTGGTTGATCGACTGGTTGTAGTCTTCAACCGGGGTGACGCCGACCTGTTACAAGAACGGGTAATAGAGAGCTTTGACTCCGATACGCCTTTGGATACGGTTACAGGGGGAGAGAGAAGACAGGACTCATCCTGGGCGGGGTTGAACTTGATCGAGACGGACTACGTCTTTATCCACGACGGTGCTAGGCCAAACTTCAGCGTGGACCTGCTCGTGGATTTACTCGAGGAGGCGGTCTTCTCCAGGGCTTCGTACCCCGGCCTCAAGCCCGTTGATACGATTAGAAGGCTTGAGCGAGGTTTTTCGGGGGAAACGGTCGACAGGGATGCCCTGGTCAGGGTGCAGACGCCTCAGTGTTTTGAGTACGATCTCCTGTACGAAGCGATCGGAAAGTCGTTGGAAGAGGGTGAGTACTACACGGACGACGCCGGAGCGGTTATGAGTGTTGAAAAGGTCAAGCCGGCCGTTGTCCCTGGAGAAAGAGGTAACATCAAACTAACGACCAACGAGGATTTTTCGATTATAGAGAAGTTTCTGCGTGGGGACGACCTTTAATTGGAAGTTCTCGTCGTAGTTTGCGAAAGCGTGATTTACTTAATAATATAATGAGGTGGTTTAATGTTAACGATTATCATGAGGTTTATTTTCTATCTAAGTTCACTGGGGCTTATCGGCATAGTATTGGTGCAGATGAGTGAGCATGCCGGATTAGGTGGTGCTTTTGGCGCTGGAGGTTCCAGTACGGTTTTTGGAAGAGAGGAGAAGACGGACCCAAAGCGAACGGCTACCTCTGTATTAGCGTCTGTCTTCATGATCTCCAGCTTGCTCCTGTCAATTTTCTAATTTTCTCCTGGGGGAGTTATGTCATTAATTGATCTGAAGGATTTAAAGACATATTTCTACACTGAGGATGGGGTCGTGCAGGCAGTTGATGGTGTGACGTTCAGCATCGACAGGCAGCAGACCATGGGTGTCGTTGGGGAAAGTGGCTCCGGAAAATCGGTTACCGCTTTGTCCGTTATGGGTCTGGTGCCGATGCCACCGGGAAAGATAGTTGAAGGGGAGATCCTGTTCCATCGAGATGGCGGTACCGTTGATCTCACGGAGTTAAATCCAAAAGGAAAGGAGATGCGGTCGATCCGTGGCAACGAGATCGCGATGATATTCCAGGAACCGATGACCTCCCTTAATCCAGTATTCACGATTGGAAATCAGATCATGGAAGCGATTACCCTTCACCAGAACGTCAACAAGAAGAAGGCACGAAAGATAGCGATAAACATGCTGGAAGAGGTCGGCATCCCCCTGCCCGAACAGAGAGTAGATGAATATCCACATCAGCTTTCAGGTGGAATGAGACAGAGGGCGATGATAGCGATGGCCCTGTCCTGTAACCCTACGATGTTGATCGCTGATGAACCCACCACAGCACTTGACGTGACAATACAGGCCCAGATACTCGATTTAATGGAAGATCTACAACATGAATTCAACACTTCGATCATGTTCATCACTCACGATCTGGGCGTTATTGCCGAAATTACCAGCTTCGTCGTCGTCATGTACCTGGGCAAGATTGTGGAGAGCGGAGAAGTACACGAAATATATCACAATCCAACGATGCCGTACACGCAGGGACTTATGGAATCTATACCGTCCCTCGACGTGGACAAGGGGAGGTTAAAGCCGATTAAGGGGGTCGTTCCCGATCCCTACGATGTCCCTGAGGGATGTCCATTTAACAACCGCTGTCCACACGTCATGGATGTATGCAGGGAAAAGGATCCACCGTTGGTAGAGGTGGCTGACGGCCATAAATCAGCTTGTTGGTTGCACATTGATCATTAAGCGGGGTGAGCTTAAGTGGTAGAAATGGAAGAAGATAGACTACTTCAGGTTAGCGGAATGAAGAAGTACTTTCCGGTGCGCCGCGGGGTGTTTCGGAGAGTAGTTGGATACGTGAAGGCCGTGGATGACGTGGACATGTTTATCCGTGAGGGAGAGACCCTGGGACTGGTTGGAGAAAGTGGTTGTGGAAAGACGACCGCCGGCCGAACTATCCTCCGCCTTATCGAGCCGACAGCGGGTGAAATTTTCTTTCGGAGCGCCGAACTAGGTAACGGAAGCGGGGAGGTAGTTGATATTGCCAAGGCGGACAAGAGAGAGTTAAAACACCTCAGGCGCGACATGCAGATTATCTTTCAGGACCCCTACTCTTCGTTGAACCCCAGGATGACGGTCGCCAGCATCGTTGGTGAACCCCTTGTCGTCCACGGCATCGGTAACAGAAAGGAAAGAAACGACAGGGTCAAGCAACTGCTGGAGACGGTGGGGCTCACGGAAAACCACATGAAGAGATATCCGCACGAGTTTAGCGGTGGTCAACGACAGAGAATTGGCGTGGCCCGAGCTCTTGCCCTGGACCCGGAACTGATCATAGCAGATGAGCCGGTTTCAGCACTTGACGTATCAATTCAGGCCCAGGTATTGAATCAGCTCGATGACCTCCAGGACGAATTCGGCCTGACCTACCTGTTCATCGCCCACGACCTTTCCGTAATCAAGCATATAAGTGACAGGGTAGCGGTCATGTACCTCGGACAGATAGTCGAGCTGACCGACGTGGACAAGCTCTTCAACAGTCCTCTGCACCCCTATACCGAGGCGCTGATGTCGGCAGTCCCCGTTGCCAATCCCGATTTCGAGTCCGAGAGGATAATTCTCGAAGGGGACGTGCCTTCGCCGGTCGATCCCCCACCCGGCTGCTATTTCCACCCGAGGTGTCCGTACAGCGAGCCGATCTGTAGCGAAGAGGAGCCGGAACTCGTCGAGGTAGAGGACGACCACTACGTCCACTGTCACCTGGCTAAAGAACTCGACCTGAAGGGGTTATCGTCGGGAACAAGTGAGGACGAATAAGATACTTCTAGGTACCAGAAACCCGGGGAAGATAAAAGAGGCCAGAGCGATCCTTGAGACGGAACTTCCCGACTTGGAGATCCTTACATACGAGGAAACCCGGTTCTCGGAGGTTGACGAGGACGGTAGTTCATACGCAGAAAACTCGTTGAAGAAGGCAAAGGAGATAAGCGAGGAGACAGGGTTTTCCGTATTGAGCGATGACTCAGGCCTCGAGGTCCGAGCCCTGGATGGTGCTCCTGGAGTGCACTCATCACGTTTTTCTGGACCTGATGCGGATGACGAAACAAATACCCGGCTTTTGCTGGAGAGGCTCGAGGGGGTCACCGATCGCGAGGCGAGATTCGTGACGGTTGCCACCCTCTATACGCCCTCCGGAAGAAGTTTTACCACTAGGGGTATCCTTAACGGGCATATCACAACTTCTCCCCGGGGGGATTCTGGGTTCGGATACGACCCGGTATTTGTGCCTAACGGGTTCAAGAGAACTCTGGCCCAGCTGGGAGGGAAAACGAAGAACGAGATAAGCCACCGACGGGAGGCCCTGGAAAAGATGACTGAGGTCATCGGCGAGACCCTCAACTAATCTTTAACGACCTGGACTCAAGCGTAATTCGGCGACAGCACGGAGGATCGAGATGTCAGCAAAGTTAATCGTCCTATTTACCGCTATACCACTGTTGGAAATCGTGTTTCTGGTCAGGATAGGGAAGGCAATAGGGGTATGGTGGACGGCCCTAATCGTGGTTGGTACCGGCGTGGTTGGAGCGCTGCTCGCCAGAAGAGAAGGGGTTTCCGTCCTGAAGAGAATGCGCGAGAAGTTTCAGGAGGGCCGACTCCCCACCGCCGAGCTAATAGATGGAGCGATATTGCTGATCTCCGGTGCCTTTCTTCTTACGCCGGGTGTGTTGACTGACTTCATCGGTCTGGCCGGATTAATCCCCTTCACTAGACGCGGAATCAGGCTCTACAGCCAAAAGTGGGTCAAGAAAGAGTGGGACCTGAAACGACAATCCTACATCAACGTCGATGACGAGGGAACGGAGGAACTCTGACCCACCTGCCGTTTCTCTCTTCGGTCAACGTGTACGTGGACCGAAAAACCCTCCGCCGGTTCAGCAACCGTTTTATCCAAAAGAGAAATACGAGGTACGCCGCTAAGGCAAAGGAGTTGACCTTTCCCGGATCAATTGCGACGAGCGGCACCCGAGACGCCCACTTTAGCCCTAAGATGAAGAGGTCTATGAGCGAAGACGTGACCCACCTTAGCGGACCACCCAGCAGAATAAGGTCACCGACCGCGATCGATGCGGCGCTTAGATAAAGGATAACCGTGACTGTGGGAATGGAGAACAGGCTGAGGGGGACCCCCCAGGGATGGACCCGCTGGAAGTGGAGGGCTATGATGGGCGTAACCCCGAGTTGGGCCCCGAGCGACGCGGCCAGGGTTTCCCTGACGTATCTTGGCTTTATCGGGGCGAGGTTTGCCTCGATCGGCTCGAATAAGTAGGCTATGGCGAACGTTGCCCCGAAGCTTAGTTGAAAACCGGCTTCGGTAAGAGACGTCGGCTGGAAGAGCAGCAGCAATATTGCCGCACCGGTCAGGGAATTGTAGAGGTCGTACCAGCTGGAAAGCACCGCACCCTTGTCGCGGAAGTAGAATCCCGCGCCGGAGAAAAGATAGAGAATCGACGCCCGGACGAGAGGTAGTTTAAACCCTACGACCATGAGGTAGGTGAGAAGCAGGGGGAGGCTGAGGAGGTAGGTGGTCTTCTTGGAGAGTCCCACCCAGGAGCTGATCAGCCAGCCACCCCCGATGAGAATTCCCAGATGGAGACCGGAGGCCGCAAGTAGATGGGCCAGGCCAGTCTTTTCAAATGCCATCTCGTCTCCCTCACTGAGGTAGTCTCTCGCGCCAAAGAGAACCGCCTTGATAAATCCTCCGTTCTTCGGGAACAGGTTCTCGATCCTGTTGAAGGTCAGTTTTCGGATGGACCAGCTCAGAGAGGTAAGGAGGTTCCCTCTGTTCCCGCTGAGCCTGGTCAGGCGGGTGTCATATACTATCCCCCAGACCTTCCTCTTTCTCAGGTACTCCCGGTAGTTGAACTCCCCTGAAACCTCCGGGACCTGAAAGTCTCCCTCTATGCATAACCGGTCCCCGTAGTCAAGTTCGTATACTTTTTCGGAGTAGACTTTCAGCTTACCGGGGTAATCTTCTAGTTCAACCGTAAATTCTTGAGCGCCGTCAACGGTCACCGGAAAGTTGGCGACCATCCCCTTGACGTGGGTGAAATCGGCTATCTTGCGGTAAAGGTTGCCCGGGTCAAAGTACGTCCCGCCCCAACAGGAAATTCCTAACAGGACCGACAGGAAAACGACCGCGATCGTCCCCGTTTCCTCGCGCGGCCGTTTGCTTTCGAGTCCCAGAAAGCCGAGTCCGGTCACTACAGCAACGGGGCCTATCCAGTAGGGAGGACTCTTCATCCCGGCTAGTCTTGCTACGGTAATTCCGGTCACCAGCCCCAGAAGGACGGCCAGAAGCGGTCTTCTCTTCACTTAACTTCACCTAAGTTACCCTATCGGGGAATACCTTAATTACCATTAACTGGTTTAACTAAGGGAAGTTTTTTTCGACCTCGTTGTCTTCACCGTCTACCCCTCATAAAATTACCCGGAGCGTGATTACGTGGAAAACCTGCAAGAACTTAGAAATAAACTGGAAGAGATAAGCGATTACCTGGACGTGGAAAAGCTCCAGGAAGAAATAGAGGGCCTGAAGCGGGAGATGAGTGCTCCCGGATTTTGGGACAACCCGGAAAGCGCCAAGGAGACCTCCAAGCTGGCGACGAGAAAGGAGGAGAAGGTCGAGAAGTTTCAGGGCTTAAGCGAGGAGGTTGAGGACCTGGAGGTGCTCCATGAATTGGCCGAGGAGGAGGAAAACGAAGCGGAGCTTGCCAGACTTGAAGATAAAGTTGAGAAAGTACGCGCGGAACTGGACGATTTCGAGCTGGAACTGTTCATGGACGGGAAGTTTGACGAGAACGACTGCTACCTGAGCATAAACGCGGGCGCGGGAGGCACCGATGCCCAGGACTGGGCGGAGATGCTTCTGAGGATGTACACCAGGTGGTTGGAGAAGAAAGGTTTCGTCTACGACTCACTGGGGTTTAGCAAAGGGGAAGAAGCCGGTATAAAGAGCGTAACCCTGTCAGTTGAGGGCGACCGGGCCTATGGCTACCTTAAAGGGGAAGCAGGGGTCCACCGTCTGGTGAGGATATCCCCGTTCGATTCCGCGGGGAGGAGGCATACGTCATTCGCTTCCATCAGCGTAACCCCCGAATTCGAGGAGGATACAGAGGTTGAGATAGATCAGAACGATCTACGAATAGATACGTACCGCTCGAGCGGAGCTGGCGGTCAGCACGTAAACGTGACCGACTCAGCGGTAAGGATTACCCACGAACCGACGGGAATCGTCGCTACCTGTCAGAACGAGAGGAGTCAGCACAAGAACAGGGAGACGGCGATGAAGATACTGCGGTCCCGTCTCTACCAGTTAAAGCTCGAGAAGAGGGCGGAGAAGTTAGACGAGATTCAGGGGGAGCTCAAGGACATTGAGTGGGGTAGTCAGATTCGCTCCTACGTACTCCATCCCTATCAGAAGATAAAGGACCATAGGACGGATGTCGAGGTCGGTAATACCGATGCCGTCCTCGACGGGGAGCTGGACCAGTTTATTCACGCGTACCTGAAGACGACGTAGGTTAATGGGGTAGCGGGTTAAAGAGTTGACTAGTTGATTGGTTAATTGGTTAATTGGTAATGCGTAATGAGTAACGGGTAATGGGAGGTATCCGGTATCCGTTTCAGGATGTAGGATTTGGGGGTTAGGGGTTAGGATTCAGGATTCAGGATGTAGGATAAGGGTTGACCGGTGAGCGGGCGTTGGCGGGGTTAACGAAGTACCAGGTATCCGGTACCAGTTTTTCGGTGTGAGAGGTCGAGGTCTTTGGCGATAGCCACGGGTTCGCGGGTTAACTAGTTAATGGGTGAATTGGTTAATTGGGTAGCGGGTAAGGGGGGCAGGATCTAGGATTTAGGGATTAGGATTTGGGTGAGCGGGAGATGAGTTAATGGGTTAATGCGAGCCGTGAAATTGTTTTGACGCGTGACGCTCGACACACGACACGTGACGCTGAAACGGCGAACGGATTTTGACTGCGGACTGAAAACTGAAAAAGAAAAAGGGGCCGCCGGTTAAGGCAGCCCCTATTGTTATCCTGCTCCCTAATTTAAGCTTACGCTATTCCTTCCAGATCATCGGAACGTGGATGTCCATGGTCTGGTCTACGTAGGCGTTCATGACGTTTTCCTGGGTAACTACGTATGCCTGTGCCATGTTGGACCAGAGCGGTATCCACATTATGTCCTCTGTGCTGAGGATTTGTAGGGACTCGTACAGCGCGGACCGTTTTTCGATGTCGGGCGTGGCCTTTGCCGTGTCCATGATCTTTACGTACGCGTCGTAGTTCGGGTGGTGGTTGAAGAACGTACCGAGTCCTTCCGGCGACTCCGTCGTCCACGGAGCGATGAAGTTACTCGCTTCGAGGTAGTCAGGGTACCAGCCGAGGAAGAACATGCCGAAACCACCCTGGGACATCTGTTCGGTGTAAGCGCCCCACTCGAGTGACTTGACCGTTACGTCCATGTTTGACAGCGAGTTAAGGCTACCCTGGACAACAGCGGCTACGTCCGCTTCCGTTGTTCCGTAGTGCTTCGGTGAGAACCACAGTACCGCTTCCAGCGGGTTGTCCGCGGTGTAACCGGCGCTTTCCAGCAGCGCTTCTGACTTGGCGACGTCCTGCTTGGGGAACGTCGGGAGGGAGCCAGCCCATCCTTCTGGTACCATCGTGTATATGGGCTTCCCAACTCCACTGAATACCTGGTCGACGATCTCTTCCCTGTTGACCGCGTAGCTTACCGCCTTACGTACCCGCTCGTCGCTGAACTGCTCGTGAGTGACGTTGAACAGCAGGTAACGCACGCTGGGACTTACTGCCGCGTGCGACGTCTTCAGGGCCGATTCCTTTTCTAGCTGGACGAGGTCGACCGGGTTGAGCGTCCGGAACGCAATGTCGATATTTCCGGACTCAATGGCGCTTCTGAGCTGGGCGGACTGGGTGTACTTGAGTTCAATGACGTTCTTTGTCTTGGCGTTTTCGCCGTAGTAATCCTCGTATGCTTCGTAAACGACTGACTGGTCAGGCGTGAAGCTCTTCAGGGTGTATGGACCAACGCCGGCGAACTCGCCCTTGGCAAATTTGTCAGCAGGAGTGCTCTTCGGACTAAAGATGAGAGCAGGTCCAATCTGACCGGTCATCCGCTTCAAGAAAGTAGCGTCGGGTGACTTGAGCGTGATCTTTACCGTGTATTCATCGAGTACCTCGATCGTGTCGATCATCTTGATCAGCCCGACCCCACCCTCGGGTCCGTCTAAGCGTAACGCGCGTTCCAGAGACCACTTTACCGCTTCCGCGTTTACCGGTTCTCCGTCCGTGAACGTGGCGTCCTCGACCAAGTGGAAGGTGTATACCTGCGCGTCGGGGCCGACCTCCCATTCCCTGGCCAGTGCGGGAGCTACTTCGTCGGTCTTCGGCTTGATTTTCAGCAGAGCATCACTGCACATCCGCAGGACGTGCCAGGAATAGTGGTCATAAGAGTTGGCGGGTGACAGCTGGGTTACTCGGTCCGTCGTCCCCATAACCAGGGTGTCTTCGTCGTTCTGTGCAAAACCTACTAAGGAGAGACCTAACAGCAACAATCCAATTAAAGCTAGAACGCTAACTTTTTTCATTTTTACCTCCAGTTTTTAGGTAAAAGCTTGGTTTCCTACTTTTACGTAGTAGAGACTTGCTTTTTAATTTCCGGGGTCGAACCACCTCCAGTTATATAATCCACTCTGACTTACGCTTTCTTTCTTTTTCTCTTTGGGTTGAGTAGGTCACTTACTCCTTCCCCGATTAGTCCGAAGCCAAGCGAGAGGATAATTATCATGATCCCCGGGAACGTAACTAGCCACCAGAAACCACTCTGCAGGAACTTTTGTCCGTTCTGGATGTCAAATCCCCAGTCCGGCGTCGGAGGTGGCAGTCCGTAACCGAGGTAGGAAAGAGAAGCCTCTGTTAGGATCGCGTCAGCGATGTTAAAAGATGATACAGCCATAATTGCGTTGACGACGTTCGGAGCGATGTGTTTGAACAATATCCTGAATCCGCTTGCGCCCATGGCGTTTACCGCCTCGACAAAGGTCTCTTCTCTAATCGTCAATACTTCACTCCGCGTAACGCGGAAGTAAGTCGGGATGTAAACTATCGATATGGCAAATATCATCGTGTCCACGCCTGGTTCAAGGACGGCGACCAATACGATCGCCAGGATTATCGAAGGAAACGAATAGAGGGCGTCCATAGTTACCGAGAGTAGCCGGTCGACTACGGACCCGACGTATCCGGATACCAAGCCCAGGATGGTCCCCACGCTCATCGATAGGGCAATTGAGCCGAAAGCAACGACAAGCGGAGCGCGAGCGCCGTTTAGCACCCTCGAGAAGACGTCCCTTCTGAGTTGGTCAGTCCCCATTGGGTGTGCAAGAGTCGGTGGGCTAAGTCGTGGGGCACTCCTGTAAGTAATCGGGTCATACGGGGCGATATAAGGTGCCAGTATTGAAACGATTATGAAAAGCAACACGACGACCAGCCCGACGGCGAGCAATTTCTCCCGCTTGAGTATTGGTGAAAGCTTCGTTAAGCCGTCAAGTATCTTCTTTGTAAACAACATCTAGTCGTTAATACCTCACTCTTGGGTCAAGCTGTGCGTAGAGGACGTCAACGATCAAATTTATGGCGGAGATGAAGATCGCGATGAAGATAATCGTTCCCTGGATTGCCGGGTAGTCACGGGCGTCGACACTTCGGATCAGGAATCGTGCGATCCCCGGCCAGGAATATACGGTCTCGGTCAGGACTGCTCCACCCATGAGAATGGCGAACTGTAATCCGAGCACGGTCACGATTGGAATCATCGCGTTCCTCAGGGCGTGTTTGAACACAACTATCCTTTCGGCCAATCCTTTGGCGCGGGCCGTTTTCACGTAGTCGAGGTCGATGATCTCCAGCATGTTTGCCCTGCTCATCCTTCCCAGCAACCCGGCCTGGATGATCCCTAAGGTTAAGGCCGGGAGCGTCAAATGTTTTAACGTCTCGATCAGCAAGTCAAGCCTGCCTTTGATGATGGTGTCAATTACGTAAAACTTGGTTACTGGTTGAAACATCGCCATCGACAGTGCGCCCAACCTATTGCCTACGGGCAGCCAGCCCAGGTAAACGGCGAAGACTATTTGGAACATGAGACCCATCCAGAAGAGGGGGACGGCAAAGGCACCGATGTGAAAGATCCTCAATCCGTGATCAATAAGGGTGTCGCTCTTTACCGCAGCCCACACTCCAGTACCGACACCCAAAATCAGGGCGATAAACATGCCCCAGAAGGCCAATTCCAGGGTTGCGGGAAACCGGGAAAATATTTCGTGGAGCACGGGCTTATCCGTTCGTAAGGATTTTCCAAAATCCCCCCTGAAGATTCCAGCCAAGTAGTCTATGTACTGTTCATGTATTGGCTTGTCGAACCCTAACTCAGCCCTCTTCCTCTCGATTAATTCCTTGCTGACGTTACGCCCGCCGAGCATCGCTTGGACGGGGTCTCCCGGAATGACGCGAAGGAGGATAAAGACAATCGTAATGAGGACGAATAGCATAGGAATAGTAGTTGCCAGTCTCTTAACGATATAGGCACCGAGGTTGTTCATCTCTCACTCCTCGAGGGTTTTTCTCTGTGATAAAGAGTACTGCGACATGCGCCGTGAGTTTTCCAGTATCAGCATTGGTATTTTGAATTATAGTTTGAATAGTAAATTATTTCAAAATAAAAGTTCTTATGTTTAACAATGTAAACTATTTCTCAGGAGGTCCATAAATCTTTTTTTGATGGACTCAAGTGGGTTTCGCTCCTCCCTTTCCCCGGTCGGCCTCTTCCTCTCCATGACCCTGGTCCCCTTGAGCAATAGCCCAATCGGGTTTGCATAGACGGGGTTGTTCAGGATGTCCTGGAGGCCAACGACCCTTGGGGACGTTACCCCCACGCGAGCCGTGAAATCATATCTCTCCTCCAGAAATCCCCCCAGGCGGGGGATCTTGGCCGTGCCCCCAATCAGGGTGACTCCGGCCTCCCTAAACTCCGCACCTTCAAGTTCATCAACCGATTCCAACGCCATGTCGAAGGTCTCCTTGACCCTTGATGAAATAACCTCTTGGACCTCCCCGCGGGTGACCTTCCTGCTCTGACCGGAGAAATCCTCGAACTCGAGATTCCTCTCGGCGTTCTTATGGTCCCTCAGGCCGAGCGTACGTTTGATCCTTTCCGCGTCCTTTCTCTCTACGTTCAACTTGGCCTGCAAATCTCCGGTGATCTGCTTCCCGCCTACGGGGATAGACTTCCAGTTGACCAGGTCCTCTCCCCTGTAAACTGAGGTGACGGTAGAATTGTATCCCAGATCGAAAATCACCCTTCCGTCGTGCGGGCCGGAAACCCTGCTAAAGAAACTTCCCAGTGCCCAGGTAGTGGGGATGATTAGTGCAACCGATAGGCCCGCATCCTCTGCCATTGCTTCAACCACCTCGACGATTCTAGATGGCGCCGAGAGTAACTCCACGGTAACGTCCAACCTGGTGCCGTACAACCCGACTGGGTTGCTAACCCCGCCTTGGCCGTCCAGAGCGTAACCTCTTGGTTCTACCGATAGCGTCCGTCTTCCGAAGCCGGTCTCGAAAGTGGCCAGATCGAGGACCCGTTCCACGTCTCTCTCTCCGACCGGGCGGTCCTCGTCGGGGATCGAGACGGTGGCATCCTGGAGTTTCAGGCTGAATGAATCTCCGCCGATTCCAAACAAAAACGAGGTTAGGGACGTCTCCGCCATCTCGTTGGCACTCTTCACGGCACCGTGGACCGCCTCAGAGGCCTGTCCTGGTTTATCCGTGACGTGAAAACTTGGACACTCGTAATTTACCTTGCCAACTCCGATTACGTGAATCGTTCCCGAACTATCTATCTCTCCAACCAGCGCCTTGATCGAACTCGTACCAAGGTCGATTACCCCGATCCTTCGGGACATATTTCTCCTCGCAGCATTTTTACCGGGTCCGCCCGGGACGCACGGGTTTTCTGTACTCTCCAACCGCCCGGTTGTTTAAAAATTGCAGTCGTGAAACCCTCGACCTAGATTTTATTGAAGCTGAGTGGCGGAGTCGATTATAATAAAACGCTCGATTCTGACGTAAGTCTATGACATCGCTCAGTTCAACACAAATAACACCCAGATTGAGCGAGCATTGCGCGTGTTTAGAGGATGTCAGTGGAGCTGAAAGCAAGCTTTGTAAGCAAGGGTTGGTGCTTTATTTACTCGACAAAAGGGATTTAACTTATCCAGTCGGGTTTCACCCAAGGGGTGAACGAATAGATACTTTAGAATGAAAGCAAATCAACCTTCAGGCTTTACCAGGGTTGGAGGCGCGAGAGAAATCTCACAAATTAGATAACATAAAAGGGATGATAGTATGTCACAAATTAGCGAGATAGTTGGCCGCGAGATTCTCGATTCCCGTGGCAATCCGACCGTTGAGGCAGAGGTAATTTTAGATAATGGTGCTTGGGGTAGGGCCGCCGTGCCGTCAGGAGCCTCTACCGGGACTCGAGAAGCTCTTGAGTTGCGCGATAACGATCCAGATAGATATGGTGGCAAGGGAGTAAGAAAGGCCGTAGAAAATATAAATGACGAGATTGGCCCCGTTCTGGACGGGCATGACCCCCTTTGGCAGGAGGAGATCGACGAAAAACTCATCGAACTGGATGGGACTGACGACAAGAGTAATCTGGGCGCCAATGCCATACTGGGAGTATCTCTGGCGACTGCCCGTGCGGCGGCCAACGATCTGGGCCTCCCCCTGTTCAAGTACATCGCGGGTGTAACGCCGAGCAGAATCCCGATTCCCCTGATGAACGTGTTAAACGGTGGAGCCCACGCCGACAACAACCTTGACCTGCAGGAGTTCATGATCGTCCCGGTTGGAGCTGGTTGTTTTGGCGGTGCCGCTCAAATGGCCTCCGAGGTATTTCACGAGTTGAAAAGTATACTTTCGAGTCGTGGCATGTCCACCGCCGTCGGTGACGAAGGTGGTTTTGCTCCTGACCTGGACGAGGAAGAGGAAGCCCTGGAGTTGCTGGTTAACGCGATAGATTCCGCCGGTTACGCCCCCGGAGAGGACCTCGCCATCGCCCTTGACCCCGCTGCCAGTGAATTCTACGAGGACGGTAGTTACTTGGTCGGTGGAGAGGAACTATCCGCCGACGATATGGTCGAGGTGTACTCCGGCTGGGTTGAGAAGTTTCCGATAATCTCGATCGAGGACGGGCTCGACGAAGGCGACTGGGATGGCTGGAAGGTTATGACGGACAGGCTGGGAGACAAGATCCAGATAGTTGGTGACGACCTCTTCGTAACGAATGTGGAGATACTTAAGGAAGGCATCGAAAAGAACGTGGCCAACTCGATCTTGATTAAGGTCAACCAGATAGGGACATTGACCGAAACCATCAGAGCGGTACGGACGGCGTTGAGAGCGGGCTATTCGGCCGTAATTTCTCACCGGTCCGGCGAGACCGAGGACACGTTTATCGCGGACCTGGCAACCGGTCTGCCGTCTACACAGTTAAAGTCCGGTTCTCTGTCCCGGAGCGACAGAATAAGCAAGTACAATCAACTCCTCCGGCTGGAAGAGGAATACGAGCTGAAGCTTGCGGAATGGCCTAAGTAAACTTGACTTCTACCTGGTTCTATACTTGTTCGGGTCCTCATGTGGTGGGATTGGTGTCTGACGTGAGAAAATATGGGAGCTGAGTCCAACAAAGATTCCGAGGCCGACATGGCTTCGCGCAAGAAGTTGATCTCGACCCTGCTCATTGTTGCCGTCCTCGTCCTGGGTTTTCTTGGGTGGGTATACTGGAACAGGTTTCAGGATATATTCGAGTTGCAGGACGAGATAGTTCGACTCAAGGAGAGAGAGGACGAGTTACGGGAGCAAATCTCTTCTCTTGAGGAAAAGCTGGCGAGGAGGAACGATCTCGACTACTTCGAGACGCTAGCCAAAGAGGAACTAGGATTGGTCTATCCGGAAGCGGAAGAGGGTTGACCGTCAGTAGTTAGTATAAGGGGGATTTATGGATTTCGTTCACCTGCATGTCCACTCCAATTATAGCCTGCTTGATTCTACCAACAAGATAGGGGAGCTGCTGGAGAAGACCAAGGAGAAGGGCATGTCCGCAATTGCCCTTACCGACCACGGCAACATCCGGGGGGCGATCAGGTTCTACGACAAGGCGAAGGAAGTCGGAGTAAAACCTATCCTCGGGAGCGAATTGTACGTGGCCCCGGGTAGCCGGTTTACCAAACGGGGAAGGGACCAAGGTGACGAAAAGTATTACCACCTCGTTGTTCTCGCCAAGGACGTAGAAGGTTACAGGAACCTCGTCAAGCTATCCAGCAGGGCGTTTACCGAAGGTTTCTACTACAAGCCGAGGGTAGACCACGACCTGCTGGAGGAGTACTCGGATGGACTGATTGCCCTGAGTGCCTGCAAGAGCGGCCAGGTGCCGAAGAATCTGTTGAGGAACGACCGAGAAGGGGCCCTCCAGGCAGCCCAGCGTCTCTCTGATATCTTTGGGAGGGACGATTTCTTCATAGAACTTCAGGACCAGGGCGTCGAGGGCCAGGAGGAGTTAAACGAGAAGCTGATTGACCTGGCTGACGAACTAGACCTGAGTATCGTGGCGACCAATGACGTCCACTACCTGGAAGCTGAGGACCGGTTGGCCCACGAGGTCCTGTTAAACATCAAGGCCAACAAGAAAATCACCGACGAGGACCGCATGCGCTACGAGGGAGAGGAGTACTACCTAAAGTCGCCCGAAGAGATGTGGGAACGCTTTTCGCACCTCCCGGAAGCGATTGAAAACACCGTCGAGATTGCGGAGAGGTGTAACATGGAGCTGGACTTCGGAGACGAGTACCTTCTCCCCCCGTTCGAGGTCCCGGACGGCTACGGGTCCTCCGGCGAGTACTTGCGGGAGTTGGTCGAGGAAGGCGCCAGGGAACGCTGGGGGAAAATAACTGAAAAAATACAGGACCGGATAGACCACGAGTTGAATATCATCGGGGAGATGGGTTATCCGACCTACTTCCTGATCGTACGTGATTTCATTCAGTTCGCCCGTGACAACGATATCCCCGTAGGCCCGGGTCGTGGGTCGGCCGCTTCGAGTGTAGTTGCCTACACGCTGGGGATAACGGACGTCGACCCGCTTGAACACGAGCTGCTGTTCGAGAGGTTCCTCAATCCGGGACGGGTGAGCATGCCCGATATCGACATCGATTTCTGCATGGACGGTCGCGACCAGGTCATCAAATACGTCGTAGATAAGTACGGCGAGGACCACGTGGCCCAGATTGCGACCTTTGACACCATGGCAGCCAGGTCGTCGATAAGGGACGTGGCCCGGGTCCTCGATATCCCCTACGACGACGCCGACGGGATAGCCAAGGCGATACCCCCCGGTACTTCACTTGACGAGGCGATGGAATCCGTCCCCGAACTCACGGAGAAATACAACGCAAACGATACCTACCGCCAGCTATTCGACATCGCCCGCAAGCTGGAAGGGTTGTTCCGCAACGCGTCAACCCACGCCGCCGGAGTGGTCATAGCTCCGGGAAAGCTGACCGAGTACGCCCCGTTGCAGAGGTTGAGTGACGGGGAGATCGTCACCCAGTATGACATGGAGGTCCTTGAGGACATCGGGCTCCTTAAGATGGATTTTTTAGGCTTACGGAACCTGACAATCATCGACAAAGCGTTCGACCTGATTGCGAAGACGGAGGGAGAGAAGTTGACCCTGTCGGATGTCCCCGAGGACGACGAGAAGACCTTCGAGCTGTTGAAACGCGGAGACACGATCGGCGTTTTCCAGCTCGAGAGCGAGGGGATGCAGGGATTGATGAAGCGGCTTGAACCCGAGGAGTTCGAGGACATAGTTGCGGCCAACGCTCTCTACCGACCGGGCCCTCTGGAGAGCGGAATGACGGAGGATTATATCAAGAGGAAACACGGGGGCGAAGAGGTAACCTACCCTCACCCTGAATTGCAGGGCGTTCTCGACGAGACCTACGGACTCCCGATCTATCAGGAACAGATAATGCAGATGGCTCAGGAACTTGCCGGTTTTTCACTCCCCGAAGCGGATACCCTCAGGGTCGCCATGGGTAAGAAGAAGAAAAAGGTTATGGCCCAGCTGAAGGAAAAGTTTATTCAGGGTTGTGTGGATAACGACATATCGGAAGAGAAGGCGAAGAACCTCTTTTCAGACATCGACAAGTTTTCCCGGTACGGTTTCAACAAATCCCACTCTACGGCCTACGCGCGAATTACCTATTCGACGGCGTGGTTGAAGGCCAACTACCCAGCTGCTTACATGTCTAGTTTGCTGACTAGCGTGGGCGGGAACGAGGACAGGGTGGAGAAATATATTAAGGACTGCGAGCACATGGGGATCGAGGTCCTCCCGCCGGACGTAAACGAAAGCTACCTGGAGTTTAGCCCCACGCCGGATGGGAACATTCGATTTGGCCTGGAGGCGGTGAAGTACGTCGGCAGCGAGCCCGCCCGAGCGATCGTCGAGTCCCGTGGAGATGGATACAGTTCGTTCCTCGGTCTCTGTCAGCGTGTCGGTGGCAGTTTAAACAAGGAGGCCCTTGAGAGCCTGATCCGTGTGGGGGCGTTTGACCGGTTTGGGACAAGGAAGTACCTGTTGACGCAGATCCAAAAGGGATTGGAGATCGGTGGAATTTCCGCAGACCAGGAGAAGAGTGGGCAGAAGTCCTTCTTCGATCAAGGTGTATCGTTTAAGGAAGAGAGCAAGGATAAGGCGGACATGGAGGAGTTCCCCCGGGCTCAATGTCTCCGGATGGAAAAAGAGTATCTTGGCGTCTACATAAGCGGCGATCCCCTGGAGGAGCACCGGACCGAACTGGAATCCTTTTCCTGCTGTAACCTGGACGAGCTTCCCTCCAACTCCACGGACGGTTCGGCCTGGTTGGCTGGACGTATCAGTGAGATCAACCAGATCAACACCAGAAAGGGAGACCCGATGGCCTTCTTTACTATCTCAGACGGGTACGGAGAACAGGAAATCGTCGCCTTCCCGGAGGTCTATAAGAAGTCCAGTCCGATGCTCGCCGACGACAAGGTAATAATAATAAAGGCTAAGATTGGCGAGAGGAACGGAAATCAGCAGTTGATCGCTAGCAAGGTGTTCTCGATCGAAGATGCCTGGGATAAATTGAAGAAGGAACTGGAGTTGGTAGTTAACGCCAACCTGATCCACGAGGAATCCTTCGCCAGGTTGCGTGAGCTGACGCAGGATGGCGACACACCCGTCTACTTCAAGCTCTATGATGAACAAACTGATAAGTATCTCGTCGTCAAGTCCGGCAGTCAGTTCAGGATCAAGGTAGATAATGACCTGTTGAACGACCTGAAAGAAATGGAAGAGATAACCGACGTCAAGGTCTCGCCGACGGGATAATTGGGGGAAGGGATGGATTGGAAGGGAATACTTAAGTGGTTTTATCCGGGAATGAAGGTGAAGCGGTGGGGGCTGCTGGTACTTCTATCTGCGATCCTGTTTGGATTAGCGGTTTTACTCCTCGTCGGGCGAAACTGGGTTGGTTTCGTTTACAATACGCTCTTTCCCCAACCGGTCTACTATTATCTCGCTGCCACGGTTGGACTTCTGGCAGGTATTATCGGCCTGGTCTGGGGAGTAAATCGTGTTACGCACTCGATTACTACGGTGATAAAGCCAGCCAGTCGTTCCACCTCCGACATCATCTGGCAGAGCCGCCGGCTCGAGAAGGGGCTCAACGTCGTTGCCGTGGGGGGAGGCACGGGCCTTTCAGTCCTCTTACGAGGTCTAAAGAAGCATACCTCCAACATCACCGCAATCGTCACCGTAATGGACGACGGCGGCAGTTCCGGCAGGCTGCGGGAAGAGATGAACATGCTTCCGCCGGGCGACATAAGGAACTGCCTTATCGCGCTTGCGGACGACGAGTCGAAGATGAGCAGGGTCTTTCAGCACAGGTTCAGTAACGGCGGTGGCCTTGAGGGGCACTCGCTGGGAAACCTGATTATCGCCGGAATGGAGCAGATCGAAGGAGGATTCGACCTCGCGATAGAGGAAACGAGCAACCTGCTGAAGGTCAGGGGCAGAGTGGTGCCGTCGACTTTAAAGAACACAAATCTCGTTGCCACTCTTGCCGGGGGCAAGGACATAACGGGGGAGAGCAGCCTCCACAAGCATCCGGAAAAGGTGAAGACGATCAGACTCGCCGAACGGGCCGCCCCGTACTCTCAGGCGATCGAAGCTATCGAGGCGGCGGACGTGATCGTTCTCGGCCCGGGGAGCCTGTACACGTCAATTATTCCCAACCTCCTGGTCGAGGAGATTGCCGGGGCGATCGAAGGGGTTTCCGCGGCAAAGTTCTACGTGACCAACGTGATGACCGAACCGGGTGAGACCGATGACATGTCAGCCTGTGACCATCTCGATGCGCTAAACAACTACATAGACGTCTCATGTCTTGAATACGCCGTGGTTAACACCGGTGACGTCGACCGGGGAGTCCTGGCCAGGTACGTAGAGGAAGGGTCGGGCCTTGTGGAAGACGACCTTGAGTCCGATAATAAGTACGGATTGAAGTTAATTGAAGGCGACCTAATTGATATGGTCAAGCTGGAAGGCAAACAGACCGTCAAGCACGATAACGAGCGTTTGGCCAAGTTGATCCTCGATAACTGCGAGTAGAGATGACGGTCCCAGCTCCTGAAGACGGTTTTAGAGGATAATAGGTGAGTTATTCCATGAAAGATTCCGATAAGAAGTACGTAGCCGATCTGAGCGTAATCGTAGATGGGGGAATCACGGAGTTAGTTTCCTCCCGGAAGTTAAAGGATGTGGCAGTAATTGTGCCGGAAGCCGTAGTTCTCGAACTGGAGACCGAGGCGGCGAATGGACAGGAAACAGGATACAAGGGTCTTAACGAGCTATCGAAGCTGAGAGAGTTCTGCGATGACGGTTTAATCGATCTCGAGTTTGTCGAGACAGAAGGCAGGGGTGGCTTCGCACCACCGGGCCCCAGGGCGCTTGACCCAATCGTCAGGGGTTTAGCACAGCGGGTTGACGCCACGCTGATCACAAACGACAAGATTCAGGGATCCATCGCTAAAAGCAAGGGTTTATCAGTCCGGCTGCACCGTCCGCGGGAGGAGGAAACGGAGAAGAGTTTAGAGGGACTGGAGCTTATGGATTACTTCGACGAAGCGACCATGTCACTTCACCTGCGCGCGGATACGGTCCCCCGGGCGAAGAAAGGGACTCCGGATTCCATGAAGCTGGAACCCATTGGCGAGGAGAAACTCAGCTCGGAGAGGCTGGAGCAGTTGACCGAAGAGATAGTGGAAGTAGCGGAAGTTCACCCCCAGGGCTTTATCGAGATGGACTCGGGGGGTGCCTCCATAGTCCAGCTGGCCAACATCCGCATCGCCATAGCTAAGCCCCCATTTTCCGACGCCATAGAGATTACCGCTACCCGACCGGTCAAGAAGACGACGATCGAGGACTATTCCTATTCCGACATGATAGAAAATAGGTTGAAGCAATCGCACCGCGGCGTGTTGGTCGCCGGAGCGCCGGGAATGGGTAAATCGACGTTGGTGCAGGCCCTGTCGGAGTTTCTCCGTGATTCCGAATGGATAGTTAAGACGATGGAGAAACCCCGCGACCTGGACGTTTCTCCGGAGATTAGTCAGTATCGTGACTTAAACGGAGAAATGGCGGACACGGCGGAAATTCTCCTGTTGACCCGACCTGACTACACGATCTTTGACGAAATGAGGCAGACCTCCGACTTCGAGGTCTTTGCCGACCTCCGCATGTCGGGTGTGGGTTTGGTCGGAGTTGTGCACGCGACGAAGGCGATTGATTCGCTACAGCGCCTCGTGGGCAGGGTGGAGTTAGGAATGATCCCTCAGATTGTGGATACTGTCCTGCACGTGGAGGGCGGCGATATCAAGAAGGTCTTCGACGTCGAGATGACGGTCAAGACCCCGTCAGGCATGGAGCAGGGAGACCTGTCCAGGCCGGTTATCGAGGTCCGGGATTTCGAAACCGGGAGTTTGAGTTACGAGATCTACACGTTCGGAGAACAGGTGGTAGTCATTCCCCTGGAAGGCCAGGAGCAGAACAGGATATGGGATTTCGCTACCTCGGAACTGGAGTACCAGCTTGGTCAGGAATTATCTTTTGACTTCGATCTGGAAATAAGGTCCAATAACCGGGTAGCGGTTTACGTGGCCGACAACCACGTTCCCGCTGTCCTGGGACACGGAGGTAAAAGGGTGGATGCGCTTGAAAAGAAGTTGGGGCTCCACATAGACGTGAGAAGTTTTGCCGAAAGGGATAACCCTTCTTCTTCACCCGCCTTCAAGTTGAAGGAGGCCGACGAGTATCTTCTGTTGAATTTTGACCCCTCGTACAGCAACGAGGAGATAGACATATTGATTAACGGAGAACGCGTCTTCTCCGGTGCGGTATCAAAGAAGGGCCGCATAAAGTTGACCAAGGATACTCATCAGGCGAAACGAATACGTAAGGCGAATCAAGATGGAGATAAGATTACCGTCAAAAAACTCTAGGCCCTACCCCTTCACGGCTATCACGGGTTTTAACTTTGCCACCTTTGGTGTCAGTCCGTTGACGGCTACCGAATCAACGACGCTACCCACGTCCTTGTAGGCACCAGGTGCCTCTTCTGCCAGGCCGGGATAGGAATGTGATCTGACCAGGATTCCCCGTGACCTTAACGAGTTCTCCACGTCCTCACCCCAGAACTTCGACTTGGCTTTCTTCCGAGACATGGCCCTCCCCGCGCCGTGGACCCCACTGCCAAAGGCCTTTTCCATCGCGATTTCCGAACCCCGGAGGACGTAAGAAGACGAGCCCATTGTTCCACCAACGAGAACGGGACCGCCGACGTGGCGGTATCTTTTCGGCAACTCATCCCGCCCCGGACCGAACGCCCGCGTGGCCCCCTTCCTGTGGACCAGCAAACGTTTCTTCTGGCCGTTAACGAGATGTTCTTCGTTCTTTGCCGTGTTGTGACCCACTTCGTATACGGTTTTGATTTCCTCTGGAGGGAGGTTGAGAACTTCCTCAAAACCCCTCCGGGCCAGACCTGACAGCACCTGGCGGTTGGCAAACGCGCAGTTCATCCCGCACCTCATGGCGCTCAGGTATTCCCTCCCTTCGGGGCTGTCTATCGGCGCCGAGACCAGCTCACGTTCCTTGATCTCGAGGCCATATTTTTGACTTGCCTCCTCCAGCTTCGACAGGTAGTCCTGTCCAATTTGGTGGCCGAGTGCTCGAGAACCCGTGTGGATCGAGATAACGACCTGACCTTCGCTGAGACCGTAAGCATTTGCGGCGTCGCGGTCGAAGATTTCACTTACCTCCTGGACTTCCAGGTAATGGTTGCCGGAACCGAGGGTTCCGACCTGTTTGAACTGACGCTGCTTCGCCCGCCGACTCACGTTTTCCGGGTCAGCCCCGTCTATTCGTCCGTTTTCCTCGATGTATTCAAGGTCTTCCTCGGTCCCGTAGCCGAGTTTCAACCCGAACCGGGCACCCTGGACCAGGACACGGTTGACTTCATCTATCGAGAGGTCGATTTCACCTTCTGAACCGAGTCCTGCGGGTATAATTCTGAATAGGGCGTCAGCTAGCTCTTCTCTTACCTTAGTTATCTCTTCGAATTCCAGAGGGGTCCTCATTAACCGGACCCCGCAGTTAATGTCGAATCCCACACCGCCCGCTACGACGACTCCCTTATCGATATCGAAAGCTCCTACCCCACCGATGGGAAACCCGTAACCGGGGTGAATATCGGCTAAGCCTATCGACGCGGACACTATTCCGGGTAGCGAAGCCACGTTTATCAACTGCTCGAGAGAGCTCCACTGGTCCCCTCCCCGGTATTCGTCGAGGAGGTCGTCGACGGTCTCCCGGGAGACGAACAACCTGCCGGGGACGTTCATGTCGCCAAACTCCTCTACTTCCCAGATGTTTTGTCCTAACTCCTCGATTTGGACTTCTTCTCTCTTCAAGTCTTTACCTCCCTCTGATTGACCTATACGTCAACTACGAATACGCAGGACCACTCGTTGGGCCCGTGGTTCTCTACTTCTAAACCTTGATAGGTAATCCCCTTTACCTCGGTGCCGAGGGACCTCCAAGAGGGGTCGATATCTTCACCCCTCATGGCTCCGCGGAGCAGGAACCCTCCGTCGGTCCTCTCAATTTGCACGTCGAAGTCCTTGTAGATTCTTCCTTCCATGCTGCTTAAGGAGAGCAACTCCTGCAACCACTCGTAGAGAAGGTTTGCTTCAGTCCGGGCGTTTACCTCCAGTTGTCCCTCCTGCCTGGACGTAACCTCGTCGAGGTCTGCCATTAAATCAAACAAACCTTTGGCCGCGCCGACCAGGAGTTCGTCAAAGGACTCCCCCCGGGCGCGAATTCCAACATCTCCACCGTGGTCCAGGTACTTATAATTCACCTATCCCCTCCTTCAAGGGGAAGTTTGAACACGGGAGTGTAAACGGGGCCGTGACGCTTTAGTTCGCTTTCCATGAGTGTTAACTCGTTAACATCTACCCCCCAGACCTCTCCGGCGGAGAACGAATCGAGCTCCCGTCCCATGTCTTTTATCCTTCCGTCATTCTTCTCCTTGGTCCGTCCTAGTGTGACGTGAGGTATATAGTCTCTGTCCTCTGAGTCGAAACCAAGTCCCTCCATCTCTTCCTCCAGGTCGGAGTGTAGTTCGTGTATTTCCGCCGGCTCGGAACTGCTTCCCAGCCAGATAACTTTCGGGTAACCGGGGTCGGGAAACGCACCCAGCCTGTCGATTTTGATCATAAAGGCGGAGTTTCCCTCCACGGCGGAACTCGCCGCTTCTCTGATTTCTCCTACTCGTGACCGCTCTACCTCGCCCAGGAACTTGAGTGTTATGTGCAGGTTACCCGGCTCCACCCATTTTACATAGGCGGGTTGGTAGATGTCTTCGGAAAGTTCAGCCATCCGCTTCCTTATCTCTTCTGGGACCTCCAGACAAAAGAAAGTACGCATTTATACCACCTTTTCCTTGGTTTGAAAACCGCGACTGTCGGTAATTACGGTAGAGAATTACGTCGATAGTTTCAACGTATCTGGGGATGGGGAATTGGTTCTTGTGTAGTACCATGCAGCCTGCATCGAAATTGCTTGCCTGGCGTTACCTGGACAGTTAACTCTGATCAAGCTACCTCCTGACACCCACAGAGGTCTACTTACCGCTGCTCCCTTCCAGGCCTGACGGGATTTGTAGACTTGTGCCGCAGAAGACTCAACCGTCAACACCACTTATCCAGGTCCAGTCCCAAACAACCAACTCCTCAGCAGGCATGTCAGCTCCACTATAGCGGGTTGAGGAAATGGGGACCGCTAGCCCCCGCCTAGCATGGCTGGCGGAGGGGGTGGGATTTGAACCCACGGAACCTCTCGGTTCACCGGTACTCCAAACCGGCGGTTTTGGCCGCTCGCCCACCCCTCCTTTCAATTTCCGTCTATAAAGGTTAAGTCAGAATACCCTCCCGTGCAAACCGTTTCCCTCGCTTACGGATGCCCTATCTCGTGACTATTCCTTCTTCTCTACGTGGTTGCATGACTTGTTGCTGCAGACCAGAGTGTCCCCGTCGTCTACCAGGACACCATTGCCGCAGCTGGGGCAACGCTCTACCGGCCTCCGACCCGTGGTAAACTTGCAGTCCGGATAGTTACTGCAGCCGTAGAAGACCTGCTTCTTTCTCCGGGAGTAACGCTCTACGAGTTCGCCGTCCTCACACCTCGGGCAGGTTACCCCGGTTGAGATGGAAGTGGTCTCGTCGCAATCCGGGTTGGTGCAGGCGTAGAACCTCCCGTATCTCCCGTGCTTTATTTCCATCTTGGACCCGCATTCCGGGCAGGTCTTCTCGCCCAGGCGTTTATCCTCTTCGCGGCGTTTCTCAAGTTCCTCCGCCAGGATTACCTTCCCGTTGCTAAACTTGAAGGAGATGTTTGCCGGCAAGCTCATCTTTTCCTCGCATTGAGGGTAAGAGGAGCATGAGAGATAAGGTGATCCCTTCCAGTACCGAATGTTCATATGGCCGTCGCATTTTGGACAGTCCACGTCAGTGGGAATTTCAAACCCGTTGTCCTCCGTTTCCAGTATCTCCTCAACCTTATCCAGTTCCTCCTTCAGCGGGCCGTAAAACCTGTTTAGAGTCTTCTCCTTTGTCGTCTCTCCGTCCTTGATCCGGTCTAGCGCGTCCTCCATTTTTGCCGTCAGGTTCGGTTCCACGATCTCGGGAAAGAACTCGTCAAGAAATTCGACGACGATAAAGCCGAGGAGCGTGGGGACGAACGAGCCGTTCCGTTTCACGATGTAGTCACGGTTTTGAATAGTTGAAATTATGCTGGCATAGGTGCTCGGCCGGCCGATCCCTCCTTTTTCCAGTTTCTTGATCAACCCGGCTTCGCTGTACCGGTTGGGAGGTTTGGTAAAGTGCTGGCTGAGGTCAACGTCCTTCAAGTTGAGACCGTCCCCTTTGGAGATGTTACTCGGCAGATTTACGTCCTGGTCGCTCAACGGCTTGAGCTGTAACACCTTTAAAAAACCGTCGAAGATCAATTCGCTGCCGGACGTCCTGAACAGGTAGCCGTCGGTGGTCACTTCGATTTTCTTTCTCTTGTACCTGGCGTTACTCATCTGGGTTGCGACGAACCTCTCCCAGATCAGCCTGTACAGCCGATACTGGTCCCGTGACAGGTAACTTCTTATCCCGTCCGGTTCTCTCTCAACCCCTGTCGGCCGGATAGCCTCGTGAGCGTCCTGGGCGCTGCTGTTCTTTCGAAAATAGCGTGTCTTGCCAGCAAGATAGCTCTCTCCGTACTTGCTTGAAATAAAATTCCGCAGGCTCGCGTTTGCCTCTTTCGCTACCCTGGTTGAGTCGGTCCTCATGTATGTGATCAGACCTTCGACTCCACCCTTTAACTCCACACCTTCGTACAGAGATTGAGCGACCCTCATCGTCTTGCTCGGGGTAAAATGTAAGACAGAGGAAGCCGTCCTCTGGAGTGTGGACGTGATAAACGGGGGTAGGGGAGACCTCGTCTTGGTCTTTTCCGTCAGGTCACTGACGACGAAATCAGCCTCGTTGAGGTCCCCTTCGACCTGGTCTGCTTCTTCCTCGCTAGATATATCCGGTTTTTCGCCCTGAATCTTCTTGAGGTCAAGGGGGAATCCCCTGGAGGCCGACTCCTTGTACAGCTCTATTGCGACCTCCCAGTACTCCTCGGGTTCAAACCTTTCCCTCTCCTCTTCCCTGTCCACGATGTACTTCAGTCCGACCGACTGGACCCGCCCCGCGCTCAACCCCTCGAAGCGACTCCCCGAAATGGACTTTGATAATAGGGGGCTAATAAGGTAGCCGACCAGCCGGTCCAAGATTCGGCGGGCCCGCTGTGCCTCCACCTTCTCGAGGTCAATTCTAGTAGGTCCCTCAATTGCCTGGTTTATGCTGTCCTTAGTTATCTGGTTGAAGACGATACGCTTGAACTTTCCGTTGGAACTTCCGTTTCCGTCTAACAGTTCGTAAAGGTCAAACGCAATCGCTTCACCCTCTCTGTCGTTATCCGTGGCCAGGTAGACCGTCTTGTCTCCTTCGGCCGCCTTTCTTAACTTCCCTACCAGTTTCTTTTGATTGACGACGAGAGTTGGTTTAAAGTCGTTTTCTATCTCGACGCCGAGTTCCTTCTTCGGCAGGTCACGGACGTGGCCCTTTGATGAAAGCACCTCGTACCGCGAACCCAGGTACCTGTTTATTGTATTCGCCTTTGTTGGTGATTCTACAATGACTAAATCTTCCATTATTCCCTCCAGAACGGACGAAATTATATTTACAGGTTCCCCGTTTATCAATAGGAAACGAAAAAACCGTGGATACCCCGATAAGTGGTTACGATCAATTTTACCGGTGGTTCGGGCCTTCACGGCGTTAATTAACCTAGGACCGCAATTTCCTTAACCGGGGCTAACTAATTCATTAGGGAGGTTTATAGAGCCCCTGACCCGGGCTGGTTAGAATGTTTTTACTCTCGTGAGAGGTTCACGGAGGAAAAACCAAAATCTAACTGCGAGGTGTTAGAATGATAATCCGCAGGATAAAAATCTTCTTTGTCGTAGCGGTCCTAGCGTTGTCTCTTACCGCTGTCGTGCAAGCTTCCGATGGGGATTCCCTGGTGATTAGCGAGGTGGCGTGGGCAGGGACGAAGGCAAGCTGGGCTGACGAGTGGATAGAGTTACGCAACCTCGGCGGGGAGGGCGTCGATCTGACCGGGTGGACTCTCGTATGGGATGATGTGGTCGTCCACCTCGGATCCGAGGAGGGGAATACGGTTCAGGTAATCAACGAGTTCGTCCCCCCAGGTGGAGTCATTCTGCTAGAGCGGACTGATGATGAAGCCGTGTCCACGGTGAACGCCGACCTCATTTTTAAAGGAAGCATCCCAAACACGGGGACTAAGTTGCAGCTGGTGGATCCAAGTGGGAAGATGGTCCACGTGGTGAATGCCCTGGACGGGTGGCCGGCAGGGGCCGCGAGCAACGGGGAGCCAAGTTACGCGTCGATGGAGTTGGTGGACGGTCGATGGGTTACTTCCGACCAGCCCGGACGGGAGAAGGACAAAGACGGAGGAAAAATATATGGAACGCCTGGAGGCCCGGTTGGTTGATCTCCGAAGACAGGAGGTGCTCTGAATAGGCAAAAAACTCAACTAAGGAGGCTGAGGAAAGGGTTATCCCCGAACGATACTAGCTTCGGTGGGTAAACGAAAATCAATCCACCGCGGACCGCGGATCAAGGTACGTAAGTCGCCATCCGGGGTGGATTGACCTTTCTTCGACTGCTATGTGGGAATGGCCCTGAGGTACGAACGGAGCTGTTTCTTAATTTCCGGACTCCTCAGTTTGTTAATTGCTTCTTTCTGTATCTGTCTGACCCGCTCCCTACTGATGCCGAATACCTTTCCGACCTCGTTCAGGGTCCGGGGGTGGTAGTCCTCAAGGCCGTATCGTAATTGGATGATCCTTCTTTCCCGATCCGTCAGTACCTCGTGTAGCAACTCTTCCAGATGGTCCTTAGTCAGCATCTGCAAGGATTCCTGTTCCGGGCCCGGCAGGTTGCTGTCTGCGAGAATATCTCCCAATACCCCGGCCTCTCCGTCTTCCTCTCCCAGAGGTTTATCCAAGGACGTAGTCCTCTGTGCGGTCTTTTGGGCCTTTCTGATCTTTTCAACGGGGACGTCCAGCTGTTCCGCGATCTCCTCGGCCGAGGGGTCGATACCGCGTTCGTGCATGTACTCCCGCTCGACCCTCTTCACGTCCCTGATGAGCTCGTTCATGTGAGCGGGGACTCTGATGGTCCGGGAACGGTTGGTAATTGCCCGGAGTATCGCCTGGCGGATCCACCACGTGGCGTAGGTGCTAAACTTGTAGCCCTTCCGCCAATCAAATTTTTCAACTGCTTTCATCAACCCGAGATTACCTTCCTGGATTAAGTCCAGAAAGGAGAGGCCGTAATTTCTGTACTTCTTGGCGATGCTGATAACCAGTCTAAGGTTGGCGGTGGCAAGCTCTTTTTTCGCTTGTGTGTCGTTTTCTTCTATTCTTTGCGCGAGTTCAGCTTCCTCTTCCCGGCTCAATAGAGGTCTTTCACCGATCTCGTCGAAATAGGCTCGGACTGGATTCTTCTTGTTCCTAAACTGGTAGGACATATAACCCCCTTTTTGACAAGTGGAACTTGAATGGGCGTAGCGAAAACAGGAAAAGCAGGCTTATAAAAGAATTTGTAAAGTTTCTTGGCCACTGAATAGGTGGTAAACTTGAGGATGGACCATCCGAGATAAGTATTTGCCAACCGAAAATTAAATAAGTTTCTGCCGGATAAAAAAGAATAGACCATATAAAATTATAAGTCCTGGTCACGGTATGTCAATATTAATATTTTGGACTTAGAATCGCGAAAAGTCAGATAGAGACAGGGTAAAATCTATATTAGCTTCTAACAGAATTGAATACTCTATTCACCGTTTCAAGCTTCTCGCGGATACACTCCTCGCCACGGGACGAAGCCCTCTTGACCTGGTTGAAGTCGAGCCAATTCAGGTCGTCAACTTCAGGGTCCAGCGTTATTAGCCTCCCGGATAGCCTTCCGCGGGCGATAGCCTTCTTTGTCTTCAACAACTCTTCTTTTCTTATCTTACTCGTCCTGTTAAATATTGCTAGTGGACTGTCGCTTTTGTGCTCTGGGAGGTCCGCGCTGACGTCCACGGCAATCACCGCGTCCGCGCCAAGTTGAACGGCCGGGAGGACCGGGACCGTGTCGACGACCCCGCCATCTACGAGTAGGAAGTCCTCCCACTTTACCGGAGGGATGAACCCCGGAATCGCGGAACTGGCTGCTGCGGCCCTGTAGACCTTTCCCTCCGTAAGAATTATTTCCGAACCGGTATGCAGGTCCGCAGCGACGGCGGCGTAGCTTATCGGGAGCTCTGCAATAGTAGAGTTCTTCGTCATTAACTTGAAGAAGGTGAAGAAACGGGCCAGCTTTACGGGGGTCTCGTCGGCCTCCTCGGAGCCCCAGTTTGATACTCCGATTCCCTTGACCAGTGTCCTGCCGATTATCTTCTCCAGCTCCCGCCTGCTCTCGCGAGATATCTGGAGGATCTGGTTGATGTCCAGTCGTTCCAGGACCTTAATCAGCCCTTCCACCTCTACCTGCCCAGCGGCAGCCGAGCCGATCACGGCTCCCATGCTAGTTCCGACGATCAGGTCGGGTTTAAGGTCCAACTCCTGGAGGACCTTTACCACTCCCAGATGGGCGAATCCCCTTGCCCCGCCCCCTCCCAGGACGAGGGCGACGTTCTGAACCTCACCATCTCCCTCGGGACCGAGGGTTGGTAATTCGATCTCGTGCGTTATTGAACCTTCTATAGTCTCCATATTGGTTACCGCTTGTGTGTGAGTCCTTGCCCCACCACGTTATTATATGACAACCTCTTACATAAGAAAATAAAAAAACCCGTGGCGTCCTTCTTGCCGCCACGGGTTTTTGTGGTTTTACTCTTTCTTAATCTGGTCCCTTACATCGCTGGCATGCCACCCATGCCGCCTCCGGGCATTCCGCCGCCTGCGGGGGCGCCACCCTGGCCGCCGCCCTCGTCTTCGTCCTCATCCGATTCAACGACGAGCGCGTCGGTGGACAGGAGCATGCTGGCAACTGAAGATGCGTTCTGGATCGCTGACCTGGTTACCTTGGTAGGATCGATGATTCCGTCTTCGATCATGTCGATGTACTCTTCCTTGACCACGTCGAAACCTACGTCGTGCTCTTTCTCCAGAAGTCTCTCGGCGATAATCGCGCCTTCAAAGCCGGCGTTGTTTGCCAGCTGCTTAACGGGTTCGCGTACCGCTCTCTTTAGGATGTTTGCCCCTACGTCTTGGTCTCCTTCGAGGTCCAGTTTATCTATAGCTTCTGCTGCACGTAGCAACGAGACTCCGCCTCCGGGCAGGATCCCTTCGTCTACCGCTGCCTGAGTTGCCTCGAGGGCATCTTCCATGCGGGTCTTCCTCTCGTCGAGCTCGGTCTCGGTTGCAGCACCGACCTTGATTACTGCAATTCCTCCGACCAACTTGGCCTTTCTCTCTTCGAGTTTTTCCCTGTCGTAGTCGGAATCGCTTGACTGGATCTGTTTGTCGATCTGGTCGACTCTGCCTTTGATGGCTTCCTTGCTGCCCTCGCCGCCGATAATTGTCGTGTCTTCGTCGGTGACGCGGACCCTCTCTGCCTGACCGAGCATGTCAATTGTTGTATCCTTGATGTCCATTCCAAGGTCCTCGGCGATTACCTGTCCGTCGGCCAGTACTGCTAGGTCTTCAAGTTGAGCCTCACGGCGGTCGCCGAACCCGGGAGCCTTGACGGCAACGCTATCGAGGGTTCCCTTGATCTTGTTGATTACCATTGTCGTCAGCGCTTCGCCGTCGACGTCGTCAGCCACTACCAACAGTGGTTTACCCGTCTGAGCTATCTTCTCGAGAACTGGTACGAAGTCCTGAGCGTTCTTGATTTCCTGGTCCGTGATGAGGATGTATGGGTCCTCCAGGTCTACTTCCATGTTCTCGGAGTCGGTGACGAAGTAGGGTGAGAGGTACTCTCTGTCGAACTGCATTCCCTCTACCAGTTCGAAGTAAGTGTTAATACCCTCGGATTCCTCAACTGTGATTACGCCGTCTTCACCGGCTTCTTCCATTGTGTCCGCGATAATTTGACCTATTTCTTCATCGTTTGCCGAGATGGTCGCTATCTGAGCGGTTTCCTCCTTGGTAGAGAGTTCCCTGCTGTGTTTCTCGAGTTCCTCTACGATCTTCTCCGTCCCAAGCTTTATACCCTGCTTCAGGTATTCGGGGTTTGCACCCGCAGCGACGTTCTTGAAACCTTCTTCCAGGATCGCGTGGGCAAGTATAGTAGCCGTTGTGGTACCGTCACCAGCGGCGTCGTTAGTCTCGCTCGCAACTTCCTTAACCAGCTGAGCTCCCATGTTCTCGAACTTGTCCTTGTATTCCTGCTCCTCGGCGATGGTCACACCGTCGTTGGTGATATCCGGTGCGCCGAAGTCTTTGTCCAAAATAACGTTCCTTCCCCTCGGGCCAAGTGTAATTCTGACTGCCTTGGCTAGCTTATTAACGCCTTCCTGAAGAGCCCTTCTGGCGTCTTCATGAAATTTTACTTGTTTAGCCATAATTATGTTTACCTCCTAGAGTTAATAGAGTTATTCAATCTTGGCGAGAATGTTGTTCTCTTTGACTATCTTCATCTCGCGGCCGTCCATTTCGATTTCCGTCCCGGAAAAGCTGGACAAAATAACTGTATCTCCGACACCGACCTCGATCTTCTCATCTGTACCCACTGCCAGTACCTCTGCCTTGGTGTAGTTATCCTCTTCCCTGGCGCTGTCGGGTAAAACAATTCCTCCCTCGGTAACTTCCTCTTCCTCGACTTCGATCTTCTCGACGAGCACTCTTCTGCCTAATGGTTTAATATCCATTGATACCTCCTCACTTGTTATTGTTATTGGTTGTTGAATTTTCTCGCATAACTCTAACAATTAGCACTCTTGGATAGTGACTGCTAAATCAACAAAAGTTTAACCAATCAACCCCCACCAGTCAACCCCCATTCAACGATTATTTAACTGAGATTTATGGTGACGGGAAACTTTTATACCTAGCGGGATAGAGTGCCCCGCCAGTGCCTTTGATTTTGGTTGTGATTGTGATATCATTCTAAGTATGATAGGAGGTGTGATTTTGGACAACGAACAAGAATGTTGTTCTGTTATTTGGCTACAAGGCGCAACTTGCACCGGTTGCGCGATATCTCTGATGAACTCCAATTATCCTAGATTATCCAACCTACTCCTTGACGAGGTCGTACCAGGGGGGTCAATTTCCCTGAAGTTTATGGCCACGTTGATGGGTGCAACCGGTGACCTTGCCCTTGAAGTGTTGAGCCGTGCTGAAGCGGAAGGCGATTACCTGGTGGTGATGGAAGGAGCCGTGCCGACGGGCGAAGACGGCAGGTATTGTATGGTAGGAGAAAAGTCCGTCGCTGACCAACTTTCCGAAGCTGCTCCCGGTGCTAGAGCGGTCGTAAGCGTGGGCACCTGTGCCGCGTACGGAGGGATTCCCGCTGGCGAGCCGAATCCAACTGAAGCGATTTCGGCGGCCGAACACCTCGAGACGGAGGGGATAGATACTCCCTGTCTGAACGTCCCCGGTTGTCCTCCCGAACCGAGCTGGTTCGTGGACAGCCTGGCGACGGTCATGTTGTTTGGCCTCCCCGGCCCCGAGGACCTGGACGACGTCGGGCGGTTGAAGTCCGTTTACGGAGAACTGATACACGATAACTGTCCCCGGCGCGCGGACTTCCAGAACGGCCACTACGCGCGTCATATCGGCGACGAGGGCTGTTTGGTCGAAGTTGGATGTAAGGGGCCTTATGTAAACGCGCCCTGCCCGAATAGAGGCTGGCATGAAGGTCTCAACTGGGCGATAAAAAACAATCATCCCTGTATTGGATGTGTGGAGCCGGGTTTTCCCGACCTGATGGGACCGTTTTTTGAGAAATATGGCCCGGAGGAATCCGAGGAGATGTACAGGAGGCTAAAGTGAAACAGATTACCATAGATCCGGTTACGCGTATAGAGGGACACCTGAAGATAGAGACCGACGTTGAGGGGGACGAGGTAAAGGCCGCGAGGAGTAGCGGTACTCTATTCAGGGGGTTCGAGCAGATACTGGTCGGACGGGACCCGAGAGACGCGCAGAGGATCACGCAGAGGGTATGTGGGGTCTGTCCAACGGCTCACGCTACGGCCTCTTCGCTGGCACTCGAGGACGCATTTGGGATAAAAGACGAGGTCCCGCCTAACGGTAGGCTGATCAAGAATATCATGCTAGGGGCGAATTTCATTCAGTCTCACGTTCTTCACTTCTACCACCTGGCGGCGTTGGACTACCTGGACCCGGAACGAGTGACCGAGGTCACCGAATGCGGGCCCCAGGTTGATGCGCTGGCAAATTTCCTCAGGAACACGGATGGTGCGCCATTTGAACCGCAGTACGAGGGAGATTACCGGCTTGGGCCCGAGATAAGCACCGACCTCTGCCGGGATTACCTCGACGGCCTGGATATCAGGAAGAAGGCACACGAACTTCTGGCCCTGTTTGGTGCGAAGATGCCCCACAACATGGGGACCGTTCCCGGAGGATCGACCAAGAAGCCGGAGGTGGGGACGATCGAGAAGGCCGAGGCTCGGTTGAAGGAAATAAGTTGCTTTATCAACAATAGGTATCTCCCCGGGGCCCTTGCTCTGGTAGAAGCGTACGACGACTACTTCGAAGTCGGCCAGGGCGTCGACACGTTCCTTGAGTACGGGGGGTTCTACCTGGATAAGGTAGGGGAGGTCCCTCAGGATGCTCCGGTCGGTCTTCTTGGCGGAGTCTTCAGCCTTGATGACTACGGAGTCGAGGACGTGGACTTGAGTGAAATTACGGAAGAGGTGACCCACTCCTGGTACGCGGAATCTACAGCGGGTCATCCCACGAAGGTAAAGACAAGTCCGGACGCTGATAAGGAAGGAGCCTATTCCTGGGTCAAGGCGCCGCGGTATAGAGGGCAACCCTGTGAAGTCGGCCCGGCGGCCAGGATAATGATCAACTACAGCCGGGGAAATGAATACATCAAGGGAAGGATGGACGAGATCATGGGAAAACTGGACATCGGACTGAAGGACTGTGCCTCCGTTGCGGGAAGGCATTTGGCCCGGGCGCTCGAGTGTAAATACATAGCCGATCTCATGAAGGATTGGATAGAGGAACTGGAGCCCGGTGCACCGTCTGTGGCAAAGTACGATATGCCAGACGAAGGGACCGGAATGGGCGTAACCAGTGCCCCCCGCGGAACGCTGGGACACTGGATCGAGGTCAAGGACGGAGAGATAGAAAACTATCAGATGGTCGTGCCTACAACCTGGAACGCTTCACCCAGGGACGGAAAAGGTAGGCCCGGTCCAATCGAGCAGGCTTTGATTGGTACGAGGATTGAGGACGGGGATAATCCGATCGAGGCTGCCAGGATAGTCCGTTCCTTCGATCCATGTATGGCCTGCGCGGTCCATTGACCTTTACCGATAGGAGGTATAACAATGATATTATCTGAACCGAAGCCTTGGGAAGAGATAGAGGGTTATCTCGAAGAGGACGACTCCGTTTTTCTGCTCGGATGTGACGGATGCGACGCTGCCACCGGTGATGGTGGCGCAGAAAGGGTTGGAGAGTTGTCCGAGAAGCTCGAAGAGGGAGGATGGGACGTCACGGGGACGAAGGTGATCGAGTTCCTCTGCAACAAGGCACTTGCTGGAATGAAGCTCGCTCGAGTTTCCGATCTAGTTGAAGCGAGCGACTCACTGTTGGTCTCCTGTTGTGGTATCGGTGTGCAGGCAGTAAGTAAACTCGTGGACAAGCAGGTACACCCTGCCAACGATACCGTGTCCATGGGTGACTTCCACGGCACCTGGCCCTCCGAAGAAACGTGTAAGAGGTGCGGTGAGTGTCTGCTGGACTATACGGGAGGAATATGTCCGCTGACAATGTGTGTTAAGGGCCTGTTAAATGGCGCATGTGGCGGATCTTACGAAGGAAGGTGTGAGGTAGAGCCCGATCGACCCTGCGGCTGGGAGTTAATCTATGAGAGGCTCAGGGACGTCGGTCGGTTGGACCTGCTCGAGGAGTACAACCCTCCGAAGGCAAGGCAAAAATACCAGTTTGGAGTTCCTATGGAGAACAGGAATTCTCTCTACTGGGCACTTGAGGCGGAGGAGGAATAATGAGCACGCTAAAAGATAAACTCGAAGCTGGTGAGTTCGCGATTACGTGTGAGGCAGGGCCACCCAAGGGAGTGGATGTCGAGGAAGAGATTAAGGAGGTCGAGGAGATAGCGGATTTAGTCGACGCGTTCAACGTGACCGACCTACAGTCCTCCGCCATGCGGATGAGCTCAGTCGCCATGTGTCGGCTGCTCGAGGAAAGGGGTCTGGAGACAGTCTACCAGATGACCTGTCGGGATAGAAATCGTCTTGCGCTTCAGTCGTCTCTGCTCGGTGCCTGGGCGCTGGGTATGGAGAACGTCCTGGCCCTGACCGGCGACTACACTACGTTAGGAGATCATCCGGACGCGATGCCCGTCTTTGACCTGGACTCTGTCCAGTTGCTCGAGACGATAGGGGCGCTGAACGGAGGAGAGGACATGGTCGGAAACGAACTAGAGGGTTCACCTCAATTCTTTCCGGGTGCGGCTGCCAACCCCGGAGCGGACCCCCTCAAGCCCCAGATCCTCAAGAGCAGGATGAAGGCGGACCACGGAGCGCGATTCTTCCAGACTCAGGCCGTCTACGACCCCGAGGTATTTGCTACATTCATGGAAGAACTCAGGGATGCCGGCGTGGAGACTCCCGTGATGGTCGGGATCCTCCCGCTGAAATCAGCAGGAATGGCCAGATTCATGGACGCCAATATCGCGGGCGTGGTAATACCGGATGTGGTAATAAAGGAACTGTCCGATGCCGACGACGCCGTTCAGAAGAGCATTGAGATCTGCTCCCGTGTGATAAACGAGACGGCGGACCTCTGTGAAGGGATTCACCTGATGCCGATGGGATGGGAAGAGTACGTACCGGAGATTCTTGACGGGACGAAGCTATAAGTTGGGATTAGGCTAAACTACCCAGGAAAGTAAATTTTTACGGTCGGCGGGGCCACCCGTCGACCGTTTTTAATTCATTGTTATTCGCTGAAGTCGTCTATTGTGGGAAGTTTGACAGTAAAGACCGAGCCCGCTCCCGCCTTGCTTTTGACGGATATAGACCCCTCGTGGGCCTCGACGATCTCCTTGGCAATGGTAAGACCGAGCCCGCTCCCGCCGGTTCCCCGTGACCGCGATTTGTCGACCCTGTAGAAGCGGTCAAAAATCCGTTGTTGGTCCTCGGGGGGGATGCCAATTCCGGTATCGATGACGTCCATCACGGCTTCCCCGTCCTCCGAGTTTAAGTGTATCGTGACCTTGCCGCCCTCCCGCGTGTGAATTAACGCGTTGTCGAGGAGGTTACGGACGACCTGTGAGATCCGTTCCGGGTCGGCGGTAACCAGGGTCGAGTCCGGGAGGTGTAGGTTGATCGTAACTCCCTTCTCTCTGGCCCTGTTTCCCACGGACTTGACCGCGTTTGATACTACGTCCTCCAGAACTATCTGCTTCTTCTCCAGGTCCAGCTTGCCCACCTTGGCCTTGTTCACGTCACGGAGGTCGTTGATTAACCTGTTTAAGACTAGAGATTGTTGATGGAGGGACTGAAATACCTCTTCGCTTGGCTCTATCATACCCTCCTTTAACCCTTCCAGGTAGCCCTGAATGTTCGACATCGGGTTTCTCAGTTCGTGGGCGACGTCACTGACCATTTCCTCACGGAGTTGCTTTTGCTGTTTAAGTCTGTTTGCGAGTGAGTTGAACGCTCTGCTCAGCGCGCCTATCTCATCGTTTGTAGTTATCTCCACGCGCTGATCGAGGTCGCCCTCCTGCATCTTCTTTGTAGCCTTGGTCAAGTTCAGCACGGGATTGACGATGTTTCTCGAAAAAAGTGCAGCCAGGACTATCCCGGCTAGACCTGCGATAATTGCCCCCGTGATGACGGACTTGTTCACGGAACCGAGGAAGGCCTTCTGTAGTTCCGACCGTTCCTGTGTCTTTATGTACATCCTTCCGATGGAATATTCGCCCTGGTTAAGTCCTATCTTCTTATTAGACCAGTTCTCGCTGATTTGCTTGCCGGTTAGTTCTCCGGTCGTATCGCTAATGACGATGCCATCCGGGTCGGTCAATACGACCCTTTCGCTGTACATTTCAGCCACCTTGTCCGTCAGAGTCGACACTTCATCCCAGCCCCCCGAATATCGGAAGTAGTTGGTGTAGGTTAACGCCAGGCGCTGATATCTTTCCGCCTGGTCCTGGCTGACGTAGCGGTCAAACTGGGTCACGGCCGCCATGGATGCGATGTAAGCGATGGTCCCTACGGCGATAGCGACGACGAGAAAAAAGCTACCCAACAGTTTGACCCTTAAGTTATTGATCATCTGAATTGGTCGGTTTCTCTCCCTCGGTCGGCGGGTGGAACTTATAGCCGACGCCGTGGACCGTCTTGATGTAGGTGGGGTCCTTATGGTCCGGTTCTATCTTTTTTCTGATGTTTTTTATATGGACGTCGATGGTGCGCTCAAACCCTTCGTACCCGTAACCGAGGGCGGCGTGGATTAGGTCCGGCCGCGAAAAGACCCGGCGCGGTTGATTGACCAGGGTGGATAGGATCTTAAACTCCGTTGGCGTTAGGTCAACGGGTTCGTTGTCAAGCAGGACGTTGTGTGTTTCGTAGTTGACAGAGAGGTCGCCGATAACGACTTCCTTCTGGTTTCTCTCCTCCGTGCGCCTGAGCACGGCTCTGATCCTTGCCAGGAGTTCGCCCGGGCTAAACGGTTTAGTTACGTAGTCGTCCGCCCCCAGGTCCAGTCCCTTTATCCTGTCCTCCTCGTCCGTCTTTGCCGTTAGCATTATTATTGGGACCTGCGACTCCGTGCGAATCGAGCGGCATACGTTTAGCCCCTTAACCTTGGGGAGCATAAGGTCGAGGACTATGAGGTCAACGTCCCTCAGCCTGAACAGGTTGAGGGCAGCGTTGCCGTCATAGGCGGTCAGTACGTTGTAGCCGTCCTTCTCCAGATACCTCTTTAACAGGTCCACGAGGCTTTCATCGTCGTCTACGACGAGTATGGTCTTGTCCATAGGTTTTCTCCGTCGAAAAAATAGGGGGCTCGGACTCGAGCCCCCTAGTGAGTTCTAGGTCCTTAGCGTTCGATGATAACCCATCTGTAATTAGCCCCTGTGAGTACTCTGACCAAGAGCGTCTCACCTTCCTCAAGGGAAGATGTTATCGTCTTCCAGTCCTGGACGGTGGAGAGCGTCTTGAGGTTAGAACTACTTTCTCCCGCCTGTAAGATGACGTCTCCCTGCCTGAGGTCTCCAGCGGGACCAACTGGTTCCACGTCCATCACGACCAGGCCTTTGTCAGTTGACAGGCCGTATTCGGACTCGATTTCCTCGGAGTTCTCACGCAACGTAATCCCAAAGTTCTTATCGGTGATCTCATCCTCGTCCGTCTTTACCTGACTGGTCTCCGAATCTCGCTCTCCCAGGGTAACCGTAGTCGTCCCCTCCTCGCCGTTTCTCACGTAGGTTACCTCGATCTCTTCTCCGACCGACCGGTACATTATCTCCTGTTGGAACTGTGTGTCGCTCTTGATGGCCGTGCCGTTTATCTTCGTTATCACGTCCCCAGCCTTTAAGCCGGCCTTCTCTGCGGGATCGCCCTTCATGACCTCGGATATGAGAACGCCGATCCCCGGTTCAACCCCGAACTTGTCGGCCATTGACGGGCTCAATTCCTGGAATACGACTCCGAGCCAGGCTCTTCTTACCTGTCCTTCGCTTACTAGGTCGGTCAGGACTCGCTTCACCGAGTTGATCGATACGGCGAAGTTTAGACCGGTAATCGTCACTCCCTGCTCGCTCCTCCTGATGATAGCGGTGTTTATGCCGATAACTTCCCCGTTAGCGTTTACTAGGGGGCCACCGGAGTTTCCCGGGTTGATTGGGGCGTCCGTCTGGAGCAGGTCCTGGTAACTCCCTTCCCCGCTGGGTTTCCTGATCGTCCGGTTTTTCGCGCTTAGCACCCCTGCGGTCACCGTGTTCTCGAAACCTTCGGGGTTACCAATTGCTACGACCCAAGCGCCAATCGGCGTATCCTCCGGGTCACCGAGCTCGACGGTGGGAATTTCGTCCACGTCCCCCCCCTTGGTGACCTCGAGCACTGCCACGTCAATCATCTCGTCCTTCCCGACTAACTCCGCCATGTAGGTCTGGGTGTCGCTAAAGGTAAGCCTTATCTCCTCGGCACCGTCGATTACGTGTTCGTTGGTCAGGACGTACTTCTTTCCGTTCCAGTTGATTGCGAACCCGGAACCGAGAGACTGAACCCTCTGCTCTCTATCCTCGTCCGGTTCTCCGAAGAAGTACCTGTAAAACGGGTTGTCGAAGATGCTGGGTCCCTGCGATATAGTCTTCGTGACCTCAACACGGGCTACGGCAGGACCGACCTTTTCTGCCGCTCTCGTTATTGCCGTTTCCTGGGAACTTGCTAGATTATCAGCCGCTACTGCCGTAATAGAGGCAGGGCCGGAGAGGATCAACCCCAGGCTCAGCAGAACGAAAAACGCAAGGTAAGTTCCCGTAATTTTTCTTTCTCGGATATTCATTTATATCTCCTCCAGTATGAACTTAGCTTGGTCTGATCTTCTGGAGAAATTTTATCCCTATAATGTAAAGATATTGTGAAGAAGTTTTAAAGAGCCTTCTCGCCCGTCTAGTCGTTCTTTTCAAAGAACTTCCGGCCGACCGAGATGTAAATCCAGATGAAGACGGCGAAGATCGCCACGGCGCTAAGGACGATCAACCAGGCCTCCAGGCCCAGAGGGACGAGCCCGAAGAACTTGTTGAGCGGGCTGTAGATTACGACAAACTGCATGGCGATCGAGGAAGCCACGGCGGCGTAGAGCCAGTTGTTTCGCTTGATCGGTACCCCAAAACAGGACCTAATGGGGATGATCTCTACAAGTTCGATAAGGACTAGCTCCGTAAAGGCAACCGTCCGGGCCAGGGGGGTGTTCGGGAGTAGACGGTTGAAGGAAAAGAGAATCAGAGTCGTTAAGCTGAGCCCGATGCCCAGGATTACGTAAACCATGAACTTGTTTATTACCCCCTCTCCCTCCTGTCGTGGTTTTCTGTTCATGACGCCGCTCGACTTCCCGTCGGCTCCCATGGCAACTGCTGGCAGTCCGTCCGTAAGGAGGTTGACCCAGAGGAGCATGGGAGCTGTCAGCGGCAACCCGAACCCGAATAAAGTGGCGAGAAATACGGTCAATACCTCGGCCAGGTTTCCGGATAGCAGTAGCGAAACGAACTTGCGGATGTTGTCAAAAATGGCCCTGCCTTCGGCGACGGCGTCCTTGATGGAGGCGAAGTTATCGTCTAGCAGGACTATATCTGATGCCTGTTTGGCTACGTCCGTACCCCGGATCCCCATTGATATTCCCACGTCGGAGCGCTTGAGCGACGGAGCGTCATTGACCCCGTCTCCGGTCATTGCCACGACCTGCCCCTTCTTCTCCTTGATGGTCTCGAGTATCTTGAGTTTGTCGGACGGCGATACACGGGCAAATATCCTCACCTCGGGGACCTTCCTTCTCAGTTCCGCGTGGGAGAGGGACTCCAGTTCACTTCCGGTAAGGACGTCACCGGTGAAGCCTAGCTCGGCACCGATTGCCTTGGCGGTGAGGGCGTTGTCGCCCGTAACCATGACTGTCCTTATCCCCGCGGCCCGGCAGGCATCGATGGCCTGTTTTACCTCCGGCCTGGGTGGGTCTATCATTCCCTGGATACCGACGAAGGTCAGATTCGACTCGAGTTCGTCATCGTCCAATTTGTCAAGATCCTCTGAGGGGACCGCTCTGGTGGCAAAACCGAGGACCCGGAGCGCCCCCGAGGCGAACTCCTCGATCTTCTCCTGGAATTCCCCCCTCTTGTCATCGGTGAGTTCCCTTATTTCTCCGTTTTCCCAGTATCTGTCACAGCGGTCCAGGACGGTTTCCGGAGCCCCCTTCGTGAAGGATTGAGCTTCCTCCCCGTCTTCGTAGACGGTCGTCATCATCTTCCGTGCCGAGGAGAAGGGTATCTCTCTGACCCTATTCTCGTCGTTGGCCGTCCCATTGGGATCCAGACCAACGGCCCTTGCCGATTTTAACAGTGCCGTTTCCGTCGGATCTCCCAGGGCCTCCCCGTCTTCGCCAAAATCCGCGTCGTTGCAGAGGACCCCGGTCTTAAACAGTAGCCGTCCATCGACGTAATCGTCTGAGCCTTCCTTGCCGTCGAAGGATAGTTCTCCCAGGTCGTACTCCGCCCCAGAAGTGTAGACCTTCTGAACGGTCATCTCGTTTTCTGTCAGCGTGCCCGTCTTATCCGTGCATATGGTATCAACCGAACCAAGTGATTCCACCGAAGCGAGGCGCCTGGTCAGGGCGTTTCGTTTGACCATCTTCTGCGTACCCATGGCTAGTGCGAGGGTTACTACCGCCGGCAGTCCTTCAGGAATGGCGGCGACGGCCAGGGCCACCGCTGTGAGGAAGGCGGCGAGCCAGCCGGTATCGTGAAACAGTATGGAGATGGGGATAATCAACGCCGATATGGCCAGGAGGACGATGCCCAGCTTCTTGCCCAGGTCGTTGACCTCCTTCTGAAACGGCGTTAGTTCCTTTTCCACTTCCTGGAGTTTCTTGGCGACCTTGCCGATTTCCGTGTCCATCCCTGTTGCGGTCACTATCCCCTTTCCGTGGCCGCGGACGACGTTGGTGTGTTTAAAGGCCATGTTTGACCGTTCCGCGAGATCGGTTGATTCCTCGACCTCTCCCGTCTCCTTCCCAACCGGTTCGCTTTCGCCGGTCAGGGCGGACTCATCTATTTTTAGGCTCTGCTGGTTGATCAAGCGTACATCTGCCGGTATCGCCGACCCCTGTTCCAGGTGGACGACGTCCCCCGGGACGACGTCTTCGACGGGAATGACCGCTTTCTCACCGTCGCGGTAGACAATTGCGTCCGGGGAGGCCATTTCCTTGAGGGCACGGATCGATTGCTCCGCCTTCCAGTCCTGGATGAAGCCAAATACCCCGTTTCCGATGACGATGGCGATGATGAGATAGAAGTCGACGTGGTGACCAAGAACTAGCGACAGGGTGGCCGCGGCCAGGAGGATGAGGATGAGAAAGTCGGTGAACTGCTCCAGAAAGAGAATGAAGGGGGATACCTTCTCCTCCTCTTCCAGTTCGTTTTTACCGTACTCCTCCAGCCTCGATTCGGCCTCTTCTTTGGAGAGGCCGTCCTGGTTAGAATTTAGCCTTTCATAGATTTCGGACAGCGGATCGGCAAAAGGTGTATCTGTTGACATTTATGGCCAGCCCTCCGGTGGTGCTTGTTGATTTCAGCACGCGTTTATCAGGTTAAGCTTTTCGTGGTGTAAGTTCAACGTGGGGGAGTGGGTGATGGGTTGATGAGTTGCCTGGTGAATTTGTTAATTGGTGAATTGGGTGATGGTTGACTTTGTTAATAGAGGTATCAGTTGCAGGACTTAGGATCTGGGATCTAGGATTTAGTGGTTGGGATCCATTGGCGATAGCCACGGGTTCACCCGTGGGGTCATGTTTGGTATAAGGGTCAACCGAGTTAATTTGGTATGTGCAACGTAGTCGTTCAGCTAGTTTGCCCATACCGAATAAACTATGCCAACATTATAGAACTCGCCCAACACCACGGGTAAACCCGC
>JAGYME010000020.1 GCA_018400715.1 Candidatus Bipolaricaulota bacterium
CAGAGATCACCAGGCTGGGAGATGTAGAAGACGTGGTAGACGGGATCCACGAGGCAAAACGTGTCGGCCTCACGCCGGTCAAACTGAACGCGGTCATCGTCAGGGGGTTAAATGAGTCGGAAATTCTCCCCCTAATTGACTTCGCCGTGGAAGGTGGGTTTACGCTAAGGTTTATCGAATTGATGCCGATGGGAGAGGCAGCCGGCGACTCGCTCAACGGGGTGCCGATAGAGGAAGTAAAGGAGATAGTCAAAGGCGAGTGGTCTCTATCTCCGGTCGATGGTCCAAAAGGAAACGGTCCCGCTACCTATTATCGGGTCAGGTCCGGAGACCGAGAAGGCACGCTCGGATTTATCTTTCCGATGAGCAGGAGGTTCTGTGAGAACTGTAATCGGATCAGGATGACCTCCCGGGGGACGATCAGGCCCTGCCTGGCCAGAGACGAGGAATACGACCTTGATATAGACGACGAGACTTCCATTACGGAAATAGAGGAGCAGCTCGCAGAGATCATCAGAAGTAAGCCGTATGAGCACGAATGGGAAGAGGACCGGGTTACACACGGAGAGATGTCGGAGATAGGTGGGTAAACGATGGTCATGAAGGAAGGGTTTAAGGACCTCGAGCGTCCGTCTGAAGCTCTCAGCCTGTTTCTCGGAAAGTGTAATCCGATAGATAGAATTAGGAGCGTTTCCCTGGCCGAAGCTGACCGGCGCGTCGCGGCGGAGGAGGTAAGGGCTCCCCGTCCATCGCCCCCCTTCAGGAGGGCGGCAATGGATGGATACGCCGTTAAGGCGTCTGATACGTTCGGTGGCAGTACCAACTCACCAATTCGCATCTCTCTCGTGGAGGACTTCCAACCTTCAGGAGGCAAAGCTGCGCCAATTCACACGGGAGGGGCGTTGCCAGAGGGTGCAGACGCGGTGTTGATGTTTGAAGACGCGGAGGAAGTCGGCGATGAGATCGACGTATTTTCCCCTGTCGCTCCGGGTGAAAACGTCAGTCCAATCGGCGAGGACGTGGAGGAGGGGGAGACTCTCGTAACTAAAGGAAACAGATTAACTCCTGCGCAGTTAGGCCTGCTGCGCTCCCTGGGGGTTGAAGAAGTACCTGTAGTGGACCGCCCCGAGGTTGCGGTCATACCTACGGGGGAAGAGTTAGTGGAACCCGGGACGACGCCGAAAAAAGGTGAGACCGTCCAGTCGAACGGGATAACCCTCGAAAAATACGTGGAAAGGTGGGGAGGCAACCCTCATGTAAAAGCGGTCTTGAGCGATGAGCCCGAAAGGTTGAATGATGGGTTGAACTGGGGGTTGGAGTACGACGCCGTAGTATTCACCGGAGGTAGTTCTGTCGGGCGCAGGGACAGGCTTGTCGAGGTATTGAGAGAGCAAGGGGAGGTCCTGGTACACGGGGTTTCCATCCAGCCCGGCAAGCCGGTCGCGCTGGCCATCGTCCAGGGGACGCCGGTCGTTGCCTTACCCGGTTACCCGGTTGCGACCCTCGTCGATGCTTATTTCTTCTTGCGCCCCCTAATCGCCGAGTTATTGGGTTCTGAAGCGCCCGAAGTAAAGGGCCGGGTTGAACTGGGTAGGAAGATCCCGTCAAAACTCGGGAGGTTGAGTGTCGTTCGCGTCGCCGTGGAGGGAGGTAAGGCATATCCAATCAGGGTATCCGGTTCTGGGGTACTCTCCAGCGTGACCAGGAGCGACGGTTTCGTCCTTATTCCCGAGGACTCAGAAGGAATTGCCGAGGGAGGGGAAGTAGACCTGTACTACTGGAGGTAAGTCTATGCGAAAAGAATTCAGGGACCTCATCAGTCCGGAAGAATTTCAGGGTTTAATAAATGGGCTAGAACTGGAGAACCGATTTAAGACGGTTAATATCTCAGAAGCAAGGGGCCTGTCTAGCGCAGGGAACGTCTTTTCCAGGGTCGATGTCCCGCCTTACAACAGGTCGTTGATGGACGGTTATGCAGTTATCGCGTCTGATACTTACGGGGCGGATGAGGAGAACCCTGTTGAACTCAAGGTGGCCGGTCGGGTGGAGATAGGTAGTCCGTCCCGGGCGGAGGTAGACTCCGGAGAGGCACTGGAGATAGCCACGGGAACGGAGATGCCCCGAGGAGCAAATGCAGTGGTAATGGTCGAGGATACCGACAGGCGTGGAGGGATCCTCGAGGTAAGGAGGTCCGTAGTGCCCACGGATAACGTGCTCCACTCGGGGACGGACATAGCTAGTGGGGAACTAATAATTCGGAAAAACCAGAAGTTGACTCCCATGGAGTTGGCCAAGCTTGCCGCTTGTGGAAGAGATGAAGTAGAAGTCTATAGGGCCCCGAGGGTGGGAATAGTCTCCACGGGACCAGAATTGGTTTCTCCTGGGGAGGAACTTGGACCTTCTCAGATATTCGACATAAACTCATCCTTGCTTTCTGCTGGCGTTGAAGAGGCGGGAGGGACCCCTGAATTTCTAGGGACGGTCAACGACGATCGAGAGGAGCTAATGGATATATTTCTCCGCGGCAAGGAAAGCTGTGATATCCTGGTTACTTCGGGCAGCACAAGCGCTGGTCCTCACGACATGGCCTACAGTATCCTTGAAGAAGAGGGCAAAATCCTGGCGCACGGGGTAAAGATAAAGCCGGGAAAGCCGACCGTGCTTGGACTAGTTGACGGGACTCCAGTTTTTGGTTTGCCCGGCAATCCTTCCTCAGCCTACGTAATCTTTATGAATTTCGTCGCCCCCTTTATCGAAAGGGCTTCTGGTATGAGCGATGAGGGAAGGCCGATTACCCGGGCAAGAATTACGGAGAGGACTCGCTCGGAGGGGGGTCGTTTGGAACAGAAGTTCGTGGGTCTGGTAAAACGGGAAGGAGAGTCGAGGGCGTATCCAATTAATAAGGCGAGCGGGGCGGTAACGTTGCTCTCCCAAGCCGACGGGTTCGTGGAAATTCCCGAAGGGGTGAACTACCTTGAGGGGGGCGAGGAGGTTACCGTAAACCTTCTTTCCCGGGACCCCGCTCCGCCGAAGTTGTTGATCATCGGAAGCAACTGCAAGGGCCTGCACCGTCTCCTGGACCATCTTGGGTTCGAGGTTAGGTACTTGAGTCGGGGATCGACCGGTGGAGTCCGAGCTATTGAGAACGGCGTTGCCGACCTTGCCGGGATTCATATCTGGAGCAAAGAAGGGTATAACGTGCCCTTCCTCGAGGACCGAGCAGTTCATGGCGTCTCCTTGTTGAGAGGTTACGTTAGGGAACAGGGGTTTATCCTCCCCCCGAACAATCCTCGGTCGATCGAGTCGATGCAGGACTTGATAGAGAGGGACGTGAAAATCGTAAATCGGACGGGGGGATCGGGTACGCGTATTCTCTTTGACAACCTCCTGAGCGAGGCGTCAGAAGAAATTGGACTCGAGTCCTTCGATCCGATGAAGGAGATCGACGGTTACGAGGTAGAGCTAAGCACCCATAGCTCAGTGGCAACGGCCGTCAATGGAGGTAAGGCGGACGTCGGTATCGGAATAAGGACCGTCGCTGAGGAAATGGGGCTGGATTTTATCAAACTTCAGGACGAGAGGTTCGACGTACTCGCCCGTCAGGGCGTTCTGGAGGACGAGCACGGGAAGGCATTTCATGAGGTTTTACGGGGGTCGGAGTTTCGCCAAGACCTTGAGAGTTTACCGGGGCTGGCTCCCGGTAAGGAGATGGGTGAAGTAATCTTTTCAGCCTGATGTCAACGTGAAAGTATCTATAGCTATCCTTTGCGGGGGAAGGTCGAGCAGATTTAACGGGGATAAAACCGTCACCGCCTTCCGCGGGAAACCTCTATACCGGGTAATTTGGGACAGGTTGGGACCAAAGACGGAGGATATCTTCCTCCAGGTAAGAGACGGGGACAAGTACACTTTACCCAGCCACAAGGACCTGTTGGGGTGCGGGGGCCCTCTCGAAGGTATATATTCGGCTTTAGTTAACTCGAGAGCCGAGTGGGTCTTCATCTCCGCCTGTGACCTGCCTCTGATCGATCCGAGGTTGATTGATGAGCTGGGTGAACGGGCAGACCATGGTTCTCGGGTAGTTATCCCTAGGTGGCGTTCCGGCTATTACGAACCGCTGGCGGCGCTCTATCACTCTTCCCTCGCGGCAGAGATCAAGGAGTCCCTCGGACGAGACATCCATAAGATAACTGAATTTCTTGACGGTACAGCCGGAGTGAGGGAGGTCTCAATAGAGGATCTAGTCGGGCGAGATAGAATCAGCGAGAAATGCTTTTATAACGTGAATACTAGAGCGGACCTCGAGAGGCTCAGAATCTAATTATCCTGGAGTTTGTGGGCCGACCCAACGGCCGACCCACGTTTTCTTCCTCTAGAATCCCCTTATCCTACCTTTTCCAGGTTTACCGCTGACACCTTCAATTCGGGAATCTTGGCAATCGGATCGAGGACGCTATTTGTCAGTCTGTTCGCTGCGGCCTCAGCGAAGTGGAAAGGAATGAAGACCGTCTCCGAGGGTACCCTGTCACTAATTTTCGCCTTTATCTCGATCTCTCCTCTCCGTGAACTGACCCTGACCAGGTCACCGGAATCAACTTCCAGGGCCTCGGCGTCCGCCGGGTTGATCTCCATGTATGCCTCAGGAACGAGTTCGTCCAGACCCTGGGACCGTCCCGTCATCGATCTCGTGTGGAAGTGATAGTACATCCTCCCCGTTGTCAGCGTAAACGGATAATCTCCATCGGGGAGCTCCGCCGGTTCGCGGTAGTGGAGGGCGTGGAATTTACCCAGACCGCGCGAGAACTGTCCCTTGTGAAGGTACTTAGTTCCCGTGCAATCTCCCGTCACGCAGGGCCATTGCAATCCCTGCTTGTTTGCGACTCTCTCAGCTGTGATTCCCGTGTATATTGGTGTTACGTCGGCAATCTCGTCCGTTATTTCGTCAGCTGAGCCATATTTCATAGGATAGCCCATCCTGGTACTTACCTGGGAAATAATCTCCCAGTCTGGTCTCGAGTTTCCCTTAGGTTCGAGGGCGCGATCGAAGTGCTGCACCCGCCGCTCGGTATTTGTAAACGTCCCCGAGGTCTCGAGGAAGCTTGCCGCGGGCAGGATCACGTCTGCGTATTCGGCGGTTTCCGTCATAAATATGTCCTGAACGACGAGGAAGTCGAGGTTTTCCAGTCCCTTCTCTACGTGTCCCAGGTCAGGATCGCTAACCATGGGGTTTTCTCCCATAATGTACATTCCGTTTACGTTCCCTTTTTCCGCCTCTCTGATCATCTCTACGACGGTTAACCCGGGGTTAGGATCTAGGTCTACGTCCCACAGGTCCTCGAACTTTTTCTGGTTCTCTTCCAGGTCGACGTTCTGGTAACCCGAATAGACGTTAGGTAGCGCCCCGAGGTCGCAGGCGCCTTGAACGTTGTTCTGGCCGCGAAGCGGGTTGACACCCGTGGACTCCTTGCCGACGTTGCCGGTGACCATGGCCAGATTGGCAATTGCCAGTACGTTATCGGTTCCATGGCTGTGCTGGGTTATGCCCATGGCGAACAGGATCGACCCCCGGTCTGCATTTGCGTAGAGTCTTGCGGCCTTTCGCAATTTTTTCTTATCTATGCCTGTTAGTTCTTCAACCCTGTCCGGGGTAAACTCCTCCGCTGCCTCCCTCATCTCCTCGAAGTTTTCCGTCCTCGCTTCGACGAACTTCTCGTCCCAGAGGCCTTCCTCGAGGATTACCCTGATCATCCCCATAATCCAGGCGACGTCACTTCCCGAGTTCTGTCGCAAGTACATTGTTGCGTCTTCCTTCGCTATGTCTATCTCACGAGGATCGACGACGATTAAGTCCGCGCCGTTTTCGACGGCCTTTTTCACCTCGAGGCCAATTACCGGGTGCGACTCCGTCGTGTTGGAGCCGGTTATTAAGATCGTGTCGGCGTCCTTGATTTCGCCAATTGAGTTGGTCATTGCTCCGCTGCCAAACGCTCTTACGAGGCCAGCTACCGTTGAGGCATGACAGAGCCTGGCACAGTGGTCTACGCCGTTGGTCCCTACCGTGGCCCTCATGAACTTCTGGAAGAGGTAATTCTCCTCGTTCGTGCAAGTTGCCGACGACAGTCCGGCGATGGCGTTGCTTCCATGGTTCTCCTTTATCTCGGAAAGTTTTTCGCTGACGAGATCGAGTGCCTCGTCCCAGGAAGCTTCCCTAAATTCGTCCTTTTCTTTTATCAACGGTTGCTTTAGCCTATCGTCCCGATTGACGAAATCGAATCCAAACCTACCCTTGCTGCATATTCTTATGTCGTTGGCCGGGGCCTCGGGATCGGGAGCTACGTCCACTACCTCCCCGTCCTTGGTGTAAACGTTCATACGACAACCAACTCCGCAGTAGGTACATACGGTGGATGTCTTCTCGACCTGAGTAGGGTCTCCTTTTTCGATCCTCATCTTGGAGGTAAGGGCGCCAGTGGGACAGGCGTCCACGCACTGGCCACAGAATTGACAGGTTCCTTCAGTTAAGGACCTGTCGAGTGGGGGAGCGATCTTCGTATCAAAGCCTCTTCCCACGAAATCAATTGCCGATCGGCCCCGTATCTCCTCACAGGCCCTGACGCACCTGCCACAGAGAATGCACTTGTCGTGATCCAGCTTGAAGAATGGGTTGTCTTCTATATTCTCGTGATTTCTCTTCTCTCCCGCGTAGCTTTCTACTTCCACGTCATATTGTTTCAGGAGTTTTGAGAACTCGCACCTTGTTTCATCGGAGTCGCAATCGACGACCTCTGTGTTGTTTGACAGCAATAACTCAAGGTTCAACTTGCGGGACCTATGAATCCTCTCGTTGTCAGTTTCGACCTTCATCCCATCCTCTGCCGGGTGGGTACAAGAGGTTACCAACTTGCCGCTATCCACGAGCTCGACAAGGCACATCCTGCATGCGCCAGTAGGCTCAAGTTGGTCCATGTGACAGAGCTTTGGGATCTCTATCCCGTTTTCCCGTGCAATCTCGAGAATTGTACTACCTTGCTCGCCTGCGAACTTTTCTCCATTTATCTCTATCTCAACCAGTTCAGTTGCTGTTGGGTTTGGCATTTTTCCTCCTAAGGGTATTGAGAATTATTCGTGGTCAAAACAGACGCCAGCCGGACATCTTCCCTCGAGGTGTGCTTCGTATTCGTCCCTGAAGTACCTAAGAGTTGAAAGGACCGGATTGGGTGCGGTTTGTCCCAGTCCGCAGAGGGAAGACTCCTTTACGTAATGGGAAAGTTCTTCCAACCTGTCTATGTCGTTGGGCTTGGCTTCGCCTTCCGTCAACCTTTCCAGGATTTCTAGCATCCTCTTGGTGCCGTCACGACATGGGGTGCACTTCCCGCATGATTCGTCCTGGATGAAGTTAAGGAAGAACTTGGCTACATTCACCATGCAGCTGTTTTCATCCATCACTACCAGGCCGCCAGAGCCAACCATGGCCCCTACTTCCTGAAGGGAGTCGAACCCGAGTGGAATATCCAGGTGTTTTTCCGGGAGACAACCTCCGGAAGGACCCCCGATCTGGACGGCTTTGAAGTCTCTGTCGCTATCCATACCGCCGGCGACGTCGTAGATTATTTCGCGCATCGTAATTCCCATTGGGACCTCTATCAACCCGGTATTTGCCACGTCCCCGGTGATTGCGAATGTCTTCGTCCCGGGACTGTTTTCACTACCGATACTGCTGTACCAGTCCGAACCGTTTCGGATAATCATCGGCACGTTGCCGAGAGTTTCCACGTTATTGATAGTCGTTGGTTGGCCGTAGAGACCAGATTGGGCGGGATATGGTGGTCTGGGCTGGGGTCTGCCAGCTCTTCCTTCAATCGAGGAAATCAGAGCCGTCTCTTCACCACAGACGAACGCCCCCGCCCCTCGTTTGACTTCGAGATCGAAATCGAAACCACTGCCAAATATATCCTCGCCGAGGTAGCCGTTTTCGTAGGCGTCGTCGATTGCCTTGTTTACCCGCTTGACCGCCAGTGGATATTCGGCCCGAACATAGATAAATCCCTTGGTAGCTTCGATTGCGTACCCAGCAATGGTTATGCCTTCTATTACCCTGTGAGGATCGCCTTCTGTCAGACTGCGATCCATGAAGGCTCCCGGATCCCCTTCGTCACAGTTGGCGATGACGTATTTTTGGTCCGCATCTTCCTCGTAGGTGAACTGCCATTTCTTGCCCGTCGGGAATCCGGCTCCGCCCCGGCCACGGAGCCCGGCGTTAAGGACCTCGCCCCAGACTTCTTTGGGAGTCATATCGGTTAGGGCTTTTTCTAGCGCATTGTAACCGCCGGTCTCTTTATAGCTCTCTATGCTCTCCGGATCTATCTCACCGAGGTTCCCGAGGACGAGCCGTCTCTGACCTTTGTAAAAAGGAATTTCTTCCTCTTTCGCGTAAAGCGTACCGTCCGCCGATCTGTAACAGAGGTCTTCTGCCAGTTTACCGCGCTTAAGTGTATCCTCGACTATGCTTTCTACGTCATCTACCACTACGTTAGTATAAAGAATTCCCATTGGGTCAACCCTGACGAGGGGGCCTTCGTCACAGAAGCCGTGACAGCCGCTTATCTCTACTTCGACCTCGTTTATATCCTCGTTTCCGTTATCGCTCAACAGACCGACCTTGATATTCTCATCGAGATCGTCAATCTCTTCCTGTAGACGGTCAAAGACCTCGAGAGATCCCGAGGACTGACAGCCCGTCCCCGCGCAAACCATGATCTTAACTACTCCGTCCTCCGAAAGGACTTGGGTCTTTTTTGTATTCAGTTCTTCTGACATGGTTTTTCTCCCCCTAATCTCGATACTCGTCCAGGACGTCTCTTGCTTCGTCTGGAGTCTGATTGCCATATACTTTATCGTCAACCATCATTACCGGGGCCAGGCTGCAAGCACCGAGACAGCGTACGGTAGTGAGGGTAAACTTCCCATCCGGCGTAACCTCACCTGGTGCTATGCCAAGTTTCCCCAGCAACGCCTCGTAGATCTCATTTGCTCCCTTTATGTGACACGCGGTTCCCTGACAGACTTTAACGGTGTGTTCACCCTGTGGTTCAAGGTAAAATTGGGAGTAGAAGGTGGCGATACTGTAAACATTCGCCAGGGGAGTATCGGTATAGTCCGCGATAAACTCTAGTCCGTCCCCCGGCAGATATCCACGACTTTTCTGGACTAACTGAAGCGCCGGAATGACGGATTCCCGTGTTTCCGGCAGGTCCTCGAGAATTTTTTCGTAAGTATTCTGCATTTTTCGCAGCTCTTCGTTTATTTCTGGCATTGGTCCTCCTGATGATTTAGATTGACTCGTGTCTAACTTCTATCGGGTTCTCTTGACAGGAAGTCCTGGTCCGAGTCGTAAAGCTCTCTGATTAACCCGGTTAGCTTTTCCGTTGCCCGGTCAAACAGCTCTTCACCTTTTTTCGCCGTTGCCTTAGTTGGGTCACCGACGATACCGTTCTCAGTAAAGCTACTCGTCAGATAGTCCATCCGGGTCCCGTGAAGCCTATGTCCCCAGGTGTCGGCGCCCGGATCTCTTGGTTCTTTGACTAATTCTGGACGAAGAAACATTAACAAAGAGGTTTCTAGTTCTCCTGCATGGCCCATGTTTCTGGCGGAAATAGCGTTAAACCACGTCCATTCCAGGGCAATAGTAGTATATTCGATATATAAAGATTTGCAAACTTCATATATCGCTGATATATTTCCTCCGTGTCCGTTGACGACGACAAACCTATCGACGCCGCTTGAGCTGGCAGAAAGGATTATTTCCTTCAATTGGGCCCGAAAGGTATCGGGTGATATGTATAGACTTCCCTTAAAGTCTTCGTGTTCTCTGGAGATACCCACGGAGATTGAGGGCAGGATTAACGCCCCTGTTTCTTTGGCGGCGTGGGTTGCCATTTCTTCCGCAATTATTAGATCAGTTGCGAAGGGGCCGTGTGGACCATGTTGCTCAGTACTTCCCGTCGGAATTAACCCGACTCGTTTGTCCGCTGTTTCAAAATCTTCCCAGGTCATTTCCTGTAACTTCATAACAATCCACCGGTTAAATAATTGTCCATACGGACTCGTCCGATATTAATAAAAGAAATTACCCCAATCAACTAAATTAAGCTATCCAGGCTGAATTTCTCCAACGGAATACACATAGGTGTATTTTTTCCGGACCTATGTGATATAATCGAATATCATCCTTATATTTCATAGTATCTGATGAAGATCGTAAAATTTCCAGGGAGATATAAAGATACGGCCCTGGGACGAGGTTACTATTTCACGCTGGAGGTATAAATGGAAGGAGAGTACGTCATAGGTGTTGATATAGGTGCTACCTGGCTTCGAGTGGGGCTGAGCGACGTATCCGGAAATATTCTCCGCAAGGAGAAGAGGGAGATTCGGACCTCCTACAGCTATGAAGTAAGTGAACAGATTATGGAAATAATTGATCACCTGTTCGGGGAGTCCAAGCTGGATACTGAAAGTTTAAAGGGAATTGGCGTCGCCTCTGCAGGTCCAATGAACGTCAATAAGGGTGAGCTTGTCAATCCCACGAACATTCCGCTGGATATTGTTCCGCTGTCCGGACCGCTGGGTGAGAAGTTTGGAGTTGACGTCCAGCTTATCAACGATGGCGCATCGGCTGCACTGGCGGAGCAGAAGTTTGGGCGTGGCCAGGGTTACGATAACCTCGTTTACATAACCATAAGCACAGGGATAGGTGGAGGAGCTATAGTTGATGGAAACCTCCTCTACGGCAAGAACGGAAACGCCGCGGAGGTCGGGCATTTTACGATAGACCAGGAAGGCAAGCTGACCTGTGGTTGCGGGAGGCCTGGTCACTGGGAAGCTTATTGTTCCGGGTCGAACATACCCACCTTCGTTCGGATGAAGTTAGACGAAGTAGACGATGACGAGGGGAATAGCGATCTGCTGAAACTCACCCCCGAAGAACTGGACCAGTTCAAATCGAAAGACCTCTTCGACCTGGCCAGGTCCGGAGACGGACTTGCTAAAGAGTTGGTAGAGGAACTCGGGAGGTTAAACGCGATCGGATTTGCCGCGGTTACTGAGGCTTACGACCCAGCTCTTATTACCGTGGGGGGAGCTGTGGCCTTACACAACCCCGAAATGGTGCTCGTACCCATCAGGGAGAAGATTCACAACTACACCCAAAACGAGATACCGGAGATCAAGATCACAAAACTGGAGGAAGAGGTAGTCCTCTACGGGGCGATCGCCAGGGGGCTGGCGATAGATAGTTAGAGATAGAGAAGCCCCGATGCCGTGATTCTGACGTTGTCGTGAGTAAGCCAGGTGTCAACGAGCTTAGAGTCCTTGATTCTGCCGGTAACGACCGTATGATCGGGACCTCCGATAGAGTCATCTTTACCCCCTGATTCGAACTCCAGGCGAAACTCTCCCTCTCTCTTGATCAGACCTCCATCCAACGCAGCCGCGGCGGCGGCGACGGTCCCTGTGCCGCATGAGGCCTCCGCAAGCCCCTCTTCCAGGTTGTGCGGAAAGAGAAGTCGGCCGTCTGATTGCTGGCTTGACACGTCCAGGACTACGAAGTCCCGGTTTGGTTCACCGTGAAGGTAATCCTCGGAAACCGACCTCTGAAAATCTATTAACGCCTCTCTCGACTCTTTAGTTATCGGTTCCAGGTCCAGTGGGTCGTATACTCCTCTTAGTTCCGAGAAAAACGCCACGAGAAAGTCTCCTGCGAGGTACCCCTCTACCCCGGACACGGAAACCTTTTTAACCTTCCTCGTGTACAGGTCTTCGACGAAGGGGTTCATCTCGCTCAGCACTTCCCCAGCGGGGTCAGCTGAGTCGGTCCGGATACGAAAACGTCCCAAAACCGTCTCGAGGACGAGCTGCCCCTCATCAGGAGAAATATTCAATTCCAGGAAATTCCGGAGGTCAAATCCAGAGTGTGCCTTTCCCAATACCTGAGTCAATCCCCCGCACATTGGTAGATAGTTGCTGGAGTTGATGTCGACTATTTTCGCCCTGAGGGCCCCTCCCCGCGAGGTATTGGACAGAAGACCAACCTGATCGCCGCGGACGTTTGGCTTTTTGAGAATTGACAGACAATCCGCCAGCTCTTCCTCTTTGGAAAAGTATTTTCTATTGACGAGCACTATCTCGTTTCCGCCCATATGCCCCTTGATAAAAGGAATCTTCTTCATTTTCCTCGCTCCGTGGTTAAGGTAGATTTAACCTGATGGTCGATATCAAAAGTTAAGAGAAGTGAGCTAACAAGTCCAGTCTCAAATTGATCGTGGTTGGCCTCGCTTGACGGTTATCCACCGGACGCCGAAGGACCCCATCGTTGTGCAATTCGCTAGGTATCGGTAAAATTTACTGGTATTCACGGTCTGAGAATATCTTCTCTGATCAATTTCTTGTCTGGTAGGAGGGTTTATGGAGAACGCGGTGGAAGTGCGGAATTTAAAGAAATATTATGGGGACGTAAAAGCCGTCAACGGCGTCACGTTCGAGGTGGAAAAGGGAACGATCTTTGGAATGTTAGGTCCGAACGGAGCGGGTAAGACGACGACAATCGAGACGATAGTCGGATTGCTGGAGGGGACTGAGGGAGAAGTTTACGTCCTGGGGATGAAGACCGAGGAGGAACTCTCAGGCGTGAAGAGGAGGATTGGCGTTCAGTTGCAGGACCCATCGCTCTTTCCCAGGTTGACGGTCGGTGAGACCCTCGACCTGTTTGCCTCGTTCTATCCTGACCCGCTGGACGTGGAGGAAGCTGCAGAGCAGGTGGGGCTGAAGGAGAGCCTGGGGGGAAGGGTTAATTCTCTCTCCGGGGGTCAGCGCCACAGGCTCGCCGTCTCCCTGGCTTTGGTGAGTAATGGAGAGGTAGTATTCCTCGACGAACCCACGACGGGTTTGGACCCCAAGGCCCGCCGGGACCTCTGGGACACGATCAGGCGGGTCCGTCAGAAGGGGGCGACGGTATTTATGACTACCCATTACATGGACGAGGCGGAGAAGATCTGCGACGATCTTGTAATTATAGACCACGGTAAGATCATCGCCAGAGGTTCCCCCAAAGAACTTATAGAAGATAACTTCCCCCATCAGGCCGTCGAGTTTACCGATCCAGGCTTGAACCCGGAAGACCGGGATAACCTCACCGATATCGATGCATCCGGGGGGATAAACTTCGAGGATGAGGAGGGCAAGGTAATCCTTTATAGTGAGGACGTGGCGACGACCGTGACCGCTCTGATTGACTATATGAGGAACTCGGGCAAGGGGTTGGAAGACCTACAGGTGAGGTCGGCGACTCTGGACGACGTATTTCTCAAGTTGACCGGCAGGGGGATCGAGAATGAATAAACTACGAATTCTTTACAAGATGTTTGGCGCCAACGCCAAGGAATTTCTGCGCGATAAGGCATCTCTGTTCTGGATGATAGCCTTTCCCCTGATTTTTACGTTTATCTTCGGTATGGTCTTCTCGGGCGGTGAAGAGGCCGTCTACTCGCTTGGAATAGCCGTAGAGAGACAGACCCCGATAAGCAGGGAGTTAGTCAGTCAATTTGAATCCATAGAGTCGTTTAACGTATCGACGGGGACGCTCGATAAGGAGCTGGAAGAGCTGGAGAAGGGCAGCAGGAAGATCGTCCTTGAGATCCCGGATGTCACGAGGGAGATGGTATCTCAAGGAGAATCCTCCACGGTGAAGCTGTACTACAGTCAAGGCGAAGGGGAGACCAACAGGGCCCTCATTTCGGCCATCAAGGAGATATTTTCGGGTATTGAGCGGGAGGTTACCGGGGAGAGCCCGTTGTTCCAGGTGGCACCTGAAGCGCTCGAGACCAGAAATTTGACGAATTTCGACTACGTAATGCCAGGTATCCTGGCAATGGCTCTAATGCAGCTGGGTCTGTTTGGAGTATTTCAATTCATGAGCCTGCGGGAGAATAAGGTTATCCGGGGGTTAGCCGTGACCCCGTTGCCTCGTGACACGTTCTTTGAAAGCGAAGTTGCCCTGCGGCTGGTTATCGCGGTTATCCAGACCTTCCTGATCGTACTAATTGGCAGGACCGTCTTTGGTGTCAAGATCCTGGGAAGTATCCCCACGCTAATTGGGTTGGTCGTGCTCGGCGCGGTTACGTTCGTGAGCATGGGTTATATGATTGCATCGTTTTCACGGACGTTAGAGGGTGGACGGAACCTTATCCAAACCGTCCAGTTTCCAATGATGTTTCTCTCGGGAATCTTCTTTCCGATAGAGTTTATGCCGGGGTACATTAGGCCGATCGTAAAGGCGATACCGTTGACGTATCTGGGTGACGCCCTGAGGCAGGTCATGGTTGGCTATACTCCCGAGTATAGCCTGAGCACGGACGTTTACGTTCTTGCAGGTTGGTTCATCGTCTCGACCCTTCTGGCAATTCGCTTTTGGAAGTGGGAATAGCGGTTCCAAAAGAGGGGGCATGAATGGATATTACGGACTCGGTGAAGAACTTCATCCTGGGTTATTCACTTGGTGGCTCGTCTCTACTCGTGGGGGTGTCAGGTGGAGTTGACTCCACCGTCCTGCTTCATGCCCTGGTGGAATTGTCTGAGGGCATGGACCTGTACCTCGAAGTAGGGCACCTCGACCACGGGTTACGGGGTCAGGCGTCCGCGGTTGATGCAGAATTCGTCTCCCGGAAGGCAGAAGGATTGGGGCTGTACGCGACCGTCGAGCGGCGCTCCGTGGAAACTGAGGGTGAAAGCGTCGAAGAGGCAGCGCGAAGGGTGCGGTTCAATTTTCTATCCGAGGTCGCCGAAAGACGTGGGCTAGACTACGTCGCTCTGGGGCACAACAAGGACGACCAGGCGGAGACCGTCCTGATGAACCTGGTTCGCGGGGCCGGCCTAAGGGGACTTTCGGGAATGCCCGCTAGGCGTGGAAAATTCATTAGGCCGCTGTTGACCGTCTCGCGGGATGAAATAAGGGAGTACGCAAAAGTCCACGGTCTCGACTATCGTGTTGACGAGACCAACATGGATCAGAGTTATACGAGAAACCGGTTAAGGCACGATCTAATACCGAAAATCGAACGGGACTACAACCCAAACGTTGTCGACGGGCTGACGAGAACTGCGAGGTTGGTCGGGGAGGCACGGGAAGTCCTGCGTGATCGGGTTGTAGAAGTCTGGGAGGAGGTTTACCGGTCAGGTGCGGACCACGACATGGCCTGTCTGTCCGTGGAGGAACTAAAGTCGTGCCGGAGTTATATTAGAAAGGAATTAATTAGAAAGGGAATATCTGAGGCAAGGGGTGACCTAATGGACATAACAGCGACCCACGTGGAGTTAGTTGAAGACGCAATTCTCAGCGGCCAGAAGGGCACGCAGTTGGACCTGCCGGGAGTAACGTTCGTCTGGGGCGAGGAGGGAGCGTGCTTTATTTCTAACTACAATCCTGAGCCCCCTCAACCCTATACGTTTGAAGTCTCTCCAGGAGAAAACTTGACTGTCGACGAGTACGGGGTGGAGTTGAGTTTCGAGGTTACCTCTCAGAGCGACGCCCCCGATCTATCTGTGTTAGGGACTGATCCCTCGCGCGAGGCCGTTAATTGGAATAAAGTTGAGCCACCAATTATAGTTAGGACCAGAGAGGACGGCGATCGGTTTATCCCTCTGGGAATGAAAGGAGAGAAAAAGATCAAGGACTTTCTGATCGACTTGAAGGTCCCCGTGGATAAACGGGATCGGTTGCCCTTAGTATGTGATAGAGGTCGGATTATTTGGGTTGTCGGTTACAGAATTGACGAGCGCTACAAGCTCGATGAGTCTACGGAGAGGGTCTTATTGATGGAAGCGAGGAACATATGCTAACTTTTTTGCTTTTCTTGGCGGTTCTTTCTTTTTTAATCGCAATACACGAAGCAGGTCATCTAATTTCCGCAAAACTTGCGGGAGTCTGGTGTCACGAGTACTCGATCGGGTTTGGTCCGGTGATTTACAGCAGGAAATATGGTGAGACGACCTACGCGTTGAAGCCAATACCCTTTGGCGGATACGTGAGAATGGCCGGGGAGGACGTCGGAGAAGACGAGTCGGAGGACCAGGAGGTTCCCGAGGATAGTAAGTTCTACTCCCAGTCACCGGGGACGAAGGCGTTGATCTCCGTGTCCGGACCGTTGATGAATATATTGCTTGCCGTGTTGATAATGATATTCGTTGTGGGATTCACGGGGACCCCACGAATCTCGATCTTCGGATTTATGGAGAATTCTCCGGTCGAGGAGACCTTCAGGGTAGGCGACCAGATAATTTCGATTGAAGGTAAGGATATTACTTCGACAAACGAAATTAACAATTTGATTCAGTCCAACGGTGAGAAAAAGATATCGGTTACGGTCCGCAGGAATGGAGAATCCTTGACTTACTCGGTCACGCCAAGGTATTACGAGGACCAGGGAAGATATATGCTGGGCGTGGAACTGGGGACCGCAATGACGAATGAGGTAAGTAACGTCGCCTCGGAATCTGCCCTGGCTGAGGCGGGACTACAGCCTGGCGATCGTGTTGTCGGAGTGAACGGTAACCCCGTCAGCAACGGCTCCATGATCATCGCTGCCCTCGAAGAGATTCCTGAAGGCGAACCCGTTAAGTTTTCAGTTATGCGGGGCGGAGAGGGAAAGACGATCGAATTGCGCTCCGGGTCGGTCGAAGACGTTTACGGTTCCCTCGGCCTCAGGACTATCATGGACCCCGTGGGTCCGATTAAAGCGATCACGGACGGTCTCGACCAGATAAGAAACATAATCGTTCTAACCTACCAGGGGCTTAAGTTAGTAGTCGGGGGCCAAATACCCGCCGGAGATGCCCTTACAGGGCCAGTGGGTATTGCTAACATGCTCGGACAGAGCGCGCGTCAGGGTCTATATCCCCTCTTTTTCCTTATATCGTTGATCAGCCTTAACCTGGGACTTATCAATCTCGTTCCCTTTCCCGCGCTGGACGGGAGCAGGATCGGATACGCCGCCTACGAGTTTCTCCGGGGCAAGCCAATCCCCCCTGAAAAGGAGGGTCTCATAAACTCGATCGGGTTTATGATCTTGATTGGCTTGATGATCTTCATCACTTACAAGGATATCGTTAACTTCTTCACGTAAATACCAGGAGGGTTTCCGGGACGGATCGATATACTCGGTTTTCCTGCGGCCTGCTTTTTGGGGTGATAAGGTGGAATTTTCCTTGATATCGATGACAGAATGGATGAGAGGTTTTCACATCTCGCTTAAGTCGGTCCGGCGCTGGCTACTGTATTTTTTTGCCCTCACCATGCCAATGGTGATCTTTCTGGGTAACACCGAATACGGTTACACTAAGACGATCTACACGTTTATCTACATCTCCGTCCTGGTCCTGCTCTGGGCGGCTGATTTAACCTTCTCCGAGGACGGCAAGGTGAAGTTAACGGCGCTATCCGTACCTGTAGCCCTGTTGTTCGTATCTGGGCTGCTGTCTATCGTTAACGCATCCAGCAAGGGCGTCGTGCTACAGGGCCTCGCCCTGCTTGTCTACTTTTACTTGATTTACTTCCTCATTGTGAACACGATAGAGACCCGGTCAGAAGCTAACAAGCTGCTATATGCATTGTTGGCGTCTGGTCTAGGGGCGTCCATATACGGCCTATTGCAGTTTATTGGGATGGCACGTGGTCCTTATGGATTTCGACCCGGCCCCCAATCGATAATCAGCGTGATGGGTAATCAGAATTACCTGGCCGGATATATCTCCTATCTGTTCTTCCCCGCGGTGATACTCATTGTCCTCTCCGATTCAAAGGTGGTCAAGACCTTCTTCACGACTGTCCTCGGGCTGTTCTTCTTTCTGCTCTTTCCGATTGGTGCCCGGGGGGCCTGGCTGGGAATTGTCTTTGGTCTAGTTGTAACCCTGGTCGGGATAAGCCTGACCGGGACATGGGAGTTGTTGACGCGGAGAAAGATATCCGTGGCCATCGTAATTTTGGTCCTGATAGTAGCTTATTTGTTTGCCTCGGCCCCAGGACCGTTGAATTCTGTCCTATCCTACTCAGCGGGGAACGGTGACGAATCCGGATGGGGAGTCTTTACGCCGATTGTCCGGCCGATTGTAAACAGGTTGATAAAGAAAGGTGGGGCGAGGGTCGAGGACTGGCACATAGCGATGGAGATGTTCAAAGACCATCCATTTCTGGGTATCGGTCTGGGAAACTACAAGATCAACTTCCTCGATTACCGGGCGGAGTTTCTCCAGACGGAAGCGGGGGGATCTTACGGAGAATACATCCCGCGTGGTGCCCAGGCCCACAACGAGTACGTGCAGTTTTTGGCGGAACTGGGGCTACTCGGGGCGGCCGCTATTGTCTTTGCCATCACGTTCTCTGGATACGTTTTAATCCGCCGCCTCGCTGTCGTAAAGGACGGTGAGGGACGGCTCCTCGGGACTGCGTTGCTGGCCGGGATAGTAGGTTTTCTCGTCCACTCGACGGTCAGTTTTCCCGCCCATCTACCTGCCTCATCCCTGGTCTTCGTGAGCTTGCTTGGTCTGCTGAATTCGGCTGCTTTTGGTGAGACGGATATCCAGGTAAAGGTGGGGAAAACGGCAAAGTACGCTCTTGCTGGAGTCCTTGTGGTCCTGGTCGTGACCGTCTCCGTGTTTGCCTACAGGGACTGGCGGGCGAACGTCCTGATGGGTGAGGGTAAGAAGCAGTTGCAGGTCGGTCATTATCGGCTGTCGCGGGAGTCGTTCTTAAAAAGTGAGAGCCTCGATTTTCAACCCCGGCAGACGTATTACTACCTCGGGGTTGTTGAGAGGCAGCTTGGGAATGACCAGGCCGCGCTGGAGTATTTCAAGAAATCCTTGGGACAGTTTGAGCCGTATAAGCTATTCCTCCAACTGTCAACTCTGTACCTCAACGGGAGAAATTACGAAAGGGCGGAGTATTATCTCAATAAATTTCTCGACATGGGGCCGGACCGTAACCTGCGGCTGGAGGCAACTTACTTCCTGGCTACGGTCAAGATTCGCCAGAAGGACCTGTCTGCTGCTGAAGGCCTTATCGATAAAGTGCTGGACCAAGATCCTAACTACGAGAGGGCTCTTATCGTCAAGGGCGACATATACAGGTACAGGGGTAAGGTGATCCAGGCGAGGGAGACGTGGGAACGGGCGCTGACGGTAATCGAACGGAAACTATCCGGCGTAAAAAGCGACTTGACCGGCACCATGCCGCTGCAAAGGTACGAGGAGTTGAGATCGAGAAAAGAAGTGTTGGAAAAAGAAAGAGATGCGGTCGAAGAAAAACTTTCAGAAACCCGTTGAGGTGAGTAAAGAGGATGAACGCTCAAGTTGATCTGCGACTGGAGGCCCCAGGAGAAGAGGTGGATAGGATTGAAGGGTTTATCGGGGAGAAGGTCAGAGATGCCGGTTTGCAACGTGTCGTTGTTGGCCTCTCTGGGGGGATAGACTCTTCCGCCTCCGCTCTGCTAGCTCACAGGGCGATGGGGCCAGAGAACGTAGAAACCCTATTTATGCCGGAGAAAACAACGCCGAAAGTCGATTCTGAAGACGTGGGAAAGTTGTCCGATGAGTTCGGTCTTGAGATTAGAGAGATACCCATCGATAGAATTGTAAATCAATTCGTCGAATTTCTTCCCGACCCGGGAAGTTTGACCCTGGCTAACGTGAAGGCACGCGTGCGAATGACCCTTCTCTACGCCAGAGCCAACGAAATTGACGGTATGGTCATAGGTACGGGGAATCTGTCTGAATGGTTGCTCGGGTACTTTACCAAGCACGGGGATGGGGCAGCGGACATCGCGCCAATAATGCACCTTTTCAAAACCGAGCTGAGGGATCTGGCCGGCGCTTTAGATATTCCGAAAACAATCATACACAAACCCCCCTCCGCTGGCTTGTGGGATGGTCAGACGGACGAGGAGGAGCTTGGGGGAAGCTACGAAGAAATCGATAAAGTGCTCCACTGTCGGGAAGATTTGGGCCTGGGGCGGTCCAAGGCCAAGGAGAAACTCGGCTTGGACGAGTCGCTGATCGACCACGTCTACGACCTGGTCGACCGGACAACTCACAAGCGCAACCTGCCCCCTAGTTTAGACCGTTTCCAGGAAGAGTAGATGTTTTACCAGGAGGATTGGATGAAATATTTTCGGTTTAGAGACGTAATTCTGACCACGTTAGCTGTCGCTTTATTGGCGGTCCCAACTCTTGCCGACGGGGAAGGGGGCCCGGTCTACGGTGGGGATCTGACCGTGGCGTTACCGGCGGAACTTCCGGGACTGGACCCAACTACTAATACCGCCGCGGTGATCGATAGAGTGATGTACAACAACGTCTACCAGGGTCTCGTGAGGATTAACAGGAGCGGTGATATCACGCCTTGTTTGGCGAGGTCGTGGGAGGTTGCTGAGGACGGAAAGAAGTATACGTTTTTCCTCCGCGAGGGCGTGACCTTTCACAACGGCGACCCGTTTACCTCGTCGGACGTTGCCTACTCGTTGAACAGAGTCAGAGACCCCGACTTTCCCGTTCCCCATCCCGAGTACTACAGGGCGATAGAGGACGTTAACCTAACTGGTCGCTACTCCGTGGAGGTCCATCTCCGCGAACCCAGTTCAATCTTCATCTTTAATCTCGCCCGGGGCGACTCCGTCATGCTGTCCGAGGACGTTGATGACCATTCGAGGAATCCGATTGGGACCGGGCCGTTTGTTTTCTCCGAATGGCAGGAAGGGCAGAGGGTCGTGCTCTCCCGTTTCAAAGATTATTACGAGGAAGGTTTGCCCTATATCGACTCCGTCGCCTTTGAATTTATTCCAGACGTTAACACTCAGATAACTGCCCTCAGAAGCGGCGATATCGACGCTATCCCTTATTTGAATAGCCCGGAAAATGCGCTAACACTAAAGTCAGACGCTGACGTGAAGGTCCTGGAAGGCGTGACCACCTGGGAAGTCATTCTGGCTATGAACAACTCAGTCGAACCCCTGGACGATCCGAGGGTCCGGCAGGCGATTAACTACGGTATCAATTGCTCCGAGGTAGTCGAGGGAGTTACCTTTGGATTTGGCGAACCGATTGGGAGTTTGATGAGCCCGACCAATCCAAATTATCTGGACCTCAGCTGGGTATACACATACAACCCGGAAAAGGCCAAGCAGCTATTGGCTGAGGCGGGCTATCCTGAGGGCTTTTCTGCCACCCTAACTTTACCGAGCAATTACACCCTCTCTGTGCGATCGGGGAAGATCATCGCGGAACAGCTTAAGGAGATAGGGATCGATCTGCGCGTTCGGAAGATTGGCTGGGGTCAATGGCTCCAGAAGGTATTCTCCAACGCTGAATACGAGATGACGGTTATCGGTCATGCCGAGGCATTCGATATATCGATCTACGCCAACCCGGACTACTATTTCAAATACGACGACGAAAGGTTTGCTGAGGTGATCGAGAGGGCAGAGAAAGAGGTAGATAAGTCGGAGAGAAGAGGCCTCTACGCTATTGCCCAATGGATTCTCGCCAAAGAAGTTCCCTCCGCATTTCTCTTTTCGGCCCCCAGCCTGCCCGCGGTGAGAGGAACGGTAAGAAACTGGTGGCACGACTACCCGATACCGGTGGTGGACGTTACCCGGGTATGGAAAGCAGGTTAAGTGGATAGACGGTCTTTGGGGTGGCGATGGTCAGTTATACTGTCCGTAGGGTAATCGAGCTCTTGTTGACCCTCCTGGTAGTCTCCCTGGTTATCTTTACCGTCGTTAGGGTAATCCCCGGCGACCCCGCGCAGGTTATCCTCGGGGTTAATGCTGGTCCAGAAAACCTGAGTGCGCTGCGCGAGGAACTTGGTCTCAACCGGCCGATTATCGTTCAGTACCTCGACTGGGTACGGGGCCTGGTCTGCTTCGACCTTGGAGAATCGATAACCTACAACAGACCAGTCTCCCTGCTGATTCTGGATCGGCTCGGCGTAACTATACCGTTGACCGCGCTGGCAGTTCTTCTGGGCCTAACTGTTGCCCTGCCGTTAGGCGTATTTGCCGCTACCAGGAGGAGTAGAGGGGTGGACATGGGGATAGTAGCGATATCGCAGCTGGGCATATCTATTCCCGCCTTCTGGCTGGGGATTTTGTTGTTGACCCTGTTCTCGGTCAACCTGGGTTGGCTGCCGTCAGGAGGGTTCACAGGTTGGGTAAGGGGTCCCGGCCGGGCGCTTGCATCACTGTTCCTGCCCGTCTTAACCCTGGGATTAATCCAGGCCGCCGGTCTTACGCGGATGACTCGGGCCTCGGTCCTGGACGTTCTTTCCTCAGATTTCGTGCGGACTGCCAGGAGCAAGGGCCTTCCAGAGAGAGACGTCCTCTTCAAACACGTCCTGAAGAACTCATCGATATCGATCGTCACCCTGGTGGGGTTACAGATTGGCCAGCTCCTGGCTGGTGCTATTGTAGTGGAGATGGTCTTTCATCTTCCCGGATTGGGGAGGTTGTTAATGACTTCGCTTCAGCAAAGGGACCTCCCCTTGGTCCAGGGGGTGGTGACCGTGCTGGTGGCTGCGATAATCATCATAAATTTTCTGGTCGATCTCACCTACAGTCTGATCGATCCGAGGATAAGGTTTGGATGATCCTGTGTGCCTATGAAGGGTATTGATGTGAGAGGAAAGAATTTCTTTCGAAAGTGGGCCGCTCCTCACCTGAGTTTTGGCCTGTTCCTGGTCCTTCTTGTAATTGTTGCCTCGATTTCGAGCGTTTTTATCCCCAGGGCTGACTTCGCGTCTATGGAAATCGCGGCCAGACTTGAACCTCCAAGCCTCCGTCATCCCTTTGGCACGGATCAATACGGCAGGGATATTTTTGCCCGGGTCCTTGTCGGGTCTAGATATAGCATTGTAGTTGCCCTGGTCGCCGTGGCTATCGGCGTCTGCCTTGGCGTTCCCATCGGTTGCGCGGCTGGTTACATTGAGGGGTGGGGTGATGCTACCCTGTCGAGAGTGATGGATATTACCTACGGATTTCCCCCCGTTATTACCGCCGTACTCGTTACTGCAATACTGGGTCCGGGCTTACAGAACGCGATAATTGCGATCGGGCTGTTCAACGTACCGATTTTCGCCAGGCTTGCCCGGGGTAATTTCCTCTCGGTGAAGGAACGGGATTTCGTCGTCGCGGCCAGGTCGACGGGGAGGGGTGAGTTGGGCCTTATCCTTGGTCACATCCTCCCCAACATCGGCTCACCGATAATTATTCAGGTTTCTTCTCAGTTTGGATTTGCGATCCTGTCCGAGGCTGCACTTAGCTACCTTGGACTGGGGATTCAGCCCCCCAACCCTTCGTGGGGGTTAATGTTAAGCCAGGCTCAGAGCTTCGTCAGGCTGTCACCATGGCCAGTCATCTTTCCGGGATTGGCAATCGTGCTGGCTGTACTCGGGTTTAACCTGACGGGCGATGGGCTAAGAGATATGTTTGACCCAATCAGTAGGGTTTGATAAGAACTGATTCGCGGAAGGTTCTCACCGCCCCAGGGCTCCGTTGAAGGAATTCATCTCTATAACTATAATTGGTTAGTTTGTCTGATCCGATCAAGAAATCTGGAGGTATACTCGGTTGAAAGCGAAGATCACAGAGAAGGAAGCCACGGAAGTATCACTCGAAGTCACAATCGAAAGCGATATAGTCGATAGCAAGCTCGATGAGATATACAACAGGAGCGTACAGGAACTGAACCTGCCCGGATTTAGGAAGGGCAAGGTCCCGCGCAGCTTTATTAAGGCAAGGTTTGGCGAGGACGTTTTCTACGATGACGCTCAGGAAGAGTTAATAAAGGAGTACTTACCGATGGCGTTGCAGGAGAACGAGATAGAGCCGGTTTCAGAGCCGGAGACCGAACCTCAGGAATTTTCCCAGGGAGAGGACTTCGTCTTCGAAGTCTCCGTCGAAGTAATGCCCGAAGTTGAGGTTCCCGAATATTCGGAAATAGAAGTAGAGGACATAGATACGGACGAGATCGAGGACGAAGACGTTGAAGATAAGATTGAAGAGTTGCAGGAGGAAAACGGTCAACTCGTACCAAAAGAAGAAGAAGTCGTCGAGTCCGGAGATTACGTTATGGTAGAATTTAACGAGGGACGCACCCAGCAGGTATACGTGGACGAGGACGAAAACTCCAGCTTGACCCAGTTTATCGGAAAGGAAGTTGGGGAGGAGTTCGAATTTGAGCTGGAAGGGGAAGGAGAAGAACTGGAGACGACGGAGCTGCGGGTCGATTCTATCAAACAGCTGGATTTACCCCCGGTGGACGACGAGTTTGCCAAGGACATGGGTTACGACGATCTCCAAGGTCTGAGGGCCAAGGTAAAGACGGATCTGTTTGAAGAAAGAGAAGAGGAGAGGGTCCAGGAACTTGGAGAGAAGATCCTGGACGAGATAGTCCAGGAGACCGGCTTCGAGCCACCGCAGAAGATGCTGAAGAGGGTATCCGAAGGACAGATCCAGGATACAATTAGTAACGTAGGCGAAGATAGATTCTCGGATCTGCTCGAAGAGCAGGGCAAGACGAGAGAGGACTTTCAGTCCGATATCCAGGAATCAGCGAGCGAGCAGATTGCTCGGCGCGTCATAATTAAGCAGATTGCCGGCGAAGAGGATATCGAACTTACTGACGAGGAGATTGAGGAGGAGATTGAGGAGGAGGCAGATCGTCAGGGGGTAAACCCGATTAAGTTGAAAAACCAGCTAAAAGCTCAGGACCAATTTGACTCCTACAAGGATGCCCTGTTAAAGCGAAAGGTATACGATTTCTTAATAGACGCAGTTAACATAAGTACCGAGGAGGGAAAAGATGAGTGAGCCCATGGCACAAATACCATTTGTGGTCGATAAGACGGACGGCGTTGAGCGGACGTACGACATCTACTCCCGGCTCTTAAAGGACCGCATTATCTTTCTTAAGGGTCCGGTTACCGACGAGTTGTCGAACGTGATTATCGCGCAGATGCTATTTTTGGAGGCGGAGAACCCCAATCAAGACATCGATCTCTATATCAACACGCAGGGCGGTGTGGTGACCGGCGGTCTAGCGATCTACGACACGATGCAGTACGTCAAACCTGAAGTTAAGACGATTTGCGTGGGGCAGGCCTCAAGCATGGGTGCCCTTCTGCTGACGGCTGGCGAGGACGGGAAACGCTATGCCTTGCCTAACTCACGAATATTGATCCACCAACCTCTGGGAGGCGCCCAGGGCCAGGCCACGGACGTCGAGATTCACGCCAACGAACTGGTCAAGGTGAAAAAGCGCGTTAACAAGATTCTCTCTCAAAAGACCGGCCAGCCCCTGGAGAAGATCGAAGAGGACACTGAACGAGATTACTTTATGTCTCCTGAAGAAGCAAAGGACTACGGGATTATTGACGAGGTAATCTCACCAAATAGCGACTCCGACTGATAAGATCGCTCCTTCCTTTATCTTCTTCGAGTCGCGCGGAATCAACCGGAAGTCAAATCAATAATGAGATCAGATAACAGGCGAGGGCAGGTTGAGGGAATTATCCAAATTTTCGGGTGTTTTGTCCTCATCTGTTATCTGGTTTCTCTTCCCGCGTATGGCCTTTCCTCCATCCGCGTCCTCAACCTCCTGCCGGACAGAAGCCTGGAGGTGTGGATAGACGGCAGGCTAGTCGATAGTGAACTGGACTACCTGGAGTCAAGCAGTTACCTCTCCAAGAGCCCTGGTGACCATCGGGTCGTCGCTAAGCCGAGGAACGTGGATAACCCTGAGGTAGTTAACTCCAAGTATCCTCTCAGGGACGAGAAAGAGTACACGGTAATATTCACCCGAGAGGAACAGGACCGGGGGCTCGAGAGCTTGTTTTTAATTGACAACTGTCCACTGTCCGGGAACATGGCCCAGATTAAGTTCACGGACGCGTTAATCGGTTCCCCACCCCTGGACGTATCTATCAAGTATGGGCCTACTCTCTATAAGAACTTTTCTTATCTGACTAACGGGGGTTGTGTCTCCGTGCCTCCAAATGAGTACACTCTAGTCTTTACCGACAGTTCTTCCGGTGAACGGATCTTTTCAAAGAAACTGACCCTGGAAGGGGGGTATAGGTACAACCTGTTTTTGGGGGGCAACTTATCCGAGGGCACTACCCTGCTCCACACCCTGCAGTCAGAGAACAAGCCGGAAGAGGCTCCGAAAGTATTCGGGATAGAGAGATCGGTCCTCCAGTTGTTCGGGGCCGGGCTAATTGCCTCGCTGGTTATCTTGCTTCTCGCCCAGGGCGGAGCATGAAGCGGCCTCGAGATTAAGTACGCCCGGGAGGAGTCGAACCCCCAACCCTCGGTTCCGAAGCAACTTGAAATAGAGGGATTCTCACAAGCAACGTTGGAGAATATGACGGCATCATTAGAATTTCGTTGACCATTTGGAAGATTCTGGTTACTTGAACGAGAATGGAAATATTGGTGACTTGACTCTGAACTTTTAATGTCATTTTTCTGCAATAATTAATTGCAAAAGACATCCTATTTACTATATGGACAAATGTTATTTTTTTGTTACCTTCTTTAAGGGTATTATCAAGATCGAACTCTCACCGGGCACTAAGGCCCGGTGCAATTCGATAGGATCACCCTGTAATGTCAAGCCATCTACGTTTCAACTCTCACCGGGCACTAAGGCCCGGTGCAATACTACAATTCGCCAGGTCTGACTTAACGCCGGAAAGGTTTCAACTCTCACCGGGCACTAAGGCCCGGTGCAATCGGTAACTTTTTCCTTTCCGTTGTCTTTATTTTCGAGGTTTCAACTCTCACCGGGCACTAAGGCCCGGTGCAATAAAAATAGAAATAATACTTTTCCCCGCAATCTGGGCGTTTCAACTCTCACCGGGCACTAAGGCCCGGTGCAATGCCAGCGGTGTCAACCAGTTCGCTCAATTCGACGAGTTTCAACTCTCACCGGGCACTAAGGCCCGGTGCAATTTCGCCTTGAAGATCATAAAGATAAGGTAGAAAAGGGTTTCAACTCTCACCGGGCACTAAGGCCCGGTGCAATCAAATACCATTGTCCAGCTTGTGGCGAAGAGTTTACGTTTCAACTCTCACCGGGCACTAAGGCCCGGTGCAATCCCCCTCTAGTGATGCTGAAAATGCTATAAAATTTGTGTTTCAACTCTCACCGGGCACTAAGGCCCGGTGCAATGTTTAATACCTTTGCATATCCGAGAGTTCAAGGTAGTTTCAACTCTCACCGGGCACTAAGGCCCGGTGCAATCTCATACAAAGCCAGCCCTGAATATCGAGGGATCGGATGTTTCAACTCTCACCGGGCACTAAGGCCCGGTGCAATAAGAGCGTGTCATGATCAATATTAGCGGAAACAACGTCGTTTCAACTCTCACCGGGCACTAAGGCCCGGTGCAATGATATTAGGCATAGCTCACGTCAAGGTCTCCTGTCGGTTTCAACTCTCACCGGGCACTAAGGCCCGGTGCAATTACAACTCGACCGTGGACTGGCTCAAGTTCGCCTGGTTTCAACTCTCACCGGGCACTAAGGCCCGGTGCAATATTTTCTGTATCGGTTAACTGTTCATCAAGTCGAGGTTTCAACTCTCACCGGGCACTAAGGCCCGGTGCAATCGTCAGTTCATCTGCTAGGCTTCGCACTACTTCTTGTTTCAACTCTCACCGGGCACTAAGGCCCGGTGCAATCCAGCAGCAGGCCCGCCGTGTTGTCCACCGCCAGGAGTTTCAACTCTCACCGGGCACTAAGGCCCGGTGCAATGGAAGAAGAGGTCGAGAACGACGAACCGGACGAGGTGTTTCAACTCTCACCGGGCACTAAGGCCCGGTGCAATGTTTCTAAGTTTTCGTCCATCTCCGATTCACCTCTGTTTCAACTCTCACCGGGCACTAAGGCCCGGTGCAATACAGGAATTTGACCTTAATTCAATCACAGACACTTTTGTTTCAACTCTCACCGGGCACTAAGGCCCGGTGCAATCTTTAGCCCCACGTTGTTAATATCGGAGAACAAATCGGGTTTCAACTCTCACCGGGCACTAAGGCCCGGTGCAATTTTAATGTGACCATGCAATCTACCATAAGTAAAAGTAGTTTCAACTCTCACCGGGCACTAAGGCCCGGTGCAATGCTCACCGACAGGTCTGTAACGGCACTGGCATGGCTGTTTCAACTCTCACCGGGCACTAAGGCCCGGTGCAATAAGCCAGTATTCATCGTAGATAGCCTTGCTAGTTTGGTTTCAACTCTCACCGGGCACTAAGGCCCGGTGCAATAAAGCGGTAATCCTCCCACCAGGGTTTTGGTACGTCGTTTCAACTCTCACCGGGCACTAAGGCCCGGTGCAATAATCCCGTAAGATTCAGAGAGCTTGACCTCGTAATGCGTTTCAACTCTCACCGGGCACTAAGGCCCGGTGCAATTCGTATATCCGAGTACCGATTGCTCGTCTATCGTTACAGTGTTTCAACTCTCACCGGGCACTAAGGCCCGGTGCAATTGGTTCTCCACTCTGAAGTGCATCGACAACTTCGTTGTTTCAACTCTCACCGGGCACTAAGGCCCGGTGCAATCCAGAGATATCTCGACCGGTTCGATACTCCGAAGGGTTTCAACTCTCACCGGGCACTAAGGCCCGGTGCAATGCAATCTCTCACGATAATATCTCTGACGTAGCTAGGGTTTCAACTCTCACCGGGCACTAAGGCCCGGTGCAATCAGGTTTATTGTGACCTTTGCGGTAAGAAGATACCCGTTTCAACTCTCACCGGGCACTAAGGCCCGGTGCAATTCAGACCTATGATGCCGTCTCCGACCTGAATGTCGGAGTTTCAACTCTCACCGGGCACTAAGGCCCGGTGCAATCTGTTGTTGTATCCACTCATTACGTTCTTTGTCATCTTGGTTTCAACTCTCACCGGGCACTAAGGCCCGGTGCAATCTAAACTCGAGGGCTTATTAGGTCACAAGCAAAAAGCGTTTCAACTCTCACCGGGCACTAAGGCCCGGTGCAATAAGGTGTATCTCGTCCACGATAACGAGATTATAGCAGTTTCAACTCTCACCGGGCACTAAGGCCCGGTGCAATGTTAAAATTTAGTCCAGAGGGAGATGTAGTAGCTACGTTTCAACTCTCACCGGGCACTAAGGCCCGGTGCAATAAAAAGAAGAGCGAGCGCACTCAGGAAATGAAGCAGTTTCAACT
>JAGYME010000021.1 GCA_018400715.1 Candidatus Bipolaricaulota bacterium
AACCTTTCTCGAACTCCTTTCAAGGAACTCAAGACGGTCCTAGAAGCCACTTTATATTTGAAATTATCGTTGGCGGAGTGGAATTTCCATACCGTACCGTTTGTTGTGTATGAATGTGAAAAAGGGGGTCTCCTCCCCATTAAAAATAGAATGAATAACTTCTAAAAAGAGGAGGAGAAAACCCCAATGACCGATGAAAGTATAGAAGCCGAAGAAGAGCACAAATCAAGAACAGGAACAGAAAAAGGAGGTGGCAGCGGTCCCTGCTTAGCGGTAGGGGTTGATAAACCCTGATAGATGTTTTCAGTAATAATTTACACAAGCCAAGGAAGAGATAAACTCCTGGATAGAGTACTACAATACTGAATATTCCCCCTCATCTATCGGTATTAAGCCGCCCGAGAAATGAAAGAGGAGTCCGAACTGGTAGAAGGTGTAAAGTCAGGTAGCCAGAAAATGGCGGCAAAGAGTGTTTGAAAATCGGGGATTCGCTCCACAGATTTATTACGGTAAAAACGATTAAGCACAATCGGTCGGAATCTTGGGATTTATAAGAATAAGACAATTTTGTATTATTCCTAGTGTAAGGTAAAATATTTTAGGATGGCTGAGAAGTAAGGAGTGTTGGTAGGTTATTGGGAAAAATAATATACACCCCTAGGGGTTGTTATGAACAGGATAGCACCAAAAACTATATTGGGGATACTTTATGAAGATGGTCGGGCGGTTTCAATGACCCGTCTAATGAAACTTCTTTTTCTGATTCGTCAAGAGACCCCCATAGAATCGGAATGGTCATTTTATGATTTTGTACCTTATAAGTATGGTCCCTATTCGTTCTTTGCAAATCGTGATGTAGGGATGCTAAGAAAGGAGGGGTTAGCTTTCGGAAATTACTTAGAAATACCAGCCAACAAAAAAGATGAAGCCAAATCAGTATTTCAGGAACTACCTAGTTGGGCCCGCGATGAACTCCGTCAAGTCGTCGACAATTACAGGGGGGTAAGCACTCAAAGCCTGGTCGATGAGGTCTATGAGAAGTTTCCAGATTATACAATATTGAGCGAAAGAGATGGAAGTAAACCAAAGAGAAAGCTATCAAAACCTGCAGTTTACACTTTAGGTTATGAAGGCTCAACAATTGATTCTTTCCTTTACGCCTTGATTAAGAATGGAATTGCTCGTTTGATTGATGTTCGAAATAATCCTGTTTCCAGGAAATATGGATTCTCCAAGAAAACTCTGTGCCAACTATGTAAAAATATAAATGTAGAATACAAGCACTTTCCAGGGCTTGGTATTGAATCCCAAGAAAGGACTAACCTAACCGATTTATCCTCCTATCAAGACCTTTTTAAACAATATGCACAGGGTAGGTTATCAAGAAAGGTAGAGCAAATTGATCAAGTTGCGACCTTAATGCAGGAGAAGCCAAGTGTTTTAGTCTGCTATGAAGCTGACGTGCGTTATTGCCATAGAAATATATTATCCGAAAAGGTAGCGAAAAAGGCTTCTCTCCCGACAAAACATCTAAATATAACGAATGAGTGAAGAAAAGAAGGTTTTAGTCACGGTAAAAACATATCCCGTTCCTTCTAGAACATATCGTGAACTGGTCTGTACAGCAGGGGTTTTAGAAGATGGCTCCTTTATCCGATTGTATCCCATTGACTATCGCTATAGAGCCCCTGAACAGCAGTATAAGAAGTACCAGTGGATAAGGGTCGAGGTAGAACCCCACGATAATGACGAAAGGAAGGAAAGTTACCGACCCGATATTGATACTATTGAGCCTTTAGAGACAATTGGTACTGCTAATGGCTGGCATGAGAGGAGAAAGCTTGTGCTCCAAAACGTCTCTCGATCGATCGAAGAATTAGAGACAAAAAAAGAGGAAGACAATACGAGTTTAGGAATCATTAAACCAGAAAAGGTGACAGATTTAGTAATAGAAACTGATGAGGAGGAATGGGACCCGAAGAAAAAAGAGGTTCTGCAGCAAAAGTTGGACCACCCCCTGCGCTAAGGCTTTGAGGGACAATTGGTGTAAGATTCCAAAGTGCCTCAAATAGAATTGAGCTGCAGGCGCTTGCTTGTGTTAACCTCTCTTTATCTGTAAATAGACCTGCTTTGCCGCTGCTTCTTCGGCCTCCTTCTTGCTCCTGCCCCGCCCTATTCCACTGTGCTGGTTTAACGAGGCCTCTACCTTGAACCTGCGGTTGTGGGCCTTGCCCGTCTCCTCCAGTACCGTATAAGTCGGCCGTTTTTCGTACCGCTTCTGGGCCTCTATCTGGAGCGCCGATTTGTAACTTAGGACGCTCTGCTGGTCTAATAAATTATCGACTTCACCCCTCAGCGTTTCAACAACGAATTCCGCCGCATCCCTGTACCCGTTGTTGATGAATACGACCCCGACGAGGGACTCAAATACGTCGCAGAGGATGGAGTCCTTGTTCCGTCCCCCGCTCTCCTTTTCTCCCTTGCCTAAGTATAGGTACTTACCCAGGTCGAGATTCGCCGCCTTGGCCGAAAGGACCGGTTTGCTGACCGCGACCGCCTTGATCTTGGACAGCTCTCCCTCGTCCTCGTCGGGAAACTCCTGAAAGAGGTATTCCCGGATGGCCAGCTCAACGACGGCATCCCCGAGAAACTCTAACCTCTCGTAGGACCGCAGGTCCTCGTCGGACTCGTTGACGAAAGAGGTATGGTAGAATGCCCTCTTGATCTCTTCTTCGGGTACTTTGATGTCTATTTTCTGTAATAAGGCTTTCAAGTTGTTTTGCATGTACGATTAAACCTGGTTTAATCTATTATAACTTTGCCTCGTAAATTCAATCAAGTAGATTGAGACCTATCGATGCGAAAGGCCTCAATTATTGAATTAACGGCTTGATCAGGTATAATGAACGAAAATAGGGTGGTTTTCTGATGGCCAGGAAGAGATATGCAGAACAGCTCGAAGATCTTCGTAGTAACGTCCTAAATATGGGGGATTTGGTCCTAAACAGGCTTAAAGACGCCATGTCTGCGATGGTCGACGCCGACGCGGAAACAGCTGACGAGATAGGGGCCGGCGACGACAAGATAGACGACATGTACATCAGCATAGAAGGGGACTGTGCCGACCTGCTGGCGTTACAGCAGCCCGTGGCGATAGATCTTCGACTTATCACCTCGTCCTACAAGATAATTACTGACCTGGAGCGGATTGGAGACAAAGTTGTCAACCTAACCGACTACACCCAGGAGTTCGACGCGGAGTTTCTGCTGGATAAGAGCGAAATCGTGGAACTGGGTGACTTTGCCGCCAGCATGATCGACGACGCCCTGACCTACTACGACCTCCAGGACCTGGAAAACGCTCGAGGGTTGATCAGCCGTGACGAAGAGATGGACAGGATGTGCGAGGAAAACACGAACAAGATCCTCCACCACCTGATAAAAAAGGAGAGCAAAACCCTCTCGACCGAAGAAGCCACCACCCTGGGACATCAGGTCCTGCTGGAACTTCTAACCATCAGGGATTTAGAGCGGGTCGCCGACCACGCGACCAACATCGCAGCCAGGACCATTTACCTGGTTACGTCGGAACGGGACCTGATTTAATCTTCTTCCGACTCCGGTCCGTTGCAGGGTCCGTAGAAGTTCAACTCCACCCGGGTAATTTCATCGGGTCCACAGGCGATGAGGTCGGACAACTTCTCCTTTAACTCCGCCTCTTCCAGGTCGTATACCTTCCCGGTGTCTTCACAGATGTAGTGGGGGTGGACTTTTGGAGATAGGTCGTATCGCGTCTCAGAGCCTTCCTGAATGGGAATGAGTTCCCCGATATCTTCCAGTAGTTCCAGGGCGCCGTAGACTGTAGATGGACTGATCATCGGGTACTGTTCTTCTATTGAAGATTGGATCTCCCCCGCCGTTGGGTGGTCCAGTTCGATTAGAGACCTGATGACTTCTACTCTCTGCGGTGTAACCTTGTAACCTTCGTCCTTCAACTTGTCTCGGTAATACTCAACAGTTTTATGTTTCATTATTATATTATTCCTCGCTGCTTGAAAAGTTTTTGGCGCGCCAAAAAAGACTTACAACGGCCCACCCTTGCCTAGGACGGGCAGACCGTCAATTATAGGAAATTATTCTTCCAATTTCCTGTGACAGAGCCACCAGTCGTAACAATCGTAGTTTTCCATGTTCTCTTCCGCCTGTTCCTCGGTACTGGCCGGCTCAACAATTACGTCGTCTCCGACTAACTCGTTATTAGGCCAGTCGGCTGGAATCGCTACGTGTCCCTCTCCGCCTGCGGCGCTGGAGTCGGAGGTCTGCGCGGCTTCCACGATGCGCAGGATCTCGTCCATGTTCCTTCCCAGTTCCTGTGGGTAGTAAAGGATTGTCCTGATCGTCCCCTTGTCGTCGACGACGAATACGGCCCGGACAGTGTTTGAACCCTTGCCAGGATGGATCATGCCCAGCTTTTTCGCCACGATTCCCGTGTTGTCCGCGATGACCGGGAACGGAATCTCGACGCCCAGTTCATCCTCAATCCACTCGACCCATTTCAGGTGAGAGAACACCTGGTCAATCGAGAGACCGATCAACTCGGTGTTCATCTCCTGGAACTGGTCGTACCTGTTGGCGAACGAGACGAACTCGGTCGTGCATACCGGCGTGAAGTCGCCAGGATGGCTGAACAGCACGAACCATTTCCCTTCGTAGTCACCGGGGACGTTAATCGTCCCGTGAGTCGTGTTTACTTCCATTTCCGGAAACTTCTCTCCAATAAGAGGAAAGCCCTTCTGTTTTTCTTGTGCGTTCTCTTTAGACATAATTAATTCCACCTCGTAATCGGTTTTAATTAATAATACAGAAAAATTGGGCGATGTCAAGGACCCGGTCCCATATGAAAACCCCCACTTCATTTTGTAAAATGTAAATGAATTGAAGAGGACCTGGATTTGATGATAATTTAGTTGGAGACGTGAGATCTACGACGAGGAGGTTAACATGGGAATTGTAACTTACCCTGATGAGGTCCTTAGGGGAAAGTCAAATCCAATTGAAGATGTTGACGACGAAATAGTTTCCCTGGCGGACAGGATGACCGAGGCGCTGTTTCGTGCCGAGGGGATAGGTCTGGCAGCTCCTCAGGTAGGCGTGCTCAAGAGACTGATCGTAGTTAACCTGGAAGACGACTTTCATATAGTGGTCAACCCCGAGATAGTTGAGACCAACGAGGAGACGGAATCAGCCGCCGAAGGATGTTTGTCCGTCCCCGGACCTGAAGCAGACGTGGAACGCGCCACGGAGGTCGAGGTAAGCGGTTACGACCTCGATGGAAAGGAGGTCAAGCTCACCCGGGAAGGCCTCGCGGCGCGGGTCTTTCTCCACGAAGTGGACCACCTGAACGGGACGCTCTTCATCGATCACCTGTCGGAGACCGCCCGGACGCTAACGTTGAGAGAATACCGCAACGCCCAGAAGGAAGAGAACACGAGGGCAGCTGCCTAGAGATCATTTTCGGGAGGTGAAGATCTTGGGACGCATATCAGATAACTTTCGACGTATTAAGGATTCAATTCCCGATGACGTCCAACTCGTCGCCGCGACGAAAAGCCGGAGCGCCGACGAGATCAAGGAAGTGATAGACGCCGGCGCGGACGTGATTGGAGAAAACTATACCCACCCGGAGGCCGTACGCAAGCACCGCGAACTCGGTGAGTACGCGGACAGAGTCAGGTGGGAATTGATCGGCCACCTGCAGAAAAACGACATCAACAAAGCCCTACCGATTTTTGACCGGGTCCAGACGGTCGAGTCCCTGTCGAAGGCGGAGCACATAGATAAGAGAGTGGAGAGGGCTGGCAAGGAGATAACCCCCGTCTTGATCGAGATAAACAGTGGTAGGGAGGAAGCTAAGTACGGCCTCGCCCCTGATAAGGACGCGCTAGAGGAGATAGTCGAGGGGATGAGAAAGCTCGAGCACCTGCGTCTTGACGGGCTGATGACGATGGGTCCCTTCACGGGAGACCCCGAGGACGCGCGGCCATACTTCGAGGTGGCGAGGGAACTCTACGAGTACGGAAAGACCCTCGTCGACGGTAAGGACAGGATGGAAGTCCTGTCCATGGGGATGACCAACTCCTACCGGGTAGCAATCGAGGAAGGGGCAAACATGATCCGCGTCGGGACGGCCATATTTGGGGAGCGGGACTAGCGGAAATGGCCCTTAATTCCATTCACAGAATCCGTCAGCTTGATTGTGAGCTGAATATTGAATAAAATCTATGTCCAGAAACGATTTTCCCAAGGACAATAGGCTGCTGAGTAAACGGGACTTCTCTCGAGTTTACCAGCAAGGTGAGTTTCTGGAATCTGAAGGATTTGTCTTTTATATCTTGGACAAAGAGGACGACCGTCCCAGGCTGGGAATCGTAGCCACCAAGAAGCTGGGGAACGCTGTCGAGCGGAACAGGGTCAAACGGGTGGTTCGCGAGAGTTTTCGCAAAAACAAGTCCCGGTTTTCTCATCTTGACCTAATCGTCAAGCCCAAGCGGCGTGCCGTCTTTATGGATAATTCTAAGCTGTCGGAAAACTTTCTTAACGAGTTCCAAGACAGCCACAGAGGTGTTAACAATGGCGAATACAACTGAAAAGGATACCTTCTATCTTACACAGGAAGGCTACGATGCAAAGGTCGAAAAGTTAAAGAATTTGCGCTCTGAGCTATATGAGGAGATTCCGGAAAAGCTAAAAAACGCCAAGTCCCACGAAGGAGACATCAGAGAGAACAAGGAATTCATGTTCCTCCGCGAACAGCAGGACAGGGTGCAGGCCGAGGTAAACCGCCTCGAGGACCTTCTTGATAAAGCGGAGATAATCGACGAGTCGGAGATCAGGTCGGACATGGTCTCGATAGGGACGAAGGTAATCCTGCAACCGGCAGAAGGAGACGGCCCCGAGACCTTCAAGCTTGTCAGTTCCGCGGAGGTCAGCCTGGAAAGGAATAAGATATCGATTGAGAGTCCTGTAGGCAAGGCGCTTATGGGGCATCAACAGGGCGACGAAGTGGTTGTCGAGACACCCGCTGGAGATAGGCGGTACAGGATACTCGGAATCGGGGAGTGAGCTGGTTGAGCAACAGAGACAGGGAAGTTTCCAGCGAGGACTCCAACGTACTGCGCGACCAGAGAGTTGAGAAGCTCCAGTCCATCCGAGAGGACGGTGTAGAGCCCTACCCTTATACCTTCAACAGGACAAGGGAGATAGCTGATATACTGGAAGAGTTCGACGGAGACCTGGAGGAGGAGACGAAAAACCACGAGAAGCTCGCCGGACGTATGGTCGGTTTCAGAGATATGGGTAAGGCCTGTTTCTTAGATTTGAAGGATGGCAGCGGCGAACTTCAAGGGTACACGAACGTCGACCTCCTTGGCGAGGATGACTACGAACTTTTGCAGGCGCTCGACATAGGTGATTTCATCGGCGTAACCGGCCCGATATTCGTCACCAACCGCGGAGAACTTTCCGTCAAGGTCAAGGGTTTCCAGCTCCTCAGTAAGTCCCTCATGCCCCTACCCGAGAAGTGGCACGGCCTGAAGGACGTGGAGAAGCGGTACAGGCAGCGTTACCTTGACCTTCTCGTCAACGACGAGGTTAAGGAGACGTTCGTTGCCCGTAGCAAGTTGATAAGCTCGTTTAGGCGGCAGCTGGACGACGAGGGGTTTCTCGAGGTCGAGACCCCGTTGATGCAGCCCGCTGCCGGAGGAGCGACAGCCGAGCCGTTTGTCACCCATCACAACGCTTTAGAGCAGGACCTGTACTTGCGGATCGCCCCCGAACTCTATCTCAAGCGTCTGGTGATCGGGGGGATGGAGAGGGTCTACGAGCTCGGCAAGAACTTCCGCAACGAGGGAGTTTCCACCGAACACAACCCCGAGTTTACCACCGTGGAGATATATCAGGCCTACGCCGATTACGAGGACGCAATGAACCTTACGGAGCGGCTGATCGCCAGGGGAACAGAGGACGCGGTCGGCACCTCTAAGCTGGATGTAAATGGAGAGACCCTCGACCTGCGGCCCCCCTGGGACAGGACCTCCATAGTGGAGTCCGTGGAAAAGGCCACGGGTACCTCCGACCTATCGGAAACGTCCGCCGCGGAGCTGAAAAGCTTTGCGGAGGAGGAGGGCCTCGACTTGCCGGAGGAGGGAGACTTAAGCTGGGGCGAAACCGTCGAGTTCCTCTTCGAGGAGTACGTCGAGGACGACCTATTTCAACCCACGTTTATCACCGACTTCCCCACGGACGTATCGCCCCTCGCCAAGACGAAACGGGACGGTGACCGCCAGCTGACGGAGAGGTTTGAGGTCTTCGTCGGTGGCCTGGAGGTAGGAAACGCCTTCACGGAGTTGAACGACCCCCTCGAACAGAGGGAAAGGTTCTCGGGACAGGAGGACGGGGAGACGAAGGACGAGGACTTCCTGGCCGCCCTGGAATACGGCATGCCTCCCACCGCGGGTATTGGGATCGGGTTGGACCGGCTGTTGATGGCGATTACCGGTTCTGATTCTATCAGAGAGGTAATCCTCTTTCCCGCGATGAGAAGGAAGGACGAGTAAAATGGAAAACTCAGAAGAGACCGGCATCCTGGAACCACTGGTCAGGCGCCTGGACAGGTTCTCCCAGTGGCTTGTGGCTCAGGACGAACTGGGAATGGAGCGGATCAGCGAAAGCCCCGCCTTGAAGAGGTTTTCTCGCTACTTTATCGCCGCCACGTACTTCGGCGACGGGTACCTCTGGGGTCTGGCCGGCCTGGCCATGATCCTGTTTGGGGGCCATCATGGACACACCCACGTGTTGATCGGGCTGGCCGTAAGTATCGTTAATATCGCTGTTTTCAGGCTGGTCAAGACGGCCATGGAGCGCCCGCGGCCGGTTACGTTACGAGCCAGGCCGATGAGGCACCGGATGATTGACGACTTCGCCTTTCCTTCCGGCCACGCTACCATCGCCTTCGGCGTCTCCTTTATCATTGCCAACGCCTACCCACATCTGTGGTGGGCCTGGATGTTTGCATACGTATCGGCTCTCGTAATTAGTCTGTCGAGGATTTTTGTCAAGGAGCACTACCCGTCCGACGTGATCGGGGGAGCAATTCTTGGGACCCTCGTGGCAGCTATACTCCTGCCCGTTTTCAGAACTCTCCTCTTTTAACCTTTAAGTAAATCTCTATCAGCGCCAGCTCTTGGGATAGAGGGCAACGAGCACCGGAATTATTTCCAGCCTGCCCAACCACATGTTAACTATCAAGACGAGTTTGGATATCGGGTTGAGTGACGAAGAAGTTATACCTACGGACATGCCGACCGTACCCTCCGCCGAGGCGACCTCAAACAGGGAGTCGATCAGGGTGAATCCCTCCACCCACACGACGATCATGGTCGACAGCGCCATTATAACCAGGTAGGCGGTGAAGAAGGAAAATATCGATTCGGCCTCCTCCTCGGTCACCGTCAGGTTGCCGAACTTAAGGGGAAGTTTCGCCTCCTTTGGCAGGAGAGTTCTGAAGAAGGTGACCCGGATCATGCCCAGCAAAATCAGGAGCCTGAATATCTTGATACCGCCGGCGGTCGACCCCGTCCCCCCGCCGATAATCATGAAGATTATGGTGACGAACTTGTCCCCGTCGGGCAGAGGGGCCGTCGGTACCGTGTTGTATCCGGTCGTGGTTATCGCAGTTGACGTCTGAAACAGACCGGGGACAACGTCGGAGAAGGAAGTGCCGAAGGTAATCGAAAATATCAGGGTCCCGACGAGGATGAGGAGGATCAACGTCTGGACCTGGTGGTCTCGTACGAACCTCCTGAAGTCCTCCTTCAAGGAGATGTAGTACAGCGGGAAGGAAATTGCCCCCAGTATCATGAAGATTGAAACGGTGAATGAGATGACCGGGCTGTTGTAGTAACCTATGCTCTCGGGGTATAAGGAAAACCCCCCGGTGGGTATCGTCGTCAGGATGTGAATTAGAGCGCTAAACGGCCCCATGCCTGCCAGGTAGTAGGCGAGGTAACCGAGGGCCGTGAGCACCAGGTAGACTTTTATCACGGCCTTTGCTGTCGATATCACGCTGCCGAGGATGTTCGTCTCCCCGAACTCCGTCGAATAGAGCTTGAACGCGGTCTTGCCGGGCCTGAGCAGTATCGCCAGGGAGAGGACGATTATACCCATACCCCCTAACCACTGAGCGTAAGACCTGAAGAAGTGGAGGGAGTAGGGGAGGACCGACTCGTCTATTGTCGACAGCCCCGTCGTGGTAAAGCCGGACATGGCTTCAAACAGGCTATCGAGGAAGGGTTTAACGGGCAAAAATGGGATGGAGCCGACCAGGCTGAACAGCAGGTAGACGAGGGCGGTCACTATCAGGGCGTCGGTCAACTTCATCTGGCTCTCGCTGGGGAAAAACCTCCGCCAGCCGAATCCAACCGCAATCGTGCTTACCACCAGTCCCGCAAATATTTTTGTGTAAAGGAGCTCTCCCAGGACGACGGAGACGATCAGAGGTATGATCGTCAGCAGGCCAAATAGTCCGAGAGCGCCAGCCAACTGGAAAAGTACCGAATGCCAGTTTGCCGGCCTTATATGATCACTAATCTTCATGGATGTATTCTGGCCGGTTGGCCGTCTGGAGTTCCCCGAACAGCTCCTTTATCTTCCTCTCCTTCTCCTCGTTTTCCGTGATGATCACGAGGATGTCCGACTCGTTTAACTTGGTTTTACCCTTTGGAATAATCGTAACACCGTTGCGGAAGATCGAAGTGATCAGGGTGCCCTCGGGTAGGTCGATGTCCTTTATCTTCTGGTTGACAAGTTCCCCGGGGGTGATCTCTACCAGCCTTGCTCCCCCCTGAACCAGCAGAGAGAAGTCCAGGACGTTGTAGCCGTGGAGGAGGCTTGATATCTCTGTAGCTGCTGATGTCTTCGGAGAGATAACATGGTCAACTCCCAGTTCTCTGGACGTCGCCCGCAGGCTCGTCTTGTTCAACTTCGCGACAACCCTGGGGATGGAAAACTTCTTGCCGAGGATGGCTATGACCATGTTGAGCGCGTCGGATTCGGTTGAAGCGATCAGCGCGTCCGCTTTCTTCGCTCCGGCACTTTCCAGCAATTCGGGCTCGGTCCCGTCTCCGTGGAGGACGAGGGCGTCGTATTCCCCCATTAGGGTGTCACACTTTTCCTCGTCCTGATCGATTAACACCAGCTCAAAGCCGTCCCGGGCGGAAAGGTCTTCTGCAAGTTGCGTTCCAATGTCTCCTAACCCGGCAATAATTACTCTCATGCTATCATTCCTCCGTTGTTAACCTTTTGGCACGTCGCGGGCGGGGCAATCGATTCTGCTGCACCCCGCGCACGAGAAAAGGTTGCTGACCTGTGGAATATCACTGCTCAGGCCGATTACGAGCGAATTCGATTTTTTCGGCAACATGGTCAAGGATGATGTAAGGGTAACGCCTATTTTCTCAGGGTTCAAATTGGCAAAGACGAACCGCTGGTTGTTGACTTTCCAACCGGAAGAACCGGAGCCGGGGGCAAAAACTCTGGTGGTATTGAGCCCTCTGGAGTGGGCCTCGGAAATGATCTCCTCGCCGAGCAGGTCGGACGTCAGGTCTACGGCGGCCGATCCAATGGAATCGAGGATGTTGCTCAAAGAATACTCTCCGTCCATCATAAGTTTGTCCACCTTCTCGGAGATGAGGTCTCCGATGGTAGATGCGCCAAAGGCCAGGTATTCGTTGCCGCGCAGCGGTTCCGGGGAGTCGTACCTGTCCAGTTCTTCCTCGTCGCTTTCCTTGATGGTATAAATCGCCCGCGGTTCGATGAGATCGTTGGCCATCTCCAGGCCCTCGTCTATCTTATCCCTCATCGCATCTAGGTTTCCGACTTTGAGATATCTTTCGACCCTGGGATGGTCGAGCGTCATCTCGATATCGAACTCGTACTCCTCGGCTGCTATCTTGTTCTTAACCATCATCCCTCCCGTGACGACAATAAACGATAGTTATTGGGAGTGGTTGATGCAACAGTTACGTAGTCAGTTTCAGTCCGCCGTCCGCAGTCGAAAAGCGTCAGGCGTCAAGCGTCATGCGTCCTGGGTGTTGGGTTTTTGGTCTTAGGTCTTTGCAATTAGTATCTAGTAACCAATTAACCAAATCACACATTAACCCATTAACCCGGTTCACCCTTATACCAAGCACCACAACGGATGTAAACCTCCGCCTATCGCCTTTAGATCCCAATCACCGCCACCGAAAAACTGATACCTGATACCTAGTAGCTGGTACCTTCTAGTCCCTAAATCCTAGATTCTGAATCCCAGATCCTAGTTCCTGACACCGAAACACTGGTACCTGATCTCGAGTACCTGGTACCTAAAACTCCGGCCACTTCAACATTCTTGAAAATGTTTAACTGGTTACCTAAAATCCAACGTGATCTTGTTAACAAATACGGATTGAGGATTTTTTTCTTTGTCATTTCTTTCATAGCGGTCGTAATTACCAGGAAGGTGAGAAGCTATGGTTACCGAGCAGGTGTGTGATACCTAATGAAGCAGAGAATACTTGTCGTAGGTGGTGGATCTGGCGGGACGATTGTCGCCAACCGACTGGCCGGCCATCTCTCTTCGGAGATAAGGTCCGGCGACGTCGAGGTAGTGGTGATTAACGAGACGTCTTACCAGCTTTACAAGCCGCTGACGCTTTACATGGCATTTGGTCAGAACGAGGAGTCCGAGGCGAAACGACCGGTCCGGGACCTGTTGAACAAGGACGTCTGTTTTATTCAGGACAGGGGTGTCAATCTGGATCTCGACTCAAAGGAACTGGAGCTGGCCTCCGGAAAGAGCTTGAGTTACGACTATCTGGTGCTGGCGACGGGTAGCAAACTCGCCCCGAACAGAGTCCCCGGTCTCAAGGAAGGTGGTCATCACTTCTACGGACCGAAGGGTTCTAACGAGCTCAGAGAGGAACTGGCGGAGTTCGAGGCGGGACACCTCGTCGTAAGCGTCGTCGGGGTCCCCCACATGTGTCCGGTTGCCCCCATGGAGTTCTCCTTCATCGCGGACAACTGGTTCAGGGAAAGGGACCTGAGGGACGACGTAAAGATTACGTATACCTTCCCCGGAGAGGAGATGATCGGCAAGGAAAACATCGTCGACTGGGCCACACCACTGCTGGAGGAAAGGGATATCAACTTGAAGTCGGGGTTCGAGGTCACCGAGGTGGACCCGGATGAAAAGGTATTGAAGTCGTCGGAGGACGAGGAGATGGAATACGACCTCCTTGTGTCCATCCCGCCCCACCGTGGCGACGACCTCGTTACCAGGGCGGACCTCGGCGAGGGCGAGTGGGTTGAGACCGATCAACACTCTCTAGAGGCTGAGAGGGCTGAAGACGTCTACGCAATCGGTGACGCGACCGACCTGCCGACGAGCATGGCGGGAAGCGTCGCCCACTACGAGAGCGGCGTCGTCGCTGCCCGTCTGGCGAGCCAGATACGGGGCGAGGTTCCCACAGCCAGATACGACGGCAAGACCATCTGTTTCATCGACGGAGTAGATGGAAACAAGGCGACTTTCCTTTCGTTCAACTACGGAGAGGAGCCGGATATACCGCCGGAGTCGAAGTTGATTCATTGGGCCAAGCACTCCTATAACAAGGCTTACTGGCTAACCGCAAAGGGTTTATTGTGAGGTGTAAAGATGAGTGAAACTACAAACACGGAAGCAGAGATGGAGGAGTTGCAGAAAGCGATCGCACAAAACCCCGAAGCCGTTGCCGGGTTTATCGAACGCCTCGATCTTACCAACCAACTGCTGGACGTCGTCTCCCTGGGAACGAGGGCGATGGACGACGAAATGGTCGTCACCCTGGTGGGGATGGTTGGTAGGTTGGGAGAACTGCTCGAGCCCGCTACGGACGAGAACACGATAGCGGGGCTGGACAAGCTGTTGAACGCGGTAGCCGAAGCCAGCGACCCGGACGACCCACCCGAAAAGGTTGGAATCATGGGGCTGATGAAGGCAGTCAACGATCCCGACGTGCAGAAGGCCCTCGGCTTCGTCATAAAACTGGCGAAGTCGCTGGGGAAGAAACTAGATTAGTTGCTTTCGATAAATATAAGTAGATAGTGGATAGCCCCGGTCTCCCTGATGAGGCCGGGTTTTTCGTTTCAGTCCGAAGTCCGCCGTCCGCAGTCAAAAAAAACTGATACCTAATACCTGGTACCACGCTAACACCACCAACCCCCGCGTACCGGCCAACCTAACCCCTGAATCCTAGATCCCAGATCCTGACACCCAAAAACTGGTACCGGGAACCGGATACCTAGCATCTAGCACCCCATTACCCGTTACACATTACACATTACAAATTAACCAATTCACCAATTAACAAATTCACCAATTAACAAATCAACCAGTCAACTCATTAACCCATCAACCCATTAACCCACATTGACATCCACCCTTGGGATTGTTATCATAATAACAATCATGTTACGAATAAAAAATTCGTACTACGCACCCGGCGGTGGTATCTGTGAGTGAGACCCAGCGATTTGGCGTGTCAATCCCCAAGGAACTTCTCGATAAGTTTGACGACATGATCGCGGACCGGGGATACAGGAATAGGTCCGAGGCGATAAGAGACATGATAAGGGACAGGATCGTCGAGCGTGAATGGGAGGAGGACGAGGAGGTGATGGGGGTTGTAACGCTTCTTTACGACCACCACCAGCACCACCTCTCCGACAAGTTGACGGGACTGCAGCATGACTTTCATCAGCTGGTTATATCTACGACCCACCTCCACGTCGATGCCGATAATTGCCTGGAGTTGATAGCTGTAAAGGGGCACGGTGGGGAGGTCAGGGCTATGGCCAACAAGTTGATCAGCACCAAGGGCGTGATCCACGGAAAACTGCTGGCGACCTCCACCGGCGCGGGACTTAGTTAACAATCGGGGGCGAAATATCTTGAGAAGGGTAACTAAAGTCGGAATTTTGTTGTTGGCGTTTGCGTTTCTGGTCTCTGGGTGCTCCGGCGTTTTCGCTGAGGGAACTAGGGTCATAGAGGATAACCTCGGCAGGGAAGTTCAGGTACCGGAGGAGGTAGAGCGAATAGTCGGCCTGGAGGCCGGGGCCCTGCGGTTAATCACTTATCTGCAGGCGACGGACATGGTGGTAGGGGTGGAGGATATAGAAAAGAGGGATAACAAACAGCCCTACATCATTGCTCACCAGAAATTGACCGAACTTCCAAGTATTGGACCAATCCACGGCGGTGACCCGGAGTTGATCGTCGCGCGCAAGCCAGACGTGATATTCTGGACGTACACGACGGTGAGCAAGGCAAACAACCTGCAAAAGAAAACGGGGATCCCGGTCGTTGCCCTGACCTACGGGGGGCCGAGGTCGACGATCCGCGGAGACTTATACGGGGCCCTACGTCTAATCGGAGAGGTCATCCGGAAGGAGGACCGCGCGGAAGAGGTCATCGATTTCATCAATGGGACTATAGAGGAGCTCGGCGAGCTCGCCGGGGAACGTCAAGGTCGGGTCCCTGAAGTGTACGTCGGCGGTATCGCTTATCGGGGGGCGCACGGGATCAGCTCCACCGAGCCTGCCTACCCCCCATTCGAGTACCTGGGGATCGATAACGTCGCGAGTGAGTTGGGGCTGGAGCACGCCAGCGTCAACGAGGAGAAACTGCTCCAATGGAACCCGGAGTGGATCTTTGTCGACGAAGCGGGCCTCTCCCTGGTCAAGAAGGACGTCGAGAAGCCCCAGTTCAAAATACTGGACGCCGTTAAGAAAGGAAGGACTTATGGCCTGCTGCCCTACAACTGGTACACGACTAACTTTGGTACCGTTCTGGCCGATGCCTATTACGTCGGCAAGGTACTGTTCCCCGAGGCGTTTGCTGATGTAGACCCAGTAGAGAAGGCCGACGGGATTTACGAGGAGCTGGTGGGAGAACCGGTGTACGACCAGATGGCGGAAATATTTGGCGGATTTAAAGTACTTGACCTGACGTGATTTGCCGACATGAACTCTACCGTCGCTGACCGGGACTTGGTGTCCGAGTACAGGTCTTACTTTGCCAGAAAGGTAATATTCCTACTCGCCGTCCTGGTCCTGCTTTTGGCCCTCGCTCTCTTCTCTCTGGGCGTGGGGGCGGTAAGGCTTTCGGTCGGTGAGACGGTCGGCGCGCTGCTGGGAGCCGATTCCGGGATCGCCTCGACGATCATCTGGAACATCAGGCTGCCCAGGGTATTGACCGCGGTCCTGGTCGGCGCGGGGCTGGCCGCTGCCGGTGCCGCCCTGCAGTCACTTTTACGCAACCCGCTTGCATCCCCGTACACTCTGGGAATATCTCATGCCGCGGCGTTTGGTGCCGCCTTCTCCGTCGTCATCCTTGGTGCCGGTTCCAGCAGCGCTGAAGCGGGAGGGGTGATAGTCAACAACCCGTATATTACGACCATCTCGGCGTTTGCCTGGTCGATGGTCACGGTAATCCTCATCGTCCTCCTCGGACGACTGAAGAACTCCTCCCCGGTGACACTGATTCTTACGGGTATAGCTCTGGGGTCTCTGTTCACGGCGGGATACACGGTCATGCAGTACTTCGCCGACCAGACGGAGTTATCCTCCATCGTATTCTGGACGTTCGGAGACGTCGGCCGGGCAACCTGGACCCATCTAGCCCTCATGTCCGCCGTGGTTTTACCGGCCCTGATTTACTTTGGTTACAACGGCTGGAGGTACAGGGCGATGAGTTCGGGCGATCAGACGGCAAAGAGCCTGGGGATAAATCCGGGCCGGCTGCGGCTGGAAGGTACGATCGTTGCCGGCCTGATCACGTCGCTGCTCGTGTCCTTTGTGGGGATAATCGGGTTCGTCGGCCTGGTCGTGCCGCACATGATCAGGAGGTTCATCGGCGGCGAGGAGCGATACCTCCTGCCGGCGTCCTGTTTGTTGGGAGGGTTTCTCCTGCTTGGTTCGGACACCGCGGCGAGGACGGTAGCTGCACCTATCGTATTGCCCGTGGGGATATTGACTTCGTTTCTTGGAGTACCGTTATTCATCTATCTGGTGATAAGGGGGAAAGGATATTGGTAATATTGAAGCTAGAAGACTTAGACTTTAGCTATAACAAGAGTCGGACGTTGAAGGAGATAAGCTTTACGCTCGAAGGTGGAGGGCTTCTCGGAATCGTCGGGCCAAACGGCTCCGGGAAGACGACCCTACTTAAGTGTATTAACAACCTGCTCACCCCGGATAGCGGGGAGATAACGGTCAAGGGCGAGAAAATGAGCGAGCTCGGTGGGCGGGACCTGGCAAGGAAGTTGGGGTTCGTCCCCCAGACGGAGGAGCCGGTCTTTCCATCTACCGTGTTTGACCTCGTTCTCACCGGGAGGACGCCCCACAGTTCGTGGAAGCCTTCTTCCGATGACCTGACGGTAGTATCGGACGTGCTGAAGGACCTGGGGTTAGAAGAACTTGCCCTCCGGGACGTAAACTCGTTGAGCGGAGGCCAGTTTAGGAAGGTGTTGATCGCCCGGGGGTTTGCCCAGGAGCCGGAACTTCTCCTATTAGACGAGCCGATGGCCAGCCTCGACCTCCGCCACCAGCTGGAAGTGTTGAACACGTTAAGGGGCTGGCTGACGGAATCGCGGGGGGCAGCCGTGACCTTTCACGACCTCAACCTGGCCGCGAAGTACTGCGACGAACTGCTGATACTGAAGGATGGCGAGGTCTTTGCCCGGGGTGGCCCCGAGATTCTCACTCGGGAGGTCATAGAACCGGTTTACGGCGTAGAGGTCGAGGTTAGCAAGGCAACGGTCAGGCCATCTATTACCCCGATAAGGCCTCTGGCCGGAGGATAACGAGAGTGGTGATAACTTATGGAAATAAATGAGATTGGCGTGGTGAAAAACGACGTCCAGGAAACCAAGAAGCACAGTTTTTTCAGGGACGTCGAGAGCACCATAGAGGTCAAGGAGGAGTTCGTAGATGGACTCCAGGAGATAGACAGGAGCGATTATCTGCAGGTAATCTTCTTCTTTAGTCGCTCGAAAGACTACAACCTGGTTGGGCCCAGGCACGGGGGGAAGGTGAGAGGTGTTTTTGCCTCGCGGAGCCCCCGCAGGCCTAACAACTTAGGCTCTACTGTGGTACAGTTGCTTTTCCATGATGGAAATAAGTTGAGAGTTAAGGGGCTGGACGCTATCGACGGCACCCCGGTAATCGACATCAAGCCCTACGCCGCCCCCTTCGATAGCTCATCTCCTCCGGAGGAAAAGAAGAAGAACCCAAGAAGGGAGATAAATCGTCTTGTTAAGACCGGAGACCTGGAAAACCTGCTACTCAAGGCGGGAGAATTGCACGGACACTACTGTCCGTTCCTCGCCCTGGGAGTAACCGCGGGAAGTTACGCGGTAAACGAGCTTGGAGAGACCCCGGGCGACATGGAGGAGCTTGTCGCCGTCCTGGAGACGAACAGCTGTTTTAGCGATGGAATTCAGTACTCCACGGGGTGCACGTTTGGCAACAACGCCCTCGTATATAGGGATTACGGCAAGACTGCTGTGACGATGGCTATCCGCGGTGACCGCGGAGTCCGCCTCTATTACAAGCGCGATAACTACCTGGAGGAGAACTACCCGGAGCGGACGGAGCTGTTTGAGAAGGTGGTGAAGGAGAGGGAAGGGACTGAGGAGGACGAGCGGGCGCTAAAGCGTGCCTGGGCGGAGATAGCGTTCGACCTCGTCCACGTGCCCGCCGAAGAGCTGTTCAAGATTGAACAGATTCGGACACCTGACCTACCAGATTACGCGCCGATATTCGAGGACGAGTACTGCGACCTCTGTGGGGAGAAGTTCATGGCCCCGAAGGGCGAAAGCGCCGACGGGGAGTCAACCCTCTGCATACCCTGTGCCGGGGACTCCTATTTACAGCTTAATGGGAGCGGGCTTCGGGAGGTTAGCTAAATCAGGATCCAAGCTTTTCTTTAAGCGAGTTCGCGGACCTTGTGCATCAACGCTTCGATTAACTCGGGCAGTCGATCTTGTAGCGTCGGCGATAGTTCTTCGCTTAGAGAGAGGTCGGCGGGGATGACCCCCATGATAACAACTTCTTCGGGCCGTTCGCCGAGGATTTCGGAGAGCTCCAATGCCTCCAGCAGGTTGGCGTCGTGGGTGCTCCTCATCTCCGTGGAGCCCGTCACGTCCTCGGGGTGGAAGAAGGTCCAGTCTCCCGCTTCTCCCTCCCGTCGAATTGCGTCGACGATGATGACCCTGTCGAAGTCCTTCAAGTGGTGGAGGATGTTCATCCCGGAAGTGCCGGCGTCGTATAACTCTACGTTCTCCGGCAGCTTCCGGGTTTTGAGTTCTTGGATAAGGGTTACGCCTATTCCATCGTCTCCTCTGATGGTGCTGCCTAACCCGATTACTCCCAAGTCGGCCACTGGTTTAGTCGTCGACGAACTCCACGTCGAGGTGGTGCGCCGAACAGGAGATGCAGGGGTCGTATGCCCTGACGAGCATCTCCAGGTCGAGCTTTATCTCGTCTTCGGGCTTCATGTTGATGACGTTAGGGACCATCTTCTCCATGTCCTTCTGGATGTTGGCGTGGTTCTGGTTCGTCGGGATCACGCAGTTTCCCGCGGTACATATACCGTTTTCGTCGTAAGTGTAGTCGTGGAAGAGAATTCCCCGCGGAACCTCGACGGCGCCAACCCCCCGTCCCGGTTTCACGTCGATCTCCGGTTCGTAGTAGTCGTCCTGAGGTTCGAGTCCCTCGTCCAGCAGAGTGTCGATGATCTTGATCGAGTCCCTTACGTTGTGAACGACCTCGACAAGTTGGGCGACGTTGTTCATGAACGGGTTGTGGTTGACGGGCTTGAGGCCAAACCGTTCGGCCACGCCCTTCGCCATTGGAGCGAGCTGGTCGTAGTTGTTGTTCAATCGGGCCAGTGCTCCGACCATGTAAGATTGACGGTTGTTGCGGGCAAACTTGGCCGTGGACTGTTCGACGACGTACTCGTTGGTGACGCCCAGGTAGTCCTCGACCGGGTACGTGCCCGTGTCGGTGGAGGCGATTATCCCGTCGTAAAGTGCATATCCGTCGTCGGAAGTGAGCGAGATGAACTCAGTTTCCCTCTCGAAGTTCGGGAACCCGTCCGCGGTTTCCGCCAGGAGGTCGGCACACGCGGTCAGGTCGTTTGTGGAGTTCTTCAGCTTCTCCCTGAGGTCGACTAGTTCCTCCTCGGTTGGGATTTTCGAGAACCCGCCGGGGATCAACCTTTGTGGGTGCGTCGTCCGCCCACCGATCAACTCGGACATCTCGTTCGAGAGGCGGTGTAAGCGGATTACCGTCTTTAGTTCCTCGGGATGGGAGGAAGCGAGAGGTAGGACCGACCCGGTCCCCATCAAGTCGGGGAGGGCCAGGTAGCCCACGTGTAGAACGTGACTCTGCATGTTTTCCGCGTGCAGGACGAGCTTTCTCAGTAGTTCGTCCTGGCGGGAAATATCGATGTCGAGAGCGTCTTCAGTCGCACGCAAGGACGCGAGGGTATGACCGATTGAACAAATTCCACAGATCCTCGAGGTAATGTGATGCAATTCCTTGAAACTGTGGTCCACGACCATCGACTCGAAGAACCGGGGTGTCTCGATCACCTGCCACTCGCACTGTTCGATCTTCCCGTTGGCTGCGTTGACCTTTATGTTTCCATGACCCTCAACTCTAGTCAGATATTCTACGTCTATATTTACGTTATTGCTCATTTTTTAGTTCCTCCTGTTGCCAGCCAAAGTAAAGGTTAAATTTGTTTATAACCTCGTCTACGCTTAGTCCGTATTTCTCTAGAACTTCCTGATGAGCGTTCTCATTTGGGTTCGGGACGAGCCCACGGCATCCCCAACACGTCGTACCTTCGTTGACGCACTGCGAATCGCACCCCGCCCGCGTCACGGGTCCAAGGCAGAACGGTCCCGATTCCGCGGGAGACCCGTTATCCACTGCTGCCTTGATGTTTGCGGCGTTTTTCTCGGGATTTCGCGCGAAGACGCAGACGTTTTCGTTCATCTTACACTCCACGCATACTGGATACGTGGGAATGTTCGGGTCCTTGCCCTGCAGGAGCGATTCTACCACGTGGACGAACTCGTCCTGGTTTATCGGACAGCCGTAGACGTATCCGTCGACGTCCACGATTGCATCTATCGGTTTTGCCACGTCCCAGGCCTCGATCTTGTCCGCGTCGTCACCGTAGACCCTGTCTTGGACCAGGTCGTACGGTTGAGAGTTTCTAATGGAGTTAATCCCTCCGATCGCGGCGCAGGAGCCGAGAGCGACGACCCAGGAGGCGTTTTCTCTAATTCCCTGGAGGCGCTCGGCGTCGTGATCAGTGGCTATGGAGCCTTCGACGAAAGCGATGTCGTAATCTTCGGACCGTTCTGTCATGATCTCTCTAAAGTTGACCACGTCGACTACTTCGATCAGGTCCAGTATCTTCTCCTCCATGTTGGCTACCTGTAGCTGATCTCCTTCGCAGCCGGCGAAGTCGAAAAAAGCAACTTTTGGCTTCACAGATTCTGGTTTCATTATATTGCCTCCTCAAACCCTTTGATCCGTTCGTAGTTGAAGACGGGGCCGTCCTGACAGGCGTAAAGTTCCTCTTCGGCACCGTTGATCTGGCAGTGCCCACATTCTCCTATACCACACTTCATCCGACGCTCCAGCGAAAGATAGATCTGGTCGTGAGGTAGTTCCTTTTTCTCGAGTTCCTGGAGGACGAACTTGTACATGACCGGTGGTCCACAGACGACGGCGTAGGTCTCGTCTAAGTCGATATCCACGCCGGGAATGAGTTCTGTGATTACCCCGACGTTACCTTCCCAGCAGACTTCGTCCGGGCAGTAGTCGACCGTTGCTTCGTGGTATATATCCTGGCGTCTGGCCCAGTTGCTTACTTCGTCTTCAAACATCTGCTCACAGGGCTTCTTACAGCCGTAGAGGATGTTTATCTCGTTGTAGTCGTCCCTGTTATCCAGAACGTAATTAATTAGTGATCGTAGCGGAGCTATTCCCAGTCCACCGGCGATGAAGAGCAGGTCGTGACCTTTAAGCTCTTCCGCCGGGAAGCCCGTACCAAACGGACCCCTTATACCCACCGTCTCGCCTACGTTCATTCGATGTAACGCGTTGGTCACGTTTCCTACCGCCCTGACGCATAGCTCAAAGGACGGCGTACCCCTCGTGGGAGAAGAGGTAACGGAGATAGGTGCTTCACCAATTCCGGCGATGGACAGCTCGACGAACTGCCCGGGTTCATGGTTGAGCTCCTTGCCGTTTTCGAAGTTTAAGTCAAATAATTTGGTATTTGAGGTCAACTCTCTCTCGCCGATTATTCTTGCCTGTTCGGGTAGAAACAAAGAGTCGTTAGATTCCATTGGTTCCCTCCTTCATCTGGTTAAATACGTCGACGGGATCCGCGATGTCGGGTACGCACTGTTCCGAACAGCGTCCACAACCGACACAGGCGATGTCTCCAAACTTGTTGTACATGTACCTTCCCTTACGCATGTATCTATGACGATATCTTGCGGCCTTTTCTTCTCGGAAGTTCTCGTCTCCGGCCACCTGGGCGAATGCCTCCAGCATGCAACCGTCCCAGGTCCTTAACCTTTCCCCCTCGGTGAGGGTGATGTCGTTGACGTCCTTGACGTCAAAACAGTAGCAGGTGGGACATACGAGGTTACACGTACCACAGCTTAGACAGTCCTCAGCGTTCTCCTCCCAGAACCCGTCCTTCCCGTAGTATTCGCTCAGCAGTCGCGGGAGTTCGAAGGGGTCGAACTCCGGGTCGTCCCTGAACTTGTCCGGGAGCTCTTCTTTGAACTCTCTAACCTTCTCGATCTCTTCCATGCCGACGTCGTCCAGCTGCGACTTGGCCTCCTCCAGGAGCTCGCTACCCTTGACGGAGCCGATCTCGACCGCGTACTTGTCGCCGATATCGGTCAGCATGAGGTCGTATCCACTGTCCGTTGTCGCCGTACCCATGGTATGTGCGAATGACCATTCGGACGCGTTTTTCATGTTAACGCCGACCAGGACGGACTCGCGCCGTTTTGCCAGGTAGTTCTCGTCGGAGTGGGTTTCCTCGAATACCTTGTCCATCTGCTGGATTGCGATCAGGTCGTAGGGATGAATTCCAAAAATAATTCTTGGAATTACCTCGTTGACTGCGGTCATCTCTCCTTCGTTCGTGTTGTACTTTACGAGGGTCTCGCGCTGGGGCATGAAGTATTTCTTCGGCGGAAGAATGGTGACATCGTAATCAAGGCGAAGATCCTCGGCCGATTTGAGTGGATCAAACGCAAACTTGTTACTCTTTGCCTGAACCCCAATAACCTCTCGGGGGTCATCGGCGATCAGCTCGTCGACGAAATTTGAAAATTCAGCTTTGCCTATTGCTTTCATATTGCCTCCCTAGTTTATCGTATCTGACGCTACTTATAAGCAGGTTCATCTAGCTCACCTTGTTTGGAAAATTTGTACTCGTCCTCGACTGTTTGGCGTACCCGTGTGAATGTAAACCAAACCAATCGTACAGAAGTCGTGAATTGCCCCAAAATATCTAAGATCCAGGGAAAAGCTTCCGCCTCTGCCGCAGTTATAAGTGAATGTCTTCACTTTCGTAAATAGAATAAATCAACGACCGGATTTTTTCAAGATTCCATGCGGATATCGTGTAAAATATAGGACGTTGTTACGTGTTGTGAGTCGGCGGTCCGAAGTTCGCGGTTTTCAGTTTTCAGTCAAAATTCAGTCCAAAGTCCAAAGTCCAAAGTCCAAGGTCATTTGCTAGCTACGTTGAATTTGTATCATACATAGCCACGGGTTCACCGTTTCAGTCCGCAGTCCGTGTTCCGCAGTCCGTGGTCAATAAAACTGATACCTGGTACCTGTTACCTGATACCTCGCTAACACTGCCAACCCCCGCTCACAGACCAACCTAAATCCTAACCCCTGAATCCTAAATCCTAGATCCTAGATCCTGACACCTAAAAACTGGTACCGGATACCTAATACCTGATACCTCACCACCCGTCCCCCAATCAACCAATTCACAAATTAACCAGTCAACCAGCCCGTCCCGATGGTCCGCCAAGGCAGGAAAAAACGCGGAACTGTAAAAATTTGTTTGCATTACTTCTCCAGCTGGTGTAACCTTAATTTGAACTCGTGGGATACCATATCCCACTGTTACAAGGTATATCGATAATAACAATAACTACAGACTGATAGGAGGTTATTTAAGTACATGAAAAGTTTCTCTCGAATTTCTACTGTCGCAATTCTAACGCTCTTACTATCGTTTGGTTTTGTCTTTGGTGCTTACGGAAGGACGGTCGTCGACGGTCTTGGCAGGAAAGTAACCGTCGAAGGCACCCCGGACAGAATTATCACGACCATAGTCTCTACCACGGAGATAGCTCTGGACCTAGGTCTCAGCGATAGGTTGGTGGGGATAACTTCATTGACCCAGTACCTCTCCTACGTGCCAGAACTTCAGAAACAAGCGGAAAAGATAGAAGGGATAGGCGAATTTACCATCTCTATGGAAAAGATTGTAGAACTCAACCCGGACTTCGCGATCGTGGACGGCTCGGCGCAGAAGGACATGGTGGACAAGATTTCCGACATGGGGATCACTGTCTTTGCCACAACGGCCGACGACATCGAGGAAGTCAAGCGAGATATCCTGGAAATTGGCTACCTGACGGGGACGCTTGAACGAGCTCAGGAGATCGTCGCCGAAATGGAATACAAAGAGATGATGCTGGATAACGCCGTCGCCAGGCTTGAAGAGCGGAAGACCGTCTTCTATACCGTGAGTAAACAGATGTATACGACGGGTGATAATACCTTTGTGGGAAGGGCCCTCGATCTAGCGGGCCTGGAGAACGTGTTCTCCGACATATCGGGCTGGAAGCCGGCAAGTAACGAGGAGATCGTCAACCGGAACCCCGACTTGATTATCGCCACGGAGGACATGGGGCTGGACGCTAGCACCTTAAAGGATAGGCCGGGGTTCAAAGGGGTCAAGGCGGTAAAGGAAGGGAACGTCCTGTTACTCCCCAGGGGTGCTGATTCCAACCTCAATCAGCCGGCGACGAAGATCATAGACGGGATTATCAACCTGTTTGAGATGGCTTACGACAGGGAAGTTGAGCTCTAGTCGATGAAGATACCGTTAAAAAGGATAGGTGTTAATGTCGCAGGATAGGGCGAGGCCGAGGACTACATTTGTCGTGCTGTTCGTCTTGCTAGTACTCGCCTTTATTGTGGGGGTAGTCCTCGGTCCCGTAAACATCCCGATCTCGGACAGCTTCTTTATCCTGGTAAACGAGATTCCGGGAGTCAACCTCGACGGGTTGCCCGGTAACTATCAGGCGATAATCGTGAGCCTGAGGCTACCCCGAGTTCTCGTTGGCATGCTGGTAGGAAGTGCATTGGCTATATCGGGGACCGTGATGCAGGGGATATTCCGGAACCCATTGGCCACCCCGTATATCCTGGGTGTATCTGCAGGGGGGTCCGCGGGCGCGTCTACGACCGTCGTCCTGGGATTCACGTCCAACCTCGCTCTACCGGTCGGCGCGTTGATCGGTGCTTTGCTGGCGGTCGGGCTCGTTTACCGGATTAGCTATACTCGGGGGACGACGTCTACGTACACGTTGATCCTCGCGGGAGTAGCCCTGTCCTCACTGTTTTCGGCGATTACGACCGCGATGATATTCCTTGCTGGGCCCTATGAACAGCACAGGGTCCTGTTCTGGATGATGGGAGGCCTCTGGAGGTCGAGCTGGACGTGGTTCAAGATTTTGCTTCCCGTTGTCGCCCTTGGCACCGGCGTCATCTTCGCCTGGGGCCGTGACCTAAACGCTCTCGCCTTAGGAGAAGGGGCAGCAGCCCATCTTGGCGTGAAACCGGAGACCGTAAAGAAAATGATGCTGGGGTTGGCGACGGCGGTTTCCGCGGTGGCCGTTTCTGCCGCGGGGACGATTGGGTTCGTGGGTCTAGTTATACCCCATATCATGAGGATGATCGTCGGTCCGAATCACATGATTTTGCTCCCCGCTGCCGCACTCGGGGGAGGAATATTTCTGATTTACACCGACGTTATGGCCAAGATGGTTATGCAGCCAGCTGAAATGCCCGTAGGGGTAATTACGGCGTTCTTCGGAGCGCCCTTTTTCCTCTACCTGCTTAGACAGAAGATAGTTGGAGGTAGGATGAGATGAAAATAGAAATTGAAAACTTGAAGTTTGCCTATAATGGGCGCGAGGTACTCCAGGAGCTGGACCTGTCGATCCGCAACAACGAGTTTATCGGGCTTGTTGGCCCGAACGGCTCCGGCAAGACGACCCTGTTGAAGAACATCGGGGGCGTGCTGGAACCCAGGGGAGGTGGAATTTACTTTGACGGGAAGTCGCTCCACAACTACAGCGCCAAGGAGATAGCTACGATAGTTGCTGCGCTACAGCAGGAAAACCAGGTAGGGTTTGATTTTACCGTGCGCGAGGTGGTGGAGATGGGCAGATTTCCCCACCTGAGTCGGTTTGAACGTCACGACGCAGAGGATCACCGCGCGGTCGACTGGGCCCTATCGGTGACGGACCTCGAAGACTTCTCCGACCGCTACGTCAACCAGCTTAGCGGCGGCGAGAAGCAGAGGGTATTCCTGGCGCTGGCTCTTGCACAGGAGCCCGACCTGCTCCTGCTGGACGAGCCGACTTCGAGCCTGGACATAAACTACCAGATCAAGATAATGGAGACCGTGGCCGCGTTGAAGGACGAAGGTATCACGGTTATCGCTGCTATTCACGATCTTAACCTCGCTGCTCATTACACCGACAGGATTGGGATGATAGATAATGGTGAGATCAAGGTACTTGGCGAACCCTGCCAGGTATTGACCAAAGAGAATATAGCCAAAACCTTTGGCGTGGAGGTCGAAGTAAAAAACGCCGAACCGAAGGATTTTGTGCATATTTTCCCAAGAAGACGTGCGAGCATAAATTAAGGAAAGAAGGAGAGCAAGATGGAAAAAGCAAAAGACCCCGACAGAGGTAATATCCTTGTCCATACTGGAGAGGGAAAAGGCAAAACTACTTCAGCAATCGGTCAAATCATCAGAGCCGTAGGTCATGGAATGAAGGCGCAACTGATTACTTTTTTCAAGGGAAACGAACAACGCTTCGAGAGGGGGACGTTTAACGTCCTCAGGGAATTGGACGTCCCGGTCAAGAACTTCGCCGTAGAACACCCCGATTTCGGCAGGACGTCCGAGGAGGAAGCTGAGGGGGAATGCTACGACGCCCTCCAGTACCTGGGCGATTTCTTTGAATCGGAAGGGGAGGACTACGACCTTCTCGTGCTCGACGAGATAAATATAGCGTTGAGGACGGGCTATATAGACGAAGACGATTTTCTCGATCTCCTGGACGTCAAGCCATACGGTCTTGAAGTCGTCTGCACCGGTCGCGGGGCCCCGAAAGGCCTGATAGAGAAGGCTGACCTGGTCAGCCGGATCGAAAACGTCAAACACTTTTACGACCGCGGAGTCGTGATGCGGGCTGGATATGAGTACTGATAGGAGGAGAACGCTCGGTCATTCAACAGATGAAAGATATATTTAGGGGTTTGGTCGGTGGGCTGGCGTTTGAGACTACGATACCGGTAAGGAGCAAAACCGAGGACTTCTGGAAGTTTGCGGACCGGGCTTTTCTGTTTCCCGCCGTCGGCGCGTTGCTCGGGGGGCTGTTTGGAATCTTTGCCTTCTCCTTATCGTTTCTCCCCCGGTTTACCGGGGCCGGCCTGTTTCTAGTTATCCTCTACCTCTTCGGGGGCATTATCCACTCCGACGGCCTCGCTGACTTCGCCGACGGGCTGGCCGCGGGAGGTAGCCAAGAGAGACGCTACGAGATCATGAAGGACGAAAAGACGGGTGCGGCCGGCCTGGTGAGCCTGGTCGTGACCAACCTGCTAGTCTTCGCCGCCTTCGTCGACCTGTTATCCTTAAACCGATCCTGGCTAATATTCGTAGTCGTCGTGTCTGCCGAAATAATCAGCAAGGAGACCATGCTATTTGTTACCTGCATGGGGACGGGTCCGCACGAGGGGATGGGGGAGACCTTCATTTCTCGGACCACGTACCTTGGCCTGGTACTGGGGACTATCCTCGCCGGAGGATTGGTATACCTGCTCGCCGGGCCCTACGGGCTGATCCCCCTGGGTCTGACCGGGTTGATCGGGATGGTCGCGATCTTTCTGGGAAACTGGGTAATCGGAGGAGTAAACGGCGACATCATCGGAGCATCGGGGGAATTCGTGCGGCCACTGGCGTTGATTGCCTTCGCCGCGCTACACGAAACCGGCTTGCTCGAGGCTCCCTGGCCCTGGCTTTAACTCTGGAGGGACAATTCGGAGGAGAAGATATAGATGAAACTTTTTCTAGGCGGTGCCCGGAGCGGTAAGAGTTCGCGGGCGAGCGAGGTCGCGGTAGAATACGGCAACGTAATCTACCTGGCGACGGGCGTGGTAACCGACGCGGAGATGGCGGAGAGGATCGAAAGGCACAGGGAGGACCGCCCGGACGACTGGAGGACTATAGAAGAGGAAACTGAACTCGGTAAGGTCTTTCGGGACCTAAAAGATGAGGGCTTTACCGGTGCGGTAATCCTCGATTGTCTTGGTTTCTGGGCGTCAAACCTGATGAGAAAAAAAAGGGAAGATACCAAGGGGCAGGAAGAGGAGATCGCGGAGGCGATAAGAGACGACCTCTCGGTCGCGAAGGGTGCCGGGTTTGAGGTGTTGATTGTATCGAACGAGGTAGGCATGGGGGTGGTGCCCGCATCCTCCGCTGGTCGGAAGTTCAGGGATACGCTGGGCAGGGTCAACCAGGTTGTAGCCGACCTCGCTGACGAGGCCTACCTTATGGTGGCGGGTTTGGAAGTAAGGCTAAAATGATTCG
>JAGYME010000022.1 GCA_018400715.1 Candidatus Bipolaricaulota bacterium
CTGGTGAGAGCTTACTCCGGGGCCGCGCGGGCGGTCGTAGAGGAGTCGGAACTCGTCCTGAGAAAGCCGAGGGTAAGAGTAAACCTGGAGTTTGCCTACGGCCAGACGGGAAAGATCACCGAGGTCCTATCCCAGTTCACAGGTGTCGAGGTCATTGACCGAGACTACGGAGAGACACTCAAGCTGGAGGTATCGGTCGGTCTGGACCAGAGGGGACCGCTCGTTCGGTCCCTGGTGGAGGCAACGTCAAACGAGGTCAAAGTTACGGAGGTTTAAGGATAGTCGATGTTTGATTTCATCCGTGGTGAGTTAGTCAGCTACGACGAGGACTCGTTGATCATCGAGTCCTCGGGAATCGGTTACATGATCCAGCCGTCGAGGTCGGCGCTGGAGGAGATGACGGAAGTTGGTGACCAGGTGCAGGTCTACACTCACATGGACGTCAAGGAGGACGACGTTAGCCTATACGGGTTCGCCAGCCCGGGGGAGAGGGAGCTGTTCAGGACAGTACTCGGGGTGTCCCGGATCGGGCCCAAGACGGCGTTGACCATTCTTTCCTCCGTCGACAAGGGCGAGTTCCGCCGGGCGATTCTCGACGAGGAACTGACAACGTTGACTTCAATCAAGGGGATAGGAAAGAAGACGGCACGGAGGTTGGTCGTAGAGTTAAAAGACAAGGTCTCCAAGCTTGACCTTGGGAGCACGGGAACTCCGGGCACCAACAGGGAGGTCAGCCTCGCCCTGCAGGCGTTAACGTCTGACTCCATGGGGTTTAACGTGCAGGCAGCCCGAAAGGCGATCTCCCGGGTCAGGAGCAACCACGACGGCGACCTGGAAGTGGAGGAACTTGTGCAGCTGGCGCTGAAGGAGCTATCTTAACCGCTACCTGAACTTCTGCAGTTCCTTTTGGGCCTCAGCTATCTTCTTTTGCAGTTCCTGTATCCGCTCTTCGTCCTCGTCGTCCGACAGGCATTTTCTGAGTTGCTTCTTAAGGCGGGATATCCTCTTCCGCTTAAACCTCTTCATGAGGTCGCCTGCCGCCTTCTCGGCCGACCTCTTTTCAAACTCCACGTCGATCAGGGATATCTGGGAGAGCTTCTTCCGCTCCTTTTCCCCCATCCGGTTGACCACGTCCTCGAGGTCCAGGCCCTCGTCCTGACCTTCCTTGATCTTATCCACCAGGTTTCGCAACTGCTGGTCTATCCCATCGAGCACGCCCTCCTCTTCCAGCTCCTCGTAGTCGATGACCCCCTCGATGAGGAAGTAGATTACCCACTCGTCCAGGGTGAGGTCCTCCTGAGAGCGCTCCACGCGTAAACCGGAACGGTTCCCTTCCTTATGAGGATACCTGACCCGGTTGGTGATCTCCGACTCCGAGACCTTGAGCAGGTCCTTCAGCCGATCGATCAGCTCGTGGCGGAGCGGCGGGCTCTCTATGTTGCTGATAAAGCCCGTGCTCTCTGACAGCGCCCGTTCGCGGCCGGACACCGTCGATAGGTCGTACCTGTCGACGAGGACGTCGACGTAGAACTCGTGAAAGGGAACGGCGTCGTCAACAGCTTCCCTGAACGCCTCCGCACCCCCCTGTTCAATGAGGTCGGCGGGATCGCTCTCCTCCGGTATCTCCGCTATCTTCACGGCCAGACCGGCGTTTCTTAGCAGCCGTAGCCCTTTGAGGCTCGCCCGTTCCCCGGCCTGATCGCGGTCGTAGGCGATGACCACCTCCGACACGAACCGGGAGAGCACGTCAGCCTGGACCTCGGTCAGAGCCGTGCCCATGCTGGCGATGACGTTCTTGATTCCCCGGCTGTGCGGAGCGATGACGTCCGTATATCCCTCGACGAGTATCGCCCTGTCCGCCCTGCTCATCTCACGGCGGGCCTCGGCCAGGCCGAAGAAGGAGTCGCCCTTCTTGAACAGAGGAGTATTCGGGGAGTTAAGGTACTTCGGGCCGTCTTCCCCCTCGTCGAGGATCCTTCCCCCAAAGGCGATGACCTTACCCCTGACCGACTTGATCGGGATCATCAACCTGTTCCTGAACCTGTCGTAGTACCGCCCGCTATCGGACTGGTTTACCAGCCCCACCTTCTGCAGCCGATCGATCGGGTAGTCCTTCTTGAACTTGTTCGTCAGCGACGTCCAGTTGGGCAGCGAGTAGCCGAGGCCGAACTCCTTAATGACCTTTTCTCCGTACCCCCGGTTTTCCAGGTACTCGCGGGCCAGACGGCCCACCCCCTCCCTGAGGAGGTTCTCGTGGTAGTACGTCCTCGCCTCGTTCATGATTTCGGCCAGGTCCGGCCCACCCGAGCTCCTCTGAGAGTCAGGTATCTTCACGCCCGTTTCCGCAGCCAGCTCGTGGACCGCGTCGGGAAAGGACAGGTTCTCGATGTCCATGAGGAAGTTGAATACGTCACCGCCGGCCCCGCAGCCAAAACAGTGCCAGAGCTTCTTGGTCGGATCGACCGTCAGGGAGGGGTCGTTGTCCTCGTGGAAGGGACAGACGCCCTTGTAACTGTCTCCCGAGGGCTTCAGGCTGACGTAGCGGGAGATCAGCTCGACGATGTCGACCTTCTTTCTGATCTCGTCGATTACTTCCCTATCCATATTCGGTAACCTGTTTGAGAAAGGGTGACCTCTCCAGTTCCGTTTGTATGTCGGTGACAGGCCCGTGACCGGGATAGAGGGTCCAGTTGTCATCCAGGCCGACTAGCCGGCCCAGCGATTCCTTCAACTGGTCGCTCGAGCCGCCGGGGAGGTCCGTCCTGCCGAACCCGCCGGCGAAGATAAGGTCCCCGACGAATAGCTTCTTCTCCTCCGTCTCGGCGAGGGTGATGCTGCCCGGCGAGTGTCCCGGGGTATCCCAGACCTCGAACGTCAAATCTCCTAGTTCGATCTCGTCTCCCTCCTGGAGTAACCTCGTCGGTTCCGGGTAGGAGTCGGTGTACTCGCGGTACAGTCTGGCGTCCTTCTTGCTGAGGTAGAGGTCGACGCCGAGCTCGTCCACGAGGTCAGGAATCCCGTCGACGTGGTCCCAGTGGTAGTGGGTGGCGACGATGAACTTTACCCGGGCCTCGTCTCCTTCCGGGCTCAGCGAATGTAACCCGTCTATTATCGCCTCCGGGTCGCCACCGGGGTCGATAATTCCGACCGCGTCCCCGGACATAACGGCGTAACAGTTTGTACCAAGCGAACCTACTTCTATCTTTTTTATCTTCATGGTGGGTAATTATACCTTATGGGATTGGTCGTCTAAACGTAACTTAGTTCTCAGTCCGCGGTCAAAAATCAGACTACGTTTTTTTGTTTTATAACATAGACACGGGTTGACCCGTGGCTATCGCCAAAGACCTCGACCTCTCACACCGAAAAACTGGTACCTGGTACCTCTTAAACCCGGCTAACGCCCGCTCGCCGGACATTCCTAAATCCTAAACCCTAAATCCTACATCCTGAAACTGATACCGGATACCTCCCCACCCATTACCGGTTATTCAATTCACCAATCAACAAATGAACCAATCAACAAATGAACCAAGTAACCAATTAACCCATAAACCCATCCCCCACTTCCCAGTTATAACTGACGCTCGTCCTTGACTTGGAAATAACCCCCGTTAAAGATATCATTATCCCTAAACGAGGAGAGATATTATGAACATTGAAAACTTCGTCTCTGTAAACCAGCTATCAAACGACGAGTTCTGGGAACTTATGGCGCTGGCCAGGAACCTGAAACAGGACCTGCGCGCGGGGAAGAGCCAGTTGATCCTCCAGGAAAAGACCCTGGGAATGGTCTTTCTCAAGCCGTCCCTCAGGACCCGCGTTTCCTTTGAAGTAGGTATGACACAGATGGGCGGACACGCCGTCTACCTCGGCCCGGACGACATAAAGCTGGGCGAGAGGGAAACGACGGAGGACATCGCAATAGTTCTATCCCGTTACGTGAACGTAATCATGGCCCGGGTCTTCGACCACAGGACGATAGAGGGCCTGGCGGAGCACGCCTCCGTGCCCGTTATCAACGGTCTAACCGACTTTCTTCACCCCTGCCAGGCGCTGGCAGACTTCTTCACCATCTACGAAGCCAAGCGGGAACTGGAAGGCATTAACCTGACCTTCGTCGGCGACGGGAACAACGTAGCCCACTCCCTGATATATGCGTCCGCTATTGCCGGCGCAAACTTCACCATTGCCTGTCCCGAGGGGTTCGAGCCGGACGAGGCCGTGGTCGAGGAAGCCAGGAAGTCAACCGAAGTGAACATCTTACACGATCCCGCCGAAGCCCTCGGCGATGCCGACGTCATATACACTGACGTCTGGGCAAGCATGGGAGAAGAGGACATAGCCGGGGAGAAGAAATCACGGTTTGATGGGTTTAGAGTTGACGAAGAGATGATAAAGAAGGCGAAGGACGACGTGGCCGTCATGCACTGCCTCCCCGCACACTACGACGAGGAGATCGCCCAGTCGGTAGCCCATGGCCCAAACTCCGTCATCTTCGAGCAGGCCGAAAACAGAATGCACGCTCAGAAAGCACTGATTGCGCTGCTTGTAAACAATTAACTGGGCCCCAATGGGACTGCGGTCGACCTTCTACCGGTTAACTGGGAAAGGCGAGCTTTACCAGGTCTACGTCAACGTAACCAGTTCTACGCCCGACCGCTGTCTCGAATATCACGGGAGGATCGTCAAGAATCCCGAAGAGGTCCCCCGGGTATCGGGATGTGACTTTCAGGTGCTCTCCTTTCCCACCGGGGAACTGGACGAATACGCGGAAAAACGAAAGGGGATGGAGGAGATAGCCCGACAGGAGTTAAACAGGAGAGAGCTGTTTCGAGAGGGGCAAAAGTCCCTTCAGAAAGGAAACTGCGGGGAAGCCCTGGAGAAGTTCAGAGAATCGGTCAAATACGACGAGTACGTCTCAGAGGTCGAGGAGGTCGTCGAGGAAGGGGGGCTGGACAACTGCAACGAACTCAAGGACGAGTTGCGAAAGGTCTTTCTGCACGGGTACAAGGAGAAGTTCGGGTTGAAGAGGTACGAGAGGTACCCGGAGAAGATGAGGGAGGACCGCAAGGAGGCTGGTCTGACCAGGATCAACGAACTATTCGAGGAATGAAACCCTCCTCCAGTCTTTCACCGAGCGAAAAATGAACTTTTGGTTAAACAGAAGCGACCGGGTAATCCTGTCCGTAGTTATCTTGCTGGGGGTCCTCGCCTTTGCCCATACACCTCTGACGGAGTTCTTCCAGGGGATTCTCCCGGGCTCAGGAGGTGCCACTGACTACGAGCCGCGGCCGATTAAGCTGGAGGACGTAACGGTCAAGCTGCCAGAGATGCGACGAGAACGAAAGGTAATATACCTGAACGAGGCCTCGGTCGAGGACCTGAAGTCGCTGGAGGGGGTAGGTCCCGTACTCGCGGACAGGATAGTTAGCTTTCGTGAAGATAACGGGGGGTTCACATCGATTGAAGAGCTAACGAAGGTGGAGGGAATCGGCCCTTCCAAGCTTGCCGGTATTAAGGAGTTTATCGAGGTAAAAGACTAGTCCTATGTTTACCCTCTCCTTGTAGCCGTGATCATTTCCATCTCGTCCGATAGGTCCTCAGCCCTGTCCGAGATCTCCACCAGACTCTCCAGGTACTGTCGCACCAAAATCTTCTCAGCCAGGTCGAGCCCCTCCAGGGAAAATAACTTCTTAATGAAGTCTCTTTCCAGTTCGTCTATCTCCCCCTCTATGTTTTCGATGGAGTCCGTGTGACTGAGGATGTTCTCCCCGCCCCGTAGGAGTATGCCCATTCCCTCCTGGACCGCGCTCATTATATCCACCGTCTTGCTAACTATCTCCGTGGCAACCGGAATTAGCTCTTCCGGTATCCTTATCCGCTGCAGCAGGGTGAAGTCCAGCGACGCCTCCGCGGCGTTTGCCAGCTTGTCTACCTGCTCCAGCAGGTCAAGTATGTTCCGCCTGGACCGGGCGAGAAGGGCCCCATCAATCAGTTTCATCTCGATCTTTCGCCTCAGGTCGTCCGCGTCCCCCTCGAGGGAGTGCGTCTCGTAAGCGAGTTGATTCGCTCGGTCCAGATCCCCCTCCTCAAGCCAGTACAGCATAGATTCACGGAATTTCAATATCGTATTTGAAACGAGGTTTACGTGTTCCGATACCATGTCGTCGATATCAGATTCTGCTTTCCACAAAGTCTGAAATATCCCCATATTTACCTCCCGGATAATTCTATAAACAGGAGGTAGATTTTGCAAAAAAGCGAGAAATCTCTATATTTAGAGTCAGGTCTTCGTCCCCCGGAGGACGATGAACGATCCTTTCTCGTGGCCCGGGACGGGTTCTTCGACGGAACGGTCGGCCTCTTCCAGGCCCTTTGACATCGTCTGGACGGTCTCTATCTCGGAAAAACCCGCGTTCTTCACGCTCTCGACGATCTCATCGGACGTGTAAAACTGCGCCACGCGGAAGAACTTGTCCTCGTCCTTGGTCGCCGCGTAGGCCTTACCCACCTCGCTGTCCGCGGGAATAAACGCCACTACGACTTTCCCGCCGGGCTTGAGGACCCGGTTGGCCTCGGCGAACGTCTCGTCCAGGTCATCGACGAAACAGACGGTGGTCACCAGCGCGGCAAGGTCGTACCCCGACGACTCGAGCGGGAGGTCCTCCGACCTGCCGATCTTCACCTTTATTCCCCGGGAACGGGCAATCTCCGCCATCGCCTCCGACGGGTCCACGCCCTCGTCGATCCCCAGCCTTGAGGAAAACCTGCCCCCGCCAATGCCGATCTCCACCGCTCTCCCGGGGTCTTCCGGGACCATCTCCTTCACCGCCAGCAGTTCGCTCTCGTAGACGTTTTCGTGTTCGTCAAACCAGCTGTCGTACTCTTCTGGATGTTTGTCAAATGGGCTGCGTTCAGCCATGGTTCTCCTCCTCTATGTATGAAAATACCTGCTTTTGGTAGGTAAAGAACTTTTCGCTCGTCTTGTCGCGTTCCTCCCTGGTCAGGTCTACTGATATTTCAGCCTTCTTGCGCGCGGGCCGGCCGCTCAACATGGTCACCCTGTCGGAGAGAAAGACCGCCTCCTCGACGTCGTGGGTGATGAACAGAATGGTCTGGTCGATCTGATCGAGCACCCCCAGGAGCCACTTCTGCAGCCTGTCCCGCGTTATCGCGTCCAGAGACCCGAAGGGCTCGTCCAGGTACAGGATCTCCGCGTCCGTCAGGATAGTCCGCAGGAGCGCACCCCGCTGGCGCATCCCTCCCGACAGCTGCCGGGGGTAAGAGCCCTCAAAGCCGTTGAGCCCGAACGTCTCCAGGTGGCTCAGCACCCGTTCTTCCCTCTCCGCCGGCGGAACGCCCCGAAGCTCCAGCGGGAGCTCGACGTTCTCCTTCAGGGTCTTCCAGGGAAAGAGGAGGCCCTCCTGGGGCAGATACCCCGAGGAATCGTAGCCACGGACCACCTGTCCCCCGTCCGGCTGGACTAGCTCAAGCAGGATCTTGAACAGGGTACTCTTGCCACAGCCGGACGGTCCGACGAAGGTGACAAAGCGGGACCCCGTTATCGTGAAACTAATATCCGTCAGGACCTGGAGTTCGCCGAAACTCTTACTCAGGTTAGCTACCTTGAGAAGCTCGGCTACCTCCGTCCTCCTCGATCGGTAAGAATTCATTGGTAAACGCCTCTTCAGGCTCAATCTTCCTGTCTATTAGGTCGTTGTTGAACAGCCAGTCGGCAAACCTCTCCCAGACGACCTTCTTCTGGACCCCCCAGTTCTCAACTCCTTCAGCGTACTTATCCGAGAGGTATTCCTGCGACTCCATCACCAGCTCTCTATCCAGTTCGGAAGCGTGTTTTAACAGTATCTCCGCTGACTCGGTCGGGTGTTTGGCGGCGTACTCGTATCCCCGAGTTACGGCCCTGAGGAACTTCCGGACCAGTTCTGGCTTTTTCGCGATTATCTTCTCGCCCGCGATGAAGACGGGCGTATAGTAGTTGAACGTCTCCGATAGCTCGGCGACGGGGATGTAGGTGAACTCCAGCCCCTCCAGCTCCGCGTGGATCCCCTGCCAGCCGTAGAAAATCCAGAAGAAATCGGCCATGTCGTGTCGCGCCGCGGTAACGAAGTCCGTCATCCCGATGTTGACGAAATCGACGGTCGAGAAGTCGGCCCCGACGTCCTGCATGACGGTCTGGATGATTTTGTTGTACAGTTCTGAACCCCATCCGCCAAACTTATGGCCTGCGAAGTCCTCGACCGAACTGATCTCCTCTTCGGCCGACGCGGCGAACCCCGAGGTGTTGTTCTGGATAATCGCGGCGATTGACACTACCGGGACCCCTCTCGCCCTTGCCATCGAAACGGACTCCTGGTGGCTGACTCCGAACTCCGTCCTCCCCGTGCCGGTGAGCTGTATCGACGTGGTCTTCGACGGCTGGACGACGCTGACCTTAAGCCCCTCTTCGGCAAAGTAGCCAAGCTCCTTGGCGGCGTAAATCCCCGTGTGGTTAGTGTTGGGGGTCCAGTCCAGGGTCAACTTGACCCCGGTAACCTCCGCCCCCGTAACCGCAACAGAAGTGATCAAGACCATAATGAGCACGACAAAGCCTAGTTCTCTCACTCTAATTCTCCCGTTTAACATGGTTTACCTCCTCCCCTTTCCAGGGTGTTGTTACCTTTGCCAGAACGTCGGCAACTTTGAAGATCGCAAAGCTGGCCAACATCACGATGACTATCGCACCAAACAACTTATCCGTACGAAACGAAGTAAGTGCCCGGGTCATGTAAATTCCCATTCCCTTCACACCCCCCAGCCACTCGCCTATTACCGCCCCCAGCACGCTGTAAGTCGCGGCGATGCGGAGGCCGGCGAAGATCCCCGGCAGGGACGCGGGGACGATCAAGTGCCTGTACGTCTGCCAGCGGGAGGCGTCCATCGTCCGCATCAAATCAAGCATGTCCCTGTTGACCGACTGAAAACCCTCGTAGGCGTTGACAGCGACCGGGAAGAAACAGACGAAGCTCACAATCGCGACCTTGGCGGTAATCCCCAGGCCAAACCAGATCAAGATCAACGGGGCGATGGCGATGAGCGGGACGGCCTGGGAGAGCACGAGGTAGGGGTAGACGATCTCGCCGGAAAACCTGAACGTGTGCATGAGGACGGCTATGACCAGGCCAACGGCAACCGCCAGGACCAATCCGAGCAGCGTCTCGACCATGGTTACCACGAAGTGACCCGCCAGAACGCCGCTGTCCGCGGCGGTGGCCAGGACTATCTCCCGTGGAGATGGAAGGATGTAGTCGGGGACCTTAAGCGCCCAGACCACCAGCTGCCACAGGCCAAGAAAACTTCCGACGCTCAGGGCGTCGATTAAGTACCTGGTTTTGCCCCGCAGGCTCAAATATTTCACCCCTTAAAGACGGAGTTCCATTCGCTTCTCACTACCAAAAAGTATCGTTGGGATAATAGCCAGGGAAAATCGGGTGAGAGTTTTCCTCCGCCGGTATTACCCGGTTCAGGTTCTAAGGGTCGAGGTCTCCCTCCTCTCAGCCCGATTACCGAGCTCCCCTTCGATGCTTCTACGTTAAAGGTAAATCAGCAGTAGGTAGATTTCAACTTGACTCTTTGGCAAATTCGTCGAGCCTGGCCCAGAACTCGTCGTGGTCGATCCGGGGGACCTCCTCTTCTCCGCTTTCGGCCAGGAGCACGATACCTTCCTCCTGCACAACCCGCCCGACCGGTGAGAGGTCGAGGTCCGCCTCGTTCAATTCCCGCTCAAACCGCTCCTCGAGGCCACCGGGCAATACGGCCAACGCTGACCCGAGGCTGGTGATCTTGAGCGGGTCCAGGTCCAGGTGAGCACAGGCGGTCTCCACACGGGGGTCCACTTCGATCGAGTCGAGGTCGAGGTGGACCCCCCGTCCGACATCGCCGAGCAGTTCCTGCAGTCCCCCGATCAAGCCGCCTTCGGCGATGTCGTGAATCCTCCTCAGGTACTTAAACCTCCCCGCCATAGAGGTGAGTTCTTTCGTCGGGCTGAGGCCATCGAACCTCTCCCTGATGTAGTTCAACTCGGCGTCGCCGAGGAAATCTTTTACCTTCTCGGGAAAGTAGAAGGAGAATATCGCGACTGACTCTATTCCCAGGTTGTTCAACAGGTAAATCCCGTCGCCCGGCTCTATATCCCCACGGATCAACTCCTCGGCGCTACCCAGACCAAAGACCGTGCCCGCACCAACCGTGGGAAAACTCCCGTCCGCGGCCCTGCCCGTATGGCCACCAACGACGGCTACGCCCTCCCCGTCCGCCTCCTCGACGAACTCGGACCAGATCTCCTCGAACTCCGTAAAGCCCAGGTCCGGGGGCAGGTTCCAGTTGGATATGAGGTAATCGGGAGAAATCCCGCTGACCGCGACGTCGCTGGCTATCACGTGAAACGCCAGCCTGGCCGAGCGCCTCCAGCCGAGCTGAGGACTTATCGCCAGAGGGTCCGTAGACGCCACCAGCACCTGTCCACCCGGGATCTCGACGGCGTTAAAATCGGAGCCGAACCGGGGCGAGGCAAGGAGCCTCCCATCCTCGGCGACGTGCGGAAAGACGTACCTTTCTAACTCTTCCCGGTTGAACTTGCCCAGCGGGTAGTGCTCAGTGGACATATCCCCTGTCCTCCAGGTCGATGACTTCCATCCCGGAAGCGACCCGTACCTCCTCCTCGGCGGTGACCTCACCGATAACGCGTACGCCTAAGGTCGCCAGGTCAAACTTGTATTGGGCGGGGACCGTGGCCAGCAGTTCGAAGTCTTCGCCGGTAAATAGTCCAAGCTCCCGCCTCTCTTCCGGCGACTCGCTTAGCTCTTCCACAGAAGGGGCGAAGGGAATCTTCCCCTCGGTGACCCGGAAACCGACGTCGCTGGCCCGGGATATCTGATGGAGCGACCTCGCCAGACCGTCGCTGATGTCCATCATGGAGGTCGCCATCTCTCCCAACTGCAGACCCTCTTGAATGCGTGGCTCAAAGCGGAAGAGCTCGTTTGCCCTATCGACCTCCCCTTTTTCAAATAGCTTCAGGGCGGCGGCCGTCCTGCCGAGGTCCCCGGTTACGGTCACCAGGTCGCCCGGCTCGGCCCCGGACCTATCCACGGGACGCTCAGCCTCCCCTATCGCTGTGGTGGTGATTGTTAGTTCCTGGTGACGATCCAGATCACCGCCGACGATCCTTCCCCCGACCAGGGAGCATACCTCTTCCGCCCCGTCGAGGAACTCTTCGAGCGAGTCCAGCTCGAACTGCGGGGCGCCGTAGGCGATCAGAACCGCCAGCGGCCTCCCGCCGGTGCCAGCCAGATCCGACAGGCTGACCGCAACGGAGCGCCATCCGATAGTGAAGTCGGTGATTCCAGCCGGAAAGTCTGCGGACCTGTGGAGCATGTCCGTCGTCAGCAGGAGGTCCTCCCCGCCCTGCGTTAATACGTAGCAATCGTCACCTACGGGCATCCTCCCGGCTAACCAGTCTAACGCCTCTTTCTCATCCACCGCACTCATCTCCGAGTCGCTCGTCCATTCATCTCGCCAACCGCTTACCCGTAAACGTCCGGTCGCCTCGTCTCCAGGAGGGGGAGTCGCTTGCGCGCCTCCTTGACCAATTCCATGTTCAGTTCTACGGAAAGCACCTCTTCTGACTCTCCTGCCTCGTCCAAGACCTTTCCCCAGGGATCGGCTACCAGGGAATGGCCGTAGGCGTGATAGCTGCTATCGGTATTCCTCGCCGGGGACCCGGCCACGACGAAGACCTGGTTGTCTATCGCCCGGGCCCGAAGAGACGGCCGCCAGTGCGGGGGTCCGGTCGTCGTGTTGAACGCGGCGGGAATGAAGAAGACTTGGGCCCCGTCCAGGGCCATCCGCCTGAGGAGCTCGGGGAACCTGAGGTCATAGCATATGGCGACACCGATCTTCCCGAATTTCGTCTCGATAACGGTGGCGGAGTCTCCTGCCTCCAGGTATGTCGACTCCTTGAACTGGATCCTTCCCGGGTAGTCGACCTCGAACAGGTGCACCTTCCTGTGAAAGCCGATAAGATCGCCGCCCGGGTTGAATACCGGGGCCGTGTTGTATATCGACCCCCCTTCCCTCTCCGGGATGGAACCTCCGACGACGTAGGAGCCAAGTCCGACGGCGATATCCGACAGGAAGTCCGTCGTCTCGCCGGGAATCTTCTCGGCGTAATCGCTAAACTTCTCCGCCTCGTAAGGACAGTTGAACATCTCGGGCAGAACGAGGAAATCCGTATTTCCCGGGACCTCCCGCTCGACGAGCTCTCTTATCTTCGCCAGGTTGGCCTCCTTGGAGTCGATCACCCGTGACTGAATAATTGAGACCTTCATAAGATATCACCTAATCCACAGCTGCCCCGGACAGGTCAGCCGATTCCTTCGCCTTGTTCAGCGGTTCCGGCTCCGGTTCGGCCTGGTCGATGGTCTTCTCCAACCAGGTACCCCGGAGGAACCAGGCGAACGCCATGATCCCGCTCAAAGTGTTACTGATAAACAGCCCCAACCACAAGCCATCCGCGCCCATGTTGATCCCGACGAGGCTAAACGCGAGCAGGTATGATATGCCCACGCGGAGGACGAGAAGCCTGATAAGCGACAGCACCATGGGGGGCCTGGTGTGACCCGAACCCCTGAACACGGAACTCACCAGAGAAAATATGCCGAAAAAGGGTATAGACCAGATAAATACTGTAAGGAACCTCGCGCCCACGTCGATGACCGCCGGATCGTCAATGAAGACCCTGAACAGGGGCCTGCGAAAGAAGTAGACGGTTACGGCCAGGGCAAACAGAGTGCCGAAGGCCAGGGCAAATGACCTGTGAGCAGCGCGGATCGCCCTCTCCTTGTTTTCCGCCCCGATGTTCTGCCCGATCATAGTCGTCAGCGGCGAGGCGAGCCCCCAGATGGATATGTTCAACAGGCTGATTATCCTCTGACCGATCCCGTAGGCGGAGACTGCGACGACGCCGATCCGGGAGACCAGGCCCATCAACAGGACAAACCCGATGGCCGTCCCCATTTGCCCGATAGCCGAGGGCAGGCCGATTTTGATTATCTGGCTGACCCAGTGAAACCTCAATCTAAGCGACTTCAACGTAATTCTCAGTTCAATCCGGTCGGAAAAGAGAAGGTATATCGCCACAACCGACGCCACCGCCCTGCTCAAGATCGTCGCCATTGCCGCTCCGGCGACACCCATCTCCGGCAGGCCGGCGAGGCCGAAGATCAAGATCGGGTCAAGAATCACGTTGGCAACCATCGAGCCGCCCGTAATCAGCATGGGGGTAACCATGTCCCCTATACCCCTGATAAGGGCGCGGAAGGCGAAGAAGATGAACATCGTCGGCATGCCCCAGAATATGATCCTGATATACGAGAGCGCCTTGGGGTAGACGTCCTCGGGGACGCCCATGAGCGTCTTCAACAAGAACGGGGCCAGAAAGTAGCCGCCCACTGACATGACCAGGGCGCTAATGAACATAAAAGACATTACCTGTCCCGCCGCCTCGTTGGCGTTTTTCTCGCTTCCAGCCCCGGTATGCTGGGAGACGAGGGAGACGCCGGCGATGGAAAACCCAGACCCGAGGGAGATAAGAAGAAAGACGACCGGAAAACCAACCGTGGGGGCGGCGACAGCGACCTTTCCCAGTTTGCCGAGCCAGTACGTATCTACCAGGTTATACAGCATCTGCAACCCGTTAGATATCATGACCGGCCAGCCAAGGACGAGGATCGTCTTGATGATCGGCCCGGAAAGTATATCTTCTTTTAACCTATCTACTCTCGTCTTACCGGTGTTTGCCACGAAAACCCCCCAGTTGATGACCTTGAAACAGGCCGACCAGTTGATCGACGAATTGCCCTCCATTATCACGGGCAGGACCGTTGAAATCCCAAGCACCACGATAAAAGATAATTGTTGAAGGATATTGCCAGGTCATAAAAGTTGCCGAACTATGATACGCAAAAGAGGCGGTTGTTTCATGGGGTAATAACGTCGACCCGTTTTACCTCCGGCGGGCAAAGGCGCGGAGTTGAACTTGTGTCACGGCCAGGTATTAGGTATTTTCTTAAGCGATTCCTGGTTCGGTCTCGACTGACTCACGTCCTTGAAGGAGGGGAGTAGATGTTTATTTGGGTTGCTCTGAGTATCGCGATCGTATTGCTCCTGGTTATTTCACAACGGAACCTGGCGCTCGCTATGTTCACGTCGGCAATTGTCCTGGGCTTGATGACCCTCTCTCCCGGCGGTTTTCTGGACAGGGTCTACGTGACCTTCTCCGATAGGTCGATCATCTTCCTCGCCGTGGCCGTGGCAATAATCGCCATGGTCGGCGGGACGCTGGAAGAAAGCGGCGGAATGGAGGGCCTGGTAAAAAACATGCGTATCGGGAAACGCCCCTTCCTCGCGGCCTCTCCCGCCCTGTTAGGCATGCTCCCCATGCCCGGCGGCGCCCTCCTTTCAGCGCCGATGGTCAAAAGCAGCGGGAAAGACCTGGCCGGCAGCACGAAGGCCGTCCTCAACGTCTGGTTCAGGCATATCCTCTTCCTCGTCTATCCCCTGGGCCCGGCGCTAATTGCCTCGGCCAAGATAGCGGGCCTGGAGGTATACCAGACCATCCCCTATCTCTTTCCCCTGTTCGCCGGAGCCGTGGTATTGGGCTACTTCTTCTTTCTCCGTGAGACGAAGACTGAGATGAGCTATGAAACGGCGTTTTCCGCTAAAGGCCTGCTGGTCCCACTGGGGATAATTTTGCTGGCACCCCTGCTCGACTTTCTCCTCAAAACCTTCATCGACTTCCAGGTAACCGAACTGGCTACGCTCGTCGGGGTAAGCTTAAGTTTTTCCGTCGCCTGGTACGTCAGCAGGTTTGACTTCTCCGAGATGTTCTCCGTGGTAAAGAAGATGGAGCCCTGGAATTACTCCTTAATTATCTTCGGGATGTTCACGTTTCTAAACGTCTTCACTGCCTCGGGAGCGCCGGAGGCGCTGGGGAACCTGTCGATTCCTCTACCCGTTCTCGTCGTAGTCGTTTCTTTCCTGCTCGGCCTGGCCACGGGGCGAATACAGGCACCGGCGTCAATAGTAATCCCGATTTTTCTTGCCCGCGAGGGGATGGGCTCTATGCCATTGATCCCCTTCGCCCTCACCTTCTTCAGCGTCTTTATCGGTTACGTGATCACGCCAATCCATCCCTGCGTCTCGATATCGGTGGAATACTTTGAGACCACGGTCGGCGAGTACGTGAAGAAGATTGCTCTCCCCGCAACTATATCTATCGTGCTGGCCGCCGTCCTGTCGATATTCTTATTGTGACCCTGACCAGGAGGAAGTCTGAAATGCCGAACCGGCTAAAACGAGAATTCTTTACTGGTGACACGGAGGGAGTTGCGAAGAGGTTGCTGGGGACAGTCCTGTCGAAAAGGGCCGGCGGAGTGACCCTGCGGGGCAAAATAGTCGAGACCGAGGCCTACTTTGACCAGGACGACCCGCCTTCGCATGCCGCAGCCGGGAGGACCCGTAGAAGCAGGACGATGTGGGGAAAACCGGGATTGGTCTACGTCTATCTCGTCTACGGGGTCCATTACATGCTGAACGTCGTCACCGAGAGCGAGGGGAAGCCGGGGGCGGTCCTCATAAGGGCGGTAGAACCGTTATCGGGAATCGAAGAGATGAAGGAAAATAGAGGGACCAACTCGAGCAAATCTCTAACCGACGGCCCGGGGAAGCTGACTCAGGGGCTTGGAATCACGCTCGAGGAGAACGAGCTCGACCTCGTCAACTCGCCCGACCTTTGGATCGAGGCCGGAGAAGAAGTCGAAGAAGGCCTGATTGAGAGGTCGACGAGGATCGGGGTCTCGACCGGCAAGGAAGAGGAACTGAGGTTCTACGTGAGGGGGAACGATTACGTATCCAGATGAACCCGGCGGGAAATGAAAAAGCCACGGGCGGTAAGCCCGCCCGTGGCTATGACTTTCTTGGTATATCCAGCAACTGAATTAATTGCTTAGATAACTTCTACGCTTACTGCCTTCGGTCCTTTGTCGCCCTGCTCGATGTCGAATTCTACTTCCTGCCCTTCTTCCAGGGACCTGTATCCTTCGCCAGCGATTTCAGAGTAGTGAACAAAGGCATCTTCGCCATCTTCCTGTTCGATAAAGCCAAATCCTTTGTCATCATCAAACCATTTGACGGTTCCAGTAGCCATGTATAAAAACCCTCCTTGTCTGCCTTGATTTGACTGCCCTTATAGCCTCAAACAAGGTAGGGCGTAAAGCCCTTAAAACAGATGAAGCACTCGGTCCAGCCATTTTTTCTACTAAATTGCATCATACTACTTAAAGAGTATCTTATGTTACTGAGCTGCAGACAACCATAGAATAAAGTCTTCCCAGGAAAATTGCAAGTTTTATCGTCTTCCTTTCCAGCTATTGCCCTTATCCACTTCCCTCGAGGACGTCTACCACCGGCTTCAAGGCTTCAAAGAGCTCCGCCGTGGCCCGGGCGTCGCGCAGGCAGTACTCCCCGATCTCCTCGATCTCTCCCCGCCTGTAAGCGGCTCCCACCTGGGAACCGTCCATCCCCGACTTCGGCGAGTCTATCCCCGCCCGTCTGCACCAAAAATCGAGTGTCTCCAGGCCCCTGGCGCCGTGAAAACTGACGACCTCCGCCAGGTCGCAGTGGAACCGAAAGCTATACCTGTAGGGGAGGAAACTCCTCGTCGGCTTCACGCCCAGCAGCGCCGACCTCAACGTCAAGAACGGTCCGTCGAACGCCCTTCCGTTGTAGGTAATGAGCCTGCCGACGCCGCTCGAGACGTACCTCCAGAACTCCTCAAGTATCTCCGTCTCGCTCCCCCTGTAGATTGAGGTATTCTCCTCGAGTTCCTTCCACTCCGTTTCCGGCTCGTCCTTCTCCGATTCGAGCAGCAGACCGCCCTTGTCCTCCCGGGGCCGCCACATACCAATAGCGACCACCCTGCCGGTCCCCGGATTCAGCGCCAGCCTGCTCTTGGTCTCCTCCTCCGTCCTGTCCTTCTTGCCCCTGTGCATCAGATAGGTCCTCGTCTCCTCGTCCAGACTCTTCCAGCTAACCCCGACCGTCTCAATGTCGATTGCCAGCGGTGAGCGGTTCATTGTCCTCCTTCTTCTTTGTCCTGTTGTATTACATTATAGTAGGTTTGTGAAGTTTGATCAGGTCGGGGTTTCAGTCCGAAGTCCAAAGTCCGATGTCCGCAGTCCGCAGTCCGATGTCCTGGGGATTGGGTTTTTGGTCTTAGGCCTTGGTAATTGGCATTCAACAACCAAATAACATATCAGAAGACACATTAACTCTTTAACCCATCAACCCATCATTGCTGTTGGGAAAGTGGTGATTGCTGGCAAAGTATATTCGTTATGGGCAAACTAGCTGAACGACTACGTTGCACATACCAAAGCAACTCGGTTTACCCTTATACCAAACATGACCCCACGGGTGAAACACCGTTCCAGCACTCATTTCGGCATGCACTTTAGAAATTGTTATGAAATGCGTTCATCTATACCGAAATGAGTGCTGGACCCAGGGGCTATCGCCAATGGATCCCAACCACTACAACCAAAAACCGGATACCGAATACCGGATACTGGCACCTCGCTAACACCGCCAATCCCCGCTCACCAACCAACCCAAATCCTACCCCCTGAATCCTAAATCCTACCTCCTGACGCCGAAAAACTGATACCTGATACCTATTACCTGATACCCCTTTACCCCTCCACCCATTACCTATTACCGGTTATTCAATTCACCAATTAACCAATTAACCAATTAACCAGTCAACCAATTAACCAATTAACTCGCTTACGTTCGAGAAAACTACATGGTTCCAACAGTCCAGCGCTGCAAATCGGGCGACATGACATCATCGCCCCCGTTATCTGGCAACCCCCGGCCATAGTCCTGATAATTATAGCCGACCGTTGGTTTCCGCCAGCGTCGTTCAGATGAGGACAGGGGAAATCGGGGTTACCGTTGATGGAGTCAGAATAAACTGATATCATAACCTTCAAGCAAGGTAGGTGAAAATGTTTCATGGAATTACCTAAACGATATAACCACGATAAGGTCGAAGACAGGATTTATGACTTTTGGGAGGAGAACGGCTACTTTCACGCCGAGGTGGACCCTGACAAACCCCGTTTCTCCATGGCTATACCGCCCCCAAACGTCACCAGCGAACTACACGTGGGCCACGCTCTACAGTTTACCCTCCATGACATTGTAATCAGATATCAGAGAATGAACGGCAAGGAGGCCTGCTGGTTTCCAGGGATGGACCACGCGGGTATTGCCACTCAAAACGTCGTAGAGAAGCAATTGGCCAAAGAAGGTCTAACCAGACACGACCTGGGCAGGGAAAAGTTCGTCGAACGCGTATGGGAATGGAAGGACGAGTACGGCGGAAAGATCAAGGAACAACTGAAAGCACTGGGGTCCTCCCCCGACTGGAGCCGGGAACGGTTCACTCTGGACGAGGGGCTATCCGACGCGGTTACAGAAGCCTTCGTCCGGTTGTACGAGGAGGGCTACATATACCAGGACGAGTACATTATCAACTGGTGCCCCCGATGCTCGACCGCCCTATCCGATATAGAGGTTGAACACGAAGAGGAACAGGGGAAACTTTACTGGATAAAATACGAGATATTAGATTCGGACGAGTTCCTGTCGGTCGCCACGACCAGACCGGAGACCATGCTCGGCGATACGGGGCTGGCCATCCATCCCGACGACGACCGGGCGGAAAAACTGGTGGGGAAGACGGCAATCCTACCACTGGTTGGACGGGAAATACCCATCGTCGCCGACGACGTAGTCGACCCCGAGTTCGGGACGGGAATTGTCAAGGTTACGCCCGCACATGACCCGACCGACTTCGGGATCGGGAAGACACACGGCCTCGAAGCCATATCCGTGATAGACAAAGACGCCGAAATAGATTTCGACGGCAAGTACGACGGAATGGACCGCTACGAGGCGAGAGATGAGATAGTCAACGACCTGGACGAAGAGGGATACTTGCTCGAGGTCGAAGACTACGAGCACTCCGTCGGACACTGCCAGAGGTGCAACACCGTCATCGAGCCGAACGTCTCCGAACAGTGGTTCGTAAAAATGGATGACCTGGCGAAGCCGGCGATCGAGGCAGTCAGAGGGAACGAAGTAGAATTGATCCCCGAAAGGTGGAAGAAGGTCTACTTCGAATGGATGAAAAATATCCAGGACTGGTGTATATCGCGCCAGCTCTGGTGGGGACACCGCATTCCTGCCTGGCATTGCGAGAACTGTGGAGAGGTAATCGTAAGCAGGGATAAGCCCGAGGAGTGCCCGAAATGCGGTGGGACGGACCTCCTCCAGGAGGAGGACGTGCTGGACACGTGGTTTAGCTCGGCCCTCTGGCCATTTTCGGTCATGGGCTGGCCGGAGAAGACGGAAGAGCTGGAGTACTTCTTCCCGACCGACCTGTTGATCACCGGGTTCGACATCATCTTCTTCTGGGTCGCCCGCATGATCATGACCAGCCTCCACTTCACGGGAGAGGTGCCGTTCGACCAGGTCCTGCTGACACCCCTGATCCTCGACGAAGACGGGGAAAAGATGAGCTCCTCCAAGGGAAACATATTAGATCCCCTGGAACTAAAGAAGGAATACGGCGCCGACGCCGTCCGCTTTGCCATGGCATCATCCACGACGAAGGGCCGGGGGATGAAGCTGTCGGTGCGGGAAATCGAGGACAAGAGGAACTTCCTCAACAAGCTGTGGAACGCCGCGAGGTTTGCCATACCCCACATAGAAGACGCACCCGATTCCCTGCCGCACTCGACTGACCTGGAACTGGAGGATAAGTGGATCCTCAGCAGGTTTGAACAGACTCTAAGTTCGGTGAAAGAGAACGTCGAGAGCTACTCATTTAAGGCGGCGACCAACGAAATCTACGATTTCGTCTGGCACGATTTCTGCGACTGGTACCTTGAACTGATCAAGTCCAGGCTATATTCCGAGGAGGAAAGCGAGGCGGCCTCCGCCGTATTGCGCCACGTACTCAGGGGGACGCTGGAAGTCCTGCACCCGTTCATTCCCTTCATTACGGAGGAGATATGGGACAAACTTCCTCACACCTCAACACCCCTAATAATATCGGACTCTCCGGAATCCGACGATGGGTTGATCGACGGCGCAGCAGAGGGAAAAATGGCAGACGTACAGGAGGTCATCAACGCCGTCAGGAGCGTGCGGGCAGGGATGAACGTACCCAGCGGCAAGGAAATTTCCGTACTGGTGGAAACCCAGGACGCCACTTTAACCGACCTGATCGGAGAGAAAGAAATCTACTTTGACGAACTGGCCGACGTGGAAAAGATAACCGCGAGCAGCGACCTAGAGAGGCCGGCCAACAGCGCGCGTAGGGTGCTGGAACAGGCCGAGGTCATCGTGCCCCTTCAGGGCGTCATAGACTTCGAAGAGGAGAAGGAGAGGATAGAAAAGGAACTGGCAGAAGTCGAGGAGGACCTGGAAAACACGCTCAAGAAGTTGGACAACGAAGACTTCCTGACTAAGGCGCCAGACGAGGTCGTCAAGAAGGAAAAGGAAAAGAAACAGGAGTTTTTGGCTCGCATAGACCGGCTCGAGTTGAACCTTAACGCACTGGAGGGTAATTGATAGACAGCCTGGACGACGCATTAACCTACATAAAGGGACTGCCAAAGGTCGACGTCAAGCCCGGCCTATCACGGGTCGAGAGGATGCTCGTTGCGCTCGGTTCTCCTCACCGTAGCTATCATTCGGTTCATATAGGCGGGTCGAACGGCAAGGGATCGGTCCTGGCCCTGCTCCGAAGCGTCCTGTCGGATTCGTTGAGGATAGGTGAGTACGTATCTCCACCGTTGATCGGATTCGCAGGCAGGATAAAGGTCGACGGCGAGATGATTCCGGACGAGGCGGTCGTTAGGGGAATAAAAAAGTTACGCGGGACGATAGAAGGACTAAAAGGGGAGGGGAACGGCCCCACGCTGTTTGAGGTGGCAACGGGGCTAGCCAGCTGGTACTTCGCCGAGAGAGGAGTTGACCTCGTTCTGATGGAAGTCGGACTAGGGGGGAGATACGACGCGACGCGGCCGATAGGTGAATCCGTCACCTCAGTTGTTACGTCCGTCGACCTGGAACACAGGGATATCCTCGGGGACACAGTCGAGGAGATAGCGGGAGAAATCGCAGGAATCGGGACCGAGGGTGCACCATTTGTCCTCGGCCCATCGGAGGGAATACCTCTGGCAATATTCGAGAGCGAGTGCGAGGACAAAGGGTGCGAAATCGTGTTGACGGACGAGGTCACGGACGTCGAGTTAAGGGACTTTAACTGGGAACGCTCCCGGTTTGAGATAAATAGGTCGAACATCGAAGGACTAGTCGGGGAAACCGTAGAACTGGGTCTTTTGGGAACGTACCAGGAGCGAAACCTGGCCACGGCGTTAACGGCGCTGGGCGAGCTCGCCGGGGAGGGCTACCCGCTCACGGTCCCGGGGGTAAAGAAGGGTCTACGCGAGGTCAGCTGGGAGGGCCGCTTTCAGCTCCTCCGTCGTGAGCCCTGGCTGGTGGTCGACGGCGCCCACAACCCGGCGGCAGTCTCCTTGCTTGCCAAAGAGATCAAGAGGTACGGGCTCCTGTTATCCGAGGACCACCGGACGACCGTCGTCTTCAGCGCTCTGAAGGATAAACCTGTCGGGGAAATGCTGGAAACGCTCTCACCGGTGACAGACCGGTTCATCATCACGGAAATCGACAACCCCCGAGCTGAACGTCTGAAGAAATTGGGCGAGGCTGCGGAGAGGCTCTCGTTGGACTACCAGCTCGAACCGTCACCAAAGGAGGCAATCGAGCTAGCGATAAACCGGTCGAAAAGGTCTGGCCTAATCTTGGTTACCGGTTCGCTGTACCTGGTCAGGGAGGCGTTTATTCATGGGTTTGCAGGATAGAGTCAAGCGGGCAAAAAAGGGAAAGATCCCCGAACACGTAGCCATCATCCCTGACGGAAACGGGCGGTGGGCTAAGAACCACGGGTACGAAAGGTCGAAGGGACATAAAAAGGGTTCCGAGGTAGCGGAAAACTTGATCGAGTTCGCCAGCCACGAGCTTTCAATCAAGTTTATGACTTTTTATACTTTCTCCACGGAAAATTGGTCTCGACCGTCTAGAGAAGTAAAATTTTTGATGGCCCTGTTAAAGGACTTCTTGCAGAAGAAAGAGTTCAAGTTCATGAAGAACAACGTCAAGTTAAGGGTTATTGGAGACCTGTCGCAACTCCCCCGGAAAACTTCTATGATCGTGAAACGGACTGTAGAAAAGACGGCGAAGAACGACGGTCTACAGCTCGTGATGGCGTTAAATTATGGGGGGAGACAGGAGATACTGCGGGCGACAAAAAAAATAATCGAAGGGGTAAAGGAGGGCCGAACGCACCTCAGCAACCTGTCGGAGGAGACCTTCCGGTCAAAGATGTTCGCGCCCGACATACCGGATCCAGATTTGTTGATCCGGACGAGCGGGGAAGAGAGGATAAGCAACTTCCTGCTCTGGCAGGTGGCTTACACCGAATTATGGTTTACAGATACGCTCTGGCCGGCTTTCGCCCCCGAACACCTGCTGGACGCAATATTTGAATATCAGTCGAGGGAAAGACGTTACGGCCAGGTAAAGGACAAGGAAAGGAATAGGCAGCAGTGAGCTCTCTAGGGAAACGCCTACTCACAGCGGTAATAACGGCTCCAGGTGTCATCGCGCTACTGTTTTTTGCCAAACGGGATAACTTCCCCTGGGCCGTTGGACTCTTTCTGGCGATATCGGCGGCTCTGGGCACGATAGAGTTCTGTCACCTGATGAAGAACTACGGGATAGAGGTGAGGGCGATTCCCACCGCCCTGATCGCCGGGATCGGTTTCTTTATCTACTCGGTGTTCGAGGCCAAATACGGCTACTTCATTGGCAGTTCCATGGCGGGACTAGCCGTATTCGCAAATTTATCCCGTAACGGTATACGCGAGAACCTCAAGGCGATATTTGCCGCGATTCTGGGACTCGTTTACGTCCCGGGATTGCTCCATTACCTCTATATTATCTTCGTCGTGGAGAGCGGGATCATTCATACGATCAACCTGCTCCTCATCGTCTGGGGGTACGACTCCGGAGCGTTCGCGGTCGGTAGCTTGATCGGAAAACACAAGATCGCCCCAGAGGTAAGCCCGAACAAGACAGCTGAAGGGGTACTTGGGGGGTTGGTCTTTGCCTTCATCGGCGCCTCCGTATCACCGATGTGGGTCCCCTACTTCAAGTGGCTCCCACATATTGGAATCCTCGCCCTTCTGGTCGGGACCGCCACGCAGATGGGAGACCTCACGGAGTCGTGGTTGAAGAGACTCGTGGGGGCGAAGGACTCGGGACACCTTTTCCCCGGCCACGGAGGCGTTTTGGACCGCATAGACGGGTTGCTGCTGGCACTTCCCGTATTTTACTTCTACTACCACTTCATTCTCGATTTCTTGTAAGGGGGTGAAAACATGGGCATCAAGGACTTATCCGAGGGGACGACGGAGACGGAAACACCGGTGGCCGTCTGGCTGGACGACGAAACGAACGAAGTGATCTTCCAGTACGGTTACGCGAGCATCAGCATGCCGGTCGAAGACTACAGGGACTTTTCCGAGATCCTGGGCGCCGCTTCCGCGGAACTGGAAGAGGAATAGGCAATCCGTTGGGCTTTACGGGGGCCCGGGAACGACTTATCATTTTACGTTACGTTTAACGACAACCTGAAAAATATGCAGAGAGGTGAATAATCGGTATGGCTCTCCAGCGGTTTCTCTTTAGAGTTAAGGACAAACAGATAGAAAAAGAAGCAATGACGATGGTCTCCAGCCTGGGTATCGAGGACGTAGAGATAAGGCGCGACGAGACCGTCAAAGAGGCTTGGTTGGAAGATTACGAAATAGGCAAGACCGTGTACGGCCTTGAGGAGATAGAGGAATACCTTGAATCTCTGATTAACTCCTGACGGATACGTTAGCGGAGGGTAAATGAACAATATCTACCTGGTGGCCGGCCTGGCACTAGTCGCGGCGGGATTGATTTTCGGCTTCATGGGGGGGACCGGTGGTGGAGATTACTACGAAACGGGCGTTGCCAGCTGGTACGGGCCCAACTTCCAGGGCAAAACGACCGCAAGCGGCGAAACCTTCGACATGAACGAACTGACGGCCGCCCATAAAAGCCTTCCATTTGGAACCAGGGTTAGGGTAACCGACCTCGCCAGCAACAGGCAGGTCGTAGTCCGGATCAACGACCGCGGCCCCTTCATAAAGGGCCGAATAATTGACCTATCGAAACAGGCGGCAGAAGAGTTAGGCATAGTTAACTCGGGAACAGCAGAGGTCGGGCTTCAGGTAATAGAATGGGGCAACGACTGATTGCGCCCGTGGTCTTCTAAACGCTTACTCGGGCTCGCTTCACGTCACATTTAGGACAATCTGAGGATTATGAGCAACGAAGTCACCAACCAACGAACTTACAGGGACTTAGAGTTCTCTAAGTTAAAGGAAATCGTCAAAGGGTTCGCCGTCTCTCCCCTGGGCAGAGACGGGGTGGACGAGCTGGAGCCAACGAGGGAGATAGAAGAAATCGAACGAGAACTCGCGCTGGTCACGGAATGCCGCGACCTGTTCGAGAAACCGGACCCCTTTACCCTGGGAGAGGTCTCCGACCTAACCGGGTTAATCGAGACGGCCCAGGAGCATCCACCGCTTGACAGCGAAGATTTCCTCACGATAAACGGGTCCCTGGAAAACGGGGTGGAAGCCAAGGAATACATAACCGACCTTCCCGAGGACGAGGGGGCTCACCTGAAGAATCTTGCCCGCAACATCTCCGACTTTCGTGGACTCCGGGGCGAGATCCGGGAGAAGATTGACCGGCGTGGGGAAATACGAGATACCGCTACGGAACGTCTCTTCAACCTGTTGAAGAAAAAGCGGAGGACCGAATCAGGGATCAAGAAAAGCCTGGACGGTTTTATGGACGCCCACTCCAGCCTTATCCAGGACAGGGTTGTCGTTCAAAGGTCGAACAGGCTGGTAATACCCCTGCGGAGCTCCGCGAAGGACCGGGTTGACTGCGTCATTCACGGGAGTTCAAACTCCGGGAGGACCCTGTTTGCCGAGCCATCGGGGGCCGTCAAGTTGAACAACGAACTCAAGGACCTCATCTCCGAGATCCACGAGGAAAAGAAGAAGATCCGGGGCGAGCTCACTGACCTGTTCCTCTCCCGGAAGAACAAGGTCACCAGGACGCAAAGGACCCTAAAGAAGCTGGATTCAATCTATGCCAGGGCCGAGTTCGCCCAGAACTATTCCTGCTCCAACCCGAAGATTACGGGAGACGGCGGGATCAACCTGATGGACGCGAGACATCCCCTGCTCGACCAATCGGAGGTCGTACCCGTCTCCATCAGGATCGGTGGTATTGAACAGGGGGCCACCATAACCGGGCCCAACACGGGAGGGAAGACCGTCACCCTCAAAACTCTCGGTCTCTTCTCGCTGATGATACAGTCAGGGATACCGATTCCTGCTTCGATAGATAGCGAGATCGAGATCTACGACGACATATTCAGCGACATCGGCGACGAGCAGAGCATCGAGCAGAGCTTATCAACCTTCTCTTCACACATGGGGAACATCGTCGACATACTGGAAAGGGCACAGTCAAACAGTCTTGTCCTCCTGGACGAGCTTGGGGCGGGCACGGACCCGGAAGAGGGCGCTGCCCTCGGCCTGGCAATCCTCGAGGACCTCATCGAAAAGGACGTCAGGTTCGCCGTGACGACCCATTATACGGCGATAAAGAACTACTCGTTTAATCACCCCAACCTGTCCACCTTCTCGGTCGACTTCGACCCGAACGAATTGAAACCTACGTATCACATCCTCGAAGGGGTACCCGGCAAGAGCAACGCGTTCATCATCGCCTCCCGCCTGGGCCTCAAGGATGAAATTATTTCCCACGCCGAGAATTTCCTTAACGAAGGAAAGATCGAAACGGAAAACATCATTCAGGAACTCGTCGAAGAAAAGCGAAGGGTCCGGGACAGAAGCGAGGAACTGAAACAAGAAATCGACCGCGCGCGCCGACTGGAAGAAGAATACAGAGAAAAAGTTCAGAAGATCAAGGAGGACGAGCGAAATGCCCTGCAGGAGGAGATCCGCGAACTGGACAGGCTCTTAACCCGGGCCAAAGGAGAAGTAGAGAGCGCAATCGCTGAATCGAAGGAATACGGGGCGGAAGAGGCAAGGGATTCACTCAAGAGAATTGAGCACCTCGAGGAGGGACTGGACGAAGGGAGGCAAACTCTGAAGGATGCTGGGCGGAGCAAGACGCTTTCCGTCAACGACCTTTCCAAAGGACAAACGGTTACCGTCAAGAGCGCCGGCGAGGTGGGCGTAATCACTCGGATTAACGGCGAAAACTCCATAGTAGTCGACGTAAACGGGATAAACTTTTCCACGGAAGTCAGCGACCTTGCCTCGGCCGAGAGCGGCAGCAGGGGAAGTGGGGACAGCTCCGGGCGGTCAAAAGTGGTCTACGACAAGTTCTCCGGATCGGCTGGCCTGGAACTGAACGTAAGAGGAATGACGGTCCGAGAAGCGCTGCGGGAGGTCGACACCTACCTCGATAGGCTTATTAGGGCGGATAGGACGAAGGGGCGGGTCCTTCACGGAAAGGGGACTGGCAAGTTGCGGAGGAAGGTTAGAAAACACCTCAGGGGTTCCGACCTGGTCAAAACGTGCTACGGACCACCGCCTTCCGAGGGTGGTGAAGGCGTCACTGTCTTCGAACTATAGGTAAAAACAGCCTAAGCCCCCCTTGACTCACCCAGGACCATCAATTATAATCTCACGAATTTATACAATAGAGCAATTGGGAATATAGTTTCAGCTGATCTTTATTTTAATGACTAGAATATAAACGTTATATAGATACCTACGCCGCAAAACTCTAGAGAGGGTAAAAGCCCGGGCGCGGCGCCGGGAAGTCCGAGACTTGGTGTCAACCATAATACAGGGTTCATAGCCCGACGGTCCAGGGTTTGTAGCGCTCCTCAGCCTCCTTGGAAGCGTCAATTTTTCCCAGGCCGGTTAAGGTTGCTGTTCGACTCAGCACGGGCAAGGGAAACCTGGCCCTCTTTGTTCTGGTTTTACTACGTTCGCTTATCACTCACCATTCCAATGCCCAAAAAGGCAATGAGGCCAAAACCGATTAGAACATCTCCAGGACTGAATGCAGTTGATAGTGGTAACCAATCAGGGAAATACAACCAATCTCCAAAAAAATTCAAATATGTTGAACTACTCATCTCTATTACATTACCATATGTCTCATAGTTTAGCAAATTTTCCGCAACGGCGCTCTGGCCAGCTCGCTGCAGGCTAGAGACGGATGCGGGCATATAACCCCCGTTGGCGACGATGGCGGCAACGTTTGCCAACCCCCCCAGCCCCATCAGGGCTACCTGCCAGATCCTCAGGTTGGCCAGGACGAACGCCCCAAGAAGGGCGTAGGAGAGGAAGTGAAGGTAATTGGTAGCGGAAGAGATCACCGGTTCTTCCGTAAATAGTGGGAAGATGAGCAACTGGACTACTAGGGCGAGAAGGACCAACCAGAGACCCCGGAGGGGGTAATCGTCCAACCTCTGCAACGAACCGCCCCTGAGCAAGCCAATCAACAACCCTAACACCACTGCCCACAGGAAAAACATTATTCGTCGTCGTTTTCTTCAATTACCGTTAAAAAAGCTCCTACCGCATCCGGGTCCAGTTTAACTCCGGCCATCTCTTTGATCTCCTGGATTGCAACCTCCCTGGGCAACGGCCCGCGATAAGGTCTTTCAGTAATCAACGCGTTCCAGACGTCCGCCACGGCGATTATTCTTGAGCCGAGCGGGATTTCTTCTCCCTCGAGACCATCCGGATATCCGCTTCCGTCCCAGCGCTCGTGCTCGTGCCTGACGTCTGGGACAGAATCCTTGTATATTTTCAGTTCGCTTAATATGTCCGCCCCGACTACTGGGTGTTCCTTCATAACCTCCCACTCCTCGTCATTCAGTTTACCCGGTTTCAACAGTATGTTGTCGGGCGTTCCCAGCTTGCCGATATCGTGAACTCGTGCCGCCGAGACAATTGCTTCCTTATTCTCCGGATTAACCTTCATTTCATCGGCGATCTTGGCGGTAAGGTCTCCGACCGACTCCGAGTGCTCATGGGTATAGGGGTCCCGTTTTGACAACAACTCCATCATCTTCTCAAACGTCCTCTTGGCCTGGCGCCGGAGTTCGAGGTAACCTTTCAGGGATGAATTGACCAGCAATAAAAGAATAGCCACTAAAATCAGGTTCCATGGAGAGCTCTCGTACGCTACGGCAATGAGAACAGCCAAAACGCCGTTCGACAGAACATGAATATGGAGGTTCCGGAGATAAGACCTTAGCAAGTAGAGAAAGTCTGTGCCTTCCATGAACGTGATTATTCCAGAGACAAGAGAGATGTTCACTGCAGTGTAGGCGATAAAAGCAATTAAAGGGGGGACGTAATCATAAGGATTGGTGAAAGGAGCTGACATACCACCTGCAACTTCAAATGCAAAC
>JAGYME010000023.1 GCA_018400715.1 Candidatus Bipolaricaulota bacterium
ATCGTACTGCTCCAAGTTTTTGTCCGCTTGACCTTCAACTTTTCCTCTGAGTTTAAAATCATCGATGGCTTTAACTAAGGTGCGATTTTCTCCAGCGTACGATTTTTGACTTTGAGAAGTAACTTTTTTCGGCGGTCTAAAGTAACCTTCTTGGGCCGCAAATAACCGCGCCTGATTGCACGAATTCATGTTAGAGATTTGGGCCAGGCACGAGATAAAAGTTATTTTTGTTATCCCAATGAATGGGAGACAACTGAGTATGGTGAGTCATGCAAGATTCGAACCTCCGACCCTCTGCTATTGATAAGGTGACACCCTCAGTCAAGATTGGTCGAGACCTGCACCTTCCTCTCCTCGTCTCCCGCTATCTCGATTTTTACGTCTATCCTCTCCTCCGGCAGTACCCCCTCGGCCCGCCCGGCCCACTCAATTGCGACTACTCCACGGGGGTCCAGCAGGTACTCGTCCAGACCAGCTTCGATCAACTCGTCGCTGCTCTCAAGCCTGAACAGGTCGATGTGATGCAGGGGGAAGTCCCCTTCGTACTCACGAAGGAGGATATAGGACGGGGAGACGACGGTCCGCTCGACTCCGATTTCCTCTGCTATGCCCTTTACAAGAGTGGTCTTCCCGGCGGCGAGGGGGCCATAAAGACAGTATAGTTTGTTTACGCCAAAGGCCCTGATTATCTTCCTGCCGATCGCCTGTGTCTCCTCGGCGCTGCGCGAGACGAACTCCTCCACGGGTTACTCCCTGAGGGTGATGCCCAGTTCTTCCAGTCTTTCGTTGATATCCTGAACGATTTTGTCGACCTCTTCGTCGTTAAGCGTCCTGTCGGGACTCCGAAACGTTATCTCGTAGGTGAGGCTTACCTTGCCCGCCTCTATCTGGTCACCTTCGTAGCGGTCGTAAAGGTAAGCCTTTTCGATCATGGGTTCGTCCACCAGGACGTCCCTGATCGTTTGTTCCGGGATTGACTCCGGAACTACGATGGACAGGTCCCGTTTGGAGGCAGGATATTTCGGGAGTGGCGTGTAGGAACGCTCTAAGTCGGACTTTTTGACGATCAGGTCGAAGTTCAGCTCCGCGAGATAGACCCGCTGGGGAAGGTCAAATTTCTCCCTGGTTTCCGGAGAGAGTTCGCCGGCAAATCCCAGCAAATCTCCGCCGGCCGAGACCTCCGCGGCCCGTCCCGGGTGAAGGAAATCTATTTCCCCCTCCTCAAATGAGCAAGCTCCTACTTTCATGTGGTCCAGTAAGTCCTCGACGACTCCCTTTAAGTCCCAGAAGGTAAAGTCCTGTTTTCGGTCTATTCCCTCGTACCGGCGTCCGGTAAGGAGTATACCTACCTTGCTGGTTTCCTCCGGTTTCCCGGCGCTTGCCCGGAAGACCGTAGCTAACTCGAACAGCCTGATGGATTCAACGCCCTCCGCGAAGTTGCGTTCGGCGTGCTCCACCAGGTTCGAGGAAATATCTCGACGCAGAGAGCTCCTGTTTTCTCCCATCGGGTTCTTTAAGGAGACGAGCTCCCCCTCCGCTAGCTGGGTCCCCGCTGCAAACCCCGGGCTGATTGCCTCAAACAGGCCGAGGCCGGTCAGGCATCTCTTTGCCCGGTCGGTTAGGGTCTCCTCTTTGGAGGTGTATAGGTCGATCTTGCCGGAACTGGGTGGCGTGGCGGGTATCCTGTCGTATCCATGTATTCTTGCTATTTCCTCGATTAGATCTATTTCCCTGGTCAGGTCGACCCTTGCGGAGGATTCTTTGACCTCGAAGGTCCCCTTGTCCCGGTCGACCTCCGTGACCTCAAGTTCCAGGCCGGTTAGGATATCTTTGATTTCCTCGTTATCCAGATCTATTCCCAGCAGCGATTCCGCCCTGTCCTTGCGGAGACTCATCTTTCGCTTCTCCGGGGGTCGGGGAAAGCTGTCGAGCAGTTCCGTAACCTCACCGACTGCGTCCTGGCCCGAGAGGATCTCTGCGGTCCGGTCCAGGGCGGGTGCGGTGTTTGAGGGGTCCATGCCCTTTTCAAAGCGGCGTGAGGCTTCGGTAGCCATTCCAAGGGCTTGAGAAGACTTCCGTATCCGCGCCTGGCTGAAACAGGCCCCCTCGAGGAGGATGTTCCTGCTTCCGGCCGTGACCTCGCTGTTTTGTCCGCCCATGACGCCGGCGAGAGCGATCGGCTTCTTCCTGTCGGCGATGAGGAGGTTTTCCTCGGTCAGTTCCCTGGCGTCGCCGTCCAGCGTTATCAACTCTTCCCCACGTTCCGCCCGCCTGATGATGATTTCGTTTCCGACCAGACTATCGAGGTCAAACGGGTGGAGTGGTTGTCCTAGTTCAAACATAACGTAGTTGGTCGCGTCAACGACGTTGTTCTTTGGCCGGCCCCCTACCTTTGCCAGCCTGTGCTGAACCCTTATCGGTGAAGGCCCTATCGACACGTCGAGCAGTGCCCTGGCGCTGTACCTTGGAGTATCGTCCGGGTCTTCTACATTAATACCCAGGTCCGACGACACGGAGGAGTTGATCGATGGGTCCGGCCTGGTCAACTTCACGTTTCCCAGGGCAGCGACTTCCCGCCCCAGTCCGGTTATTGATAGAAGGTCCGGTCTGTTTGACGTAATTTCAAACGTGAGGAGGTAATCGTCGTATTCCAGTTCGTCCGTCAGTAGGTCTCCGACCTCCAGGTTAAAGGGGTCAAGGATCCATATTCCCGAGGACTTCTCCTCCAACCCCAGCTCTTCCTTTGAACAGAGCATCCCCCTGGAAGTTTCTCCTTTAAACTCCGTCGGCTCTATCTCCTTGCCGTCCGGAGTTTTGCCAGGTGCTTGAATAATTGGGACGAGATCTCCCTCGTTGACGTTGCTGGCCGCCGTTATGGTCGGGACGGTCTCCGACCCGACCTCCACTGAGACGAGAAAGAGGTTATCGGCGTTCGGGTGCGGGTCGACCGTTACTGCTTTGCCGACGTAAATTGGCGACGGTTCCTCGAGGTAGTCTATCTCTTCTACCTCGGCCCCGGCCATGGTAAGTTTTCTCGCGTAGTGTTCTACTGCCTCTCTAGAAATCTCGACATCGACGTAATCAGCGAGCCAGCGGTAAGAAAGCTTCATTGTTCCTCCTTCCTATAGTCCTAAAGAAAACGATAAAAAAGGTCTGCCAACGTCCTGACCATGATAAGCGTAACCAAGCGTTAAGTCAAAGGGGAAGAGGCCCCCGAGCGTCTTGCCCGAGACCGTTAGTTCGATTCCCCCTTCGAACTTCAAATCATCGAGCGTAAATTGATCGAGCTGGTCCCAGGTATCGCCGATGGAAAAGAACACCCCCTGCCGTACATCGGAAATGGTCGCCAGCGTACCCAGGTAATATGTCCTATCCCTGAAGATCGGGAAGTTAGCCGTAAGCCTGGAGAAGAGTTTGTAGGTGCCGGGGTACAAGTTTTTCTCCCACCCCGTCAGCCCCAGGTCAGTGACCACGTATTCCCCGAAACTGTTGAGCTCGGTCAGCTCGAAGGCGAATAGTCGGGGGACTTCACCGAACCCGACTCCAAGAGAGGTGTCCAGGTCAAGGTAGACGTTCGGAAACAACCTCGTCCTCTCCGAGGCGGAGACGCTTAACTTGCCGAAGCCGCTGAGGGCTCCCTGGAGCCTGGCGGAAAGCGACCAGTTGTCCTCGATTTCGTTGGAGAGGTCCGCCTTGACCCCGAACAAGTTGTAGGAGGTGTCCTCGGTGTCGTCGTAGGCCCGCCCGTACTGGAGTTCTACCGATTTGTCCTGGACCCAGTAATCGTACGCGAAGCCCGTGTCGGGAGTCGACCAGAAATTGTACCTGGCACCGAACCCGCCCTCGACGTGAAGGTCCGACAGGCTCCCCCCCTGGACTGCCACCTGGCCGGACAGGGTGACGTTTCTGTTCAGGTTCAATACCCCCTGAGCCAGCCCGGGGCCGATTGCCCACGTAGCCCTGTTCAGCACGCGTCCGGTCACCGTTCCCAGACCCACCGAGAGGAAGTACGCGTCCAGCGGCAGTTTGTTGCCGCCGAACGAGACCTCGACTTCACGAGGGAAATGGTTGTTCAACCTGTTTACGTCCATGACTTCCTGTCCGGGATCAACCGTGACCTTCACGACCTTTTCCGGTGTGGTAACCGATATCTCCTTCTGATCCCCCTCCAGGGTCACTGGTTTCTCTACGGTCTCACCCGATTCCAGCTTCAGCTTGAGAGCCGTGGGGGCGGTCAGGCTCCCCGCCTTAAAAACCGTTATATTGTTTTCGTACTCTCCATTGGGCTCTTGTACGCTCTCGAAGCCTCTGATCCCGTAATCCATATATCCGTCAGTATACAGCCATTCGTCGAAGAAGTCGTCGGGGAGTTCTCTCTCGGAAGTAGACCTGACGATCTCCGCGAACCGGGTGGCGTCTATGATGTCGTCCTTATGCAGCTCGTATGTCTTCTTGATGATTTCGGTCATCGTCTTTTCGCCGACGATGCTCTCCAGCGTCCTCAGGATCAGATAACCCTTCTTGTAGAGGCGGGTTTGTGACGCGTTCCCGTATTCGACGTCTTCGATCGGTTTGATCACCGCTTCGTCAAACCCTTTGTCGTAGTTCAACACGTACTGGAGTTCGAACATGTGCTTTCGCAGGTTCATGTACCCGAGTTGAGAATCGACCATATTGCTGATTAACCCCGGTCGTTCGAGTTTGAACAGGTTCGGTTCGTCTTCGGAGTACCTGTCCTCGAAGTACCTCAGGGACAGAAACTCGGCGAACGCCTCGCTGAGCCAGTTTTGAGAGTTGAGGTCGGCCCCCACGCCGATTCCAAACCACTGGTGGGCGATCTCGTGAGCGACGAGGTACTCCGACAGCCTCTTCGTCAGGTCGTCGAGCAAGAGGTCGCCCTCGGTAAAGAATGAACTACCCAGGACGATGGTCCCGTCGGCTGCCAGGCCGTAATAACCCGTCGTCGGCCCCTGGGCAAAGGTCAGGCCCTCCCGGCGGTAGTCCCCGAATTCCTCCGAATAGTAGGTCAATATTTCGTTTGCGTAGGAGGCAAGGACACGTGCTTCCTCCTCGTATCCGGGGTAGTAGAGGACGTCGATTACGTAATCCTTGAACTCCTCGTGGTATCTTTTGTACCGCGGTCCGGTGACGAGGGGAAAGGACCTAGCCCCTTTCAACTCGACCGCTACTGTCTTTCTATCACCGTCTTTCCCCGTTTGTGAACTTTCAATACGTTCCCCGCCGGCCATCTGGTAGTCGTCCGGGACCTCAAGGTTTACGCTAAAATCCCCCGACGGTAGTTTCGTCTGTCCGTAGAGTTCCTCGTCGTATCCCTTCCACCAGCTAGCCGGGGCGAGGATCGGGTACCAGCCAAACCTCCAGATGTAGGTGTCCTTGTAGTACTCCTCGTCCATGGCGTTCCTGAACGGAATCTTCGTCGAGAAAGGTACCGTCAACGACGTCTCCTCGCCCGGCGCGAGTGGCTGTGACAGCTCTACGCGGATTGCGTACCTGTCCAGGGAGTACGTCTGCTGGGCGGGAGGAGAACTTTCCCAGGTATAATCGACCTGTTCTCCCTTTTCCGTGATCGGTTCCGTGATATTCGTCCATCCGGGGTTGAACCCACCCGGGTAGGTAGAGTCCTGGTTTACCTTGCTTAAGTTTGGGTTCGGTTCGCGCAGGAGATTGGCCCTCAAGGCGAAAACCACTTCGTCAACTTCTTCTTTGAGGGTATTGGTAAAGGTTACCTTCTCCACGCCGGAGACTATCCGGCCCTCTTCGTCGAGGTTTGCCTGAATCTCGTACCTTAGGCCCTTTCCGTGCGCTCCGAGGGCAAATACGAGGACGATAGCTGTAAATAACAGGGAGGCGGTTACAAATTTGTACTCATCTATCTTGCTCATAGTTGTTATCATGATTCCTCGTTTCCTTAGCGTTAATCTCGTTAGAGTTCAGCGCCGTCTTCTGATGATGGGTTACGGACGATTACTTCATTCGGGGAATGATTCCTTAGCGCGTTCGCCCGGCGAAAACACCACTCGTACCTTCTTCACCCGCCGCCTGGAAGACCGTTCCACGGTCATCTCGACGTCGTTGATAGCAATCCCCGTTTCCGCCGGCGGAATCCTTCCGAGCTGATCTATAATCAGACCGCCTATCGTGACGTTCTCTTCGGGAAGGTCGAGCCCCAACGATCTGTTCAGCTCCTTGACCTCGCATTCTCCGTTGACGATCAACTCCCCCGGCTTGACCTCCTCCATCATGACTTCGTGGGTGTCGAACTCGTCTTCGATCTCCCCCACGATCTCTTCAAGAATATCTTCCAACGTAATTATCCCCGCGATACCACCGTATTCGTCAAGGGCAATCGCCAGGTGGATTTGTTCCTGCTGAAACTCCCGGAGAAGAGCGTTTATGGGCTTTGTCGAGGGGATGAAATAGGCGGGGCGGATTATCTCTCTGACCTCCAGGTCGCTGTCCTCCGAGTGCCTGAGGAGGTCCTTGGAGTACAGTGTACCGATGATCTCGTCGACCTGGCCGTCTCGCACGGGATACCGCGAATGACCGTACTTGGCGACGAGTTCCTTGGCCTCCGAAATACTGTTCCCTGCCTCAATCGTATGAGTTTCCGTCCTCGGGACCATGACGTCGCTGGCCATGAGGTCGTCGTAACTAAAGATTCTCTTAATCATGTCTCCTTCGTGTTTGTCGAGAAGGTTTCTCTCCTGGGCGACGTCGATGAGAGCCTTCAACTCCTCCTCGCTTACCTTCGTCAGTTCTCTGTGGGTAAAATCCGTGTTGAAGGTGGAAAGGATTCCGTGCGAAATTAGGTGGAACCCCTTGACGAATGGCTTCAACGCGAGCGAAAGCAGGTAGAGAACGTTGATCGTAGACAGCGTGTACCTTTCAGAGTTGTTCTTGGCAAAGTTCTTGGGAGTAATTTCGCCAAAAGTAAGCAGCAAGGTCGTCATGACAATTGTGGTGATAATTCCCTTGTAGTAACTGGCCATTGACTCTGGCAATACCCGGAGAAATAGCAGCGTCGCCATCGAACTGGCGCCAATGTTTACGAGGTTGTTCAAGATAAGGATCGTGGTTATCAACTGGTTTGGCTCTTCGGCAAGCAGGGTCAGCCCTTTTGATTTATTCTCATGCTTGGATGCGAGCAATCGGATTCTCACCCGGCTGAGCGAAGTTATTGCGGTCTCCGTGCTGGAAAAAAACGCTGATAGCAGGATTAAGATAAATAGAATGATAATTTGTGAACCAATCGACAAACGATAACACGCTCCTTAGTTACTCAACAATATTATAGATTTGCGAAATTACAATTGCAACGGGATGACAGAGGGTTGGCCCTGTATTGAGATGTCACCCGGAGAAACTTGAATTATTGACAGTTTAGCTTCAAATGCGTATCCTTTTTTCAATTGGGATGGTAAAGATGGAAATTGATATCGATCAGATGAGCCAGATCATCGAGTTGTTTGAGGGCTCGACGTTGACTGAGGTTACTGTCGAGCAGGATAACTATCGTATTACCCTGAAAAAGGAATCCAGCCACGATCGTCACCGGGACGGCGAGGAGTTCGTTGCCAGGGTGAAGGAGAGGGGCCAGGACGACCGCGGGACTCCTGGTAGTTTGAAGGAGAAGATATCTCGCGAAGAAACCGGAGGAGAGGTAGAGGAGAGCGGGGATACCTTTTACATAACCTCCCCGATCGTCGGTACGTTCTACAGCAGTTCCTCGCCGGAGGATTCCCCTTACGTCGAAGTGGGCGACGTGGTGCACGAGGGGGAGACGGTCTGCATCATCGAGGCGATGAAGGTCATGAACGAAGTGGATGCTGACAAGGAGGGCAGAATCGTTGAATTCTGCGTAGATGACGGGGACCCTGTGGAATACGGTCAGGAACTCTACAAGTTGGAACCAGCGGAGAATAGCTGACGTGGACAAGATATTAATCGCTAACAGGGGCGAGATTGCCCTCCGGATTATCGAGGCGGCCAGAGAACTGGGGTTAAGCACGGTAGCGATTTACTCCGAGGCCGACAAAAATCAACTTCACGTGGAGCTGGCCGACGAGGCCTATTGTATCGGGCCAAGGGAAGCAGAAGAGAGCTACCTCAACCTACCCGCGATAATCGGTGCCGCTGATATAAGCAACGCCGACGCTATCCACCCCGGTTATGGTTTCATGTCAGAAAACCCCCACTTTGCCGAAGTCTGTGAGGGGCACGGGATTAACTTCATAGGCCCTTCTTCGGAGACCCTCCAGCTGGCGGGGAACAAGATTAAATCCAAAGAGATAGTCAAGAGCGCTGGCGTCCAGGTGGTACCCGGGACAGAAGAGGCCGTGGAGAACAAAGACCGATTGAAGGCGAAGGCCGAGGAACTTCGCTATCCGTTGATACTCAAGGCCGCCTACGGCGGCGGAGGCCGGGGGATGAGGATCGTCAAGGACGAGGACGAGCTGATGGAGGGATTTACTTCCAGCAGCAAGGAAGCCCAGGCTTCCTTCGGCGAAGGCGCTATGTATCTGGAGAGGTATCTACCGAACCCCAAGCACGTGGAAGTGCAGGTTATTGCCGACGAAGACGGGAACTACGGACACGTTGGCGAGCGCGAGTGTTCCACGCAGAGGCGGCATCAGAAGATCATTGAGGAAGCGCCCGCTCCGGGTATCTCCGGGGAGACCCGTGAGCAGTTACGCGAGGACGCGATCAAGATAGCTCGTGCGTTTAACTACACCAGCCTTGGCACTGTCGAGTTCCTCGTAGACGAGGACGAAAACTATTACTTCATCGAGTTGAACGCGAGGATTCAGGTCGAGCACCCCGTCTCCGAAGAGATTACCGGCGTCAACCTGGTCAAAGACCAGATCAAAATCGCCGACGGGGGGGAACTGGACCCAGATAAATACAACAACTTTCAGGGGCACGCTATCGAATGCCGGATCAACGCGGAGGACCCTGAAAGGGACTTTTTGCCTTCCGCCGGAGATATTAAGATCCGTCAACTTCCCGGTGGAAACGGAGTAAGGCTTGACACCTGGATTTACAACGGAATTACGGTTTCACCTTATTACGACTCCCTGCTCGCCAAACTGATCGTCAGTGGGGACACGCGCTACGACACGATCACGAAGACCATCTCGGCCCTGCGGAGGTTTGAGATAAGCGGGGTTAAGACCAACAAAGCATTGCATTTAGACCTACTGCGGCAGAAGGAGTTCCGCTCCGGGAACTACTCGATAACCTTCCTCGAGAGGTTTCTGGGTGGTTCTGGCCGTGAAGCTTGAAAATATACTATACGTTCTCAGGGCGCAAGGGACCCCCCGGATATTTTAGGAGAAAGTATGAACCCAAAAGAAAGAGGTTTGAGATATAACGACAGTCACCTTGTCAACAGGGCGAACGTCTTTGAGGCCCTCAGTTTCGATTCTCCTGCCACGATAAAGCAAGTAGCGAGGAGCACCAGGCTGAGTACGCCTACGGTGACGAAGGCACTCACCCAGCTCGAGGGAATCGGACTTGTCACGGAGAAAGGTCGTAAGGACCAGCCAAAAGGTCGTAAACCGACATTGTACGGACTAAGTGAGGGTTATTACTGGCTGGGGGTAGACCTGGAGATTCCCGACCTGAGAATTGCCGTTTATGACCTCTCGAAAAGACTTATCAAAAGCAAAAAGGACTTCGTTTGCATCGACGGACAGATCGATGACGTCGCGAAATATCTGCCGGATAGCGTTATCGGTAAGGTCAAAGGCTTTCTCAAAGAACAGGATATTTCAGCAGGTTCGGTCCTTGGGGCAGGGGTTGGAGTCCCGGGTATGGTACGCGACGGCTCCTTCAAGCCATTTAGCAGGTTAAAGAACCCTCCTTCTATTCCGCTGATGGGGCCGATGGAGGAAAGATTAACCATCCCCGCAGTAATTGGAAACGACGTTGACCTCGAACTTCTGGCTGAACTGGACCGCAGAAACCTGCTGGAAGAGCCGGGCGTGGTTGCGGTATACCTGGCCGCGAGACCGAGCAAGGCGGCTCACAGTGCGGTCAGAATTGGGGGGAGCGTCTTTCACAATGGAGGGGTTCTGCAGGGGGCAATGGGGTCGGCTAACGAGTTCGGTCATACGTCCGTTTCTCGAAGCGATCACGAAGAGTTGAAATGTAACTGTGGCAACCCAAAGTGTTTGGAAACGTACGTGAACGAGAAGATCAGCAGCGCCCCGACCGGGAAAGTTCCCGACGAAGTCACGGAGGTATTGACGGACAAACTGAAGGATCTGATATTCTTGTACAACCCTTCTTTGGTGATCGTTGACCTCCTGGCCTTTCCCCAACTATCCAACCCGGTTATTGGGGAAATTAACAAGTTCATCCAACTCAGACACGATCACATGCACTTCGATGGCCCAGAGGTAGTTACGCCGGGAGACAGCGAGATGGCCTGTGCCCGGGGCGCGTGCATCAAGTCATTTCGCAACCTTGCCGCGAACCCGGAAAAATATTCCATTCTCTCGAGCGACTCCTAGCATAATATGGGGAGTCTCCTTCCTTCCAGACCACCATCGCGGAGTAGGGGCTAGATACTGCTCAAGAAAAATCTCTTAAAATAACGACTACAGCAAGCGCCATTAGCGCCTGTCCAAGCAGGATTAATAAAACACTTTTTTAATTGGTAGATGTGGGTATGTATGGTAATAAGGGAAATATAAATAGATATTTGACAATCTTCACGATCTGTGTTATAAAATCTTTAACTACTTTAAAAAGGGAGGCTGAAATGAAACAAAGGACAGTTTATCTTGCAGTTCTGTTATTGGTTCTGGGCCTCACGGTTACCCTGGCAGCTCCTCTAGCTGTTGGTGCCGAGAAGGACAAAAACTTAACTTTCTACTGGATTTCTCATGGATCGGAGGGGGACCCCATCTGGATTTTCGCGTTAAGGGGTGCGAAAAACGCGGCAGAAGACCTCGGGATAAACCTGAAGTCCTCGTTCCACCACAACGACATCGCCACTCACCAGGAGGCGTTCAAAGCGGCGGTGGCGGCAAACGCTGATGGCATTGCCACCAGTAGCCCCGATCGAGGCGTGTTGAGGGAAGAAGTGGAGATGGCGAAGAAGAGAGGAATACCTGTTGTCTTCTTTAATGCCGATGACCCTGATACCGAAAGGGATGCCTACGTCGGTGCGGACAACGTAACTGTAGGCAAGTCCTGGGCGAGTTATCTTGTGGATAACGGCTACGTCGAAGAAGGGGATTTCGTCTGGATGCCCGTAGAGGTACCAGGCGCTACATATCAGAGACAGGAAACGAAGGGAATTTCTTCGGTCTTCGATCCCCTCGGCATAGAGTACAACGTGTTTGATGCCAAGTACGACCCGGTCCAGTCTCTGGAAAACATGAAGAGTTACCTGGGGGCTCATAAGGGGAAGGTTGATGCTATTATCGGCCTTGGAGACATGGTCATGGGTAACATCAAGGAGACGTTCGACGCTACAGGCGTGGAGCCGGGCGACATTCCCGTAGTAGGCTGGGGCAACTCTGCAGAGACAGCTGAGGAGGTCAAAGAAGGATACGTATTGGCCGCCACCTGGCAATATCCTCAGTCACAGGGTTATGTGCCGATCGTGCTGTTGAACATGGCAAACAGGGGCCTCCCCATAGGCTACGATGTGACCACTGTAGCACTTTACGAACAGGACGAAGCGGACACCTACCTGGAACTCGCATCACAGTAAGCAAGAATACTATCACCGCGGGTGGGTCAAACGCCCGCGGTGATTTCTTCTTCAGGAGTATTGTGACGCCGACAAAAGGACGCTTAAGGAGCGGGGATCGATCAAATGCTAAACAAAGTGATTGAAAAATTTGCTGTTCACAGGGAGCTTGGCCCCCTGTTGCTCTTGATTATTTTGGGGGTTCTTTTCTACGTGATGAACCCGGCCTTCCTGTCCGTGTTGAACCTGAGTAACATGCTCGGCTTTATTCCAGAGATCGGGATAATTGCCCTGGGTATGACGTTGCTGTTGACCGGTGGGGAATTCGACCTGTCCGTGGGAGCGCTATTTGGGTTCAGTCCCGTACTAATGTTTATCTTGAGAAATGAAGGCATAATGAGTATCGAGCTTGCCTTCTTCGTCGTGATAGCTATTGCAGCGTTGATTGGTTTTACTAATGGACTTCTGGTTACGAAGGTGGGTATCTCGTCTTTTCTGGTTACAATCGGCATGCAGTTGGTGGTCAGGGGCAGCGGGCTCTACATTTCTAACGGATTTCCGCAGTCATCCTGGCAGACTCAGTCCCCGATCAAGACGGCCTTAGCGTACAAGATCGGTTTTTCCAATAGCTTCTTTCAGATCGTTGTCTCCCTCTTTTGGTTTCTCGGTCTGATTGCTATTGGGTATTACGTCCTCAACCACACCCGGTTTGGCAACTGGATCATGGCTACCGGTGGGAACGAGGAAGCCGCGGAGGCAAGGGGGATAAAAACGGATACGGTCAAGATAACTCTATTTGTAATCTCTGCTACCCTGGCGGGTTTTGCCGGGATCATCGACGCCTTTCGGATCGGTTCCGCTTACCCCGTTTCCGGAACAGGATACGAACTCGAAGTGATCGCAATGACGGTAATCGGTGGCACGTCCCTCTTCGGAGGCAGAGGCACGATAATTGGGACGGTGCTTGGCGTTTTGTTGTTAAGGACTATCAGAAACGGTATCGTGGTAGTGGGTGTCCCGGGTCTTGCCTACAACATATTTGTTGGCCTGACGATCATCGCCATGATGGGTGTGCACGCCTATCTGGAGAAGCAGAGCGGTGGGGTGAATTGATATGACAGAAGAACTTGTCAGAATGGAGGACATCGTAAAGAACTTTGGCAAGGTGAAAGCGCTCAAGGGCGTTGACATGGAGGTTAACCATAAGGAAATCGTGGGTCTGGTAGGGGACAACGGAGCTGGGAAATCCACGTTGATAAAAATACTCTCCGGGGCGTTGAGGCCGACCTCAGGGAAGATCTGGTTCGAGGGAGAGAGCGTTAACTTTAAGAACACTGACGACGGCATAAAAGCGGGCATCGAGACCGTCTATCAGGACGCCGCCCTCGTTGGCCAGCTCTCCGTAGCCCGAAACCTCTTCCTCGGCAGGGAACCACTTAAAGAGGGTTCGCTGTTGCCCAGTTTGGATACCCATTATATGAACGAACAGGCGGTTAGCTTGTTACAGCAGGTCGGCCTGACAACTATAGACCCCAGCGCCAAGGTAAATAACCTCTCCGGCGGACAAAGGCAGTCGATAGCTATTGCCAGGGGTATGTTCTTCCGGGCCAAGTTAATCATCCTTGACGAACCGACGAATAACCTGGGGGTAGAGGAGTCGCGGAACGTCCTTGAATTCGTGACGGAGACCAAGGAAAGGGGCCACTCCAGTATCTTCATCACCCACAACATCAGGCATATCTATCAGGTTGCTGATAGGATAGTGGTCCTCAGGGACGGAAAGATGGTCGGTGACCTGAGGAAGGAAGAGACCACAATGGAAGAAATCGAGGAGATGATAACTGGACTTGAGGTGCTCGACCAATGACTTCTAGCCTGTTCGGCCCTTCTCGTCATAGCTGGCAAATACGAATACCGGGTGAGCGCTCTTGCTTCGTGTAGAGGAATTTTTCCAAATCTTTGCGGGAGATAAACTACCACGGGTCCCCGTGATCCCCTTCGTGATGCAATACGCGGCGAAGGTCGCTGGAATACGCTACCGGGACTACTGTACCGACCCGGAGGCCATGGCCGAGTCACAGGTTAAGTGCCTCGAGGAGTTCGATTACGACGCCGTCAACGTGTCTAGTGACGCCCACCGACTCGCGGACGCCCTGGGCGGTGACCTCTTTTTCCCCGAGGACGGAGTGCCCGTCGTCAGGAAGCCTCCGATAAGAGGGCCTGGCGATTTGCAGGGCCGCGAGGTCCCTGATCCGAGGGAATTTCCCCGTTGCGTCCAGCGAATTGAGGCGATCAAACTAATTAAAGAATATAATCCGCGGATGACAGTTATTGGCTGGATAGAAGGGGCTCTTTCCGATGCCAGTTCGATCTTCGGGCCGACCAATGCCCTGAGGGCTTTCTATACGGATAGAGACTTTCTCAAGCGGCTGTTCGAGTTCTCCGCAGAATTTGACAGGAGGTTTGCCCGGGCCCAGGTCGAAGCGGGGGCAGACATAATCGGTGCTGGAGACTCCCTCGCGTCGCAGGTCTCAACGGAAAGTTTCGAGTTAAGTGTCGAGTACACCAAGGACATCTTCCGGTCAATTACCGTGCCCACTCTCTACCACGTTTGCGGTGACACCACCCATCAACTGACCGTATTGAGGGACTGTGGTGCGGATATAGTCGATCTAGACCGGGAATTAGACATGAGGCAGGCCCGTGAAGTCCTCGGCGACGATATGATCATCAGGGGTAACGTCGACCCCGTCTTGTTCGTAAAGGAAAGTCCTGAGCGGATAAGGGATCTATCGGTTGAGTGTATAGATAGGGCTGGGAAGAACGGCGCCTTTATCCTGAGTGCTGGCTGCGAGATACCCCCAGATTCTAAGTACGAGAACGTCCAGGCCATGGTCGAGGTCGCAAAGTCCTACCACGGGCACACCTAGTAGGTCCCGTATCTGTCCATCGCGTCGATTATCGTCTGGATCTTTTCCGGGCTGACGTCAGGTTGTAAGTTGTGTATGGGGGCAAATACCCACCCACCTCCAGGCGCGAAGACCTCGTTTCTGGATTTGATTTCCGCGTCTAACTCGGATAGATTACCGTTTCTCAGGATTCCGTGAGGGTTTGCCCCCGCGCCCCAAAACGAAAGCTTCTCGCCGAACTCTTTCTTCAACTTTGCCGGATCCATCCCCGATGCACTCACCTGGACGGGGTTAAGGGCTTCTACACCAGCCTCTATGAGGTCCGGTATCGCCTCGTAGATTGCACCGTCCGAGTGGTAAAACAGGCGGATGTCGGAACCCCCGTTATCCTTGATGAAGTGGAATACCTCGCTCTGGTAGGGCTTGATAAACTCTCTGTAGGTTTGCAGTGAAATTTGGAGGTTGTTTTGGTTGCCGATGTCGTCGGCCATATATACGGTGTCGATTAGAGGTCCGACCTCGGATAGGGCCATATCCCAGAACTCAAGTTTTAGGTCCGTAATCTTCCTCAACATGCTGTGGGCGAGGTCCCCTCGTTTGAGAAAGTCAATCCAAAGGTCCTTGTACCCTCTCATCCACTGGGATAACTCGTAGATGCCAGGGCCCAGACCGGTCATCGAGATAAAGTATCTTTTCTCCTCGTTTATCCTGCCGATCCGCTCCCCGATCCCTGACACGCGATAGGTGTCGCCGGGGTCGGGCCACGGGTAGTTGAGGATATCTTCCCCGGTTATTTTCCCTGATAGAGGGTTGTCGCGAATGTCGTAGTAGTAACCGCTACGTTTGGGCATTCCCCAGGTGATTCCCCACTCGTCGACGAACTTATAATGTTTTTCGTCCTCCTCGATATGAAGTTTCCAGTTGCTCCCTGAATTTGCCCACACTCCCCGCGTATCGACCTTCCATTCTCGCAAAACTCTATCGTTAACGCGGGCGAGTTGTTGTATGATGTCGTCTATTTCGACCCCGTCCGGGTCGATTTCACCTTCCTTGTACTTCTGGATGTATTTCTTATAGGCTTCGGCGTGGATTCCGGTAACGGGCAAACTGCCAATGTCGCGTGGGACCCTATCCGGTTCCTCGTGGTTCAAGGACGTGAGTACGCGTTCTCTTGGCTCCACGGTATTTATTCTCCTCCTCTCTTGTAGTCTCGTACGGCGCTAATCATGGCTTTGATGTTTTCCTCGGGTGTTTTCGCGTTCATGGCGCACCCAGGACCGAAGATCATCCCGTCGTGGTCTCCCCAGATTGCTAACAGTTCAACTGTCCGGTCGTATATCTCTTCGGGCTCACCATGGCTGAACAATACCGGGTCCAGGGGGCCGAGGAACGCTACTCGCTTGTCTACGGTCTCCCGGACACTGTTTTGGTCGATCTTGTAATCAAGCTCCAGGACGTCCGCCCCCGTCTCTATCATGTCTTCGACTATTTCCGTCGCGTCTCCACAGATATGTAGCGAAACTGGTCCCCCGCCCTCTTCCTTTAAGGCACTAAATAACTTTTTTTCGTACGGAAAGCCAAACTGATAATAGTGTTTGGGGTTACAGACGTCGGGTCCGGCGATTGAGTCCCCAATGGAACTTCCGTCCGCACCCGCTTTGAACTGGGCCTCGATGTAAGTTCTTACGACCTCCGTGCAGTGGTCCAGCAGGTCGTTAATCTCCCGCAAGTTCTCTCCTTTGCTTAACTCCATGAGGAACCTCTCCATGCCCAGGACCATTGACGCCAGACTAAATGGGCCCTGATCACCCCTTCCCATAATGAATTGCTCGTTTAGTTCCTCTTTGACCAGACGGGTAGTCTTGAGAAGTTCGGGAAGGGTACCATCTTCTGTGGGATCAGGGACCGGTAGAGAGTAAATATCGGACAACTTCGAGATGGCAGGCCCCCTCAACCGTGGTGGGTTGTCGTCCGGATAGACGACGTCACAGCCCATGGTCTCAGCCAGCGCGGCAGTTCCATTTTCCAGCAGCAACATGTCGTGACCGTATTTCTCCCACTGCTTTATGTGAGCCTCCGCCATGAGTTCACCGGAGTGGAAGACCTTGGCGTAGCTCATCTCCATGTCCTCGGCTGCCACGGTGAAGTTATGAAGGTCGATAGGGATACGGTCTGTCCGTTCCAGCCTTATTGTAGCGTTAACCAACTGCAGGGAGTTCATCTCTTGTTATATACCTCCTGGCCGTATGATCTGGCGATTGAATAAGCCTCAAGTATGTTCTCCGGGGGGACGTCAGCCTGAATGTTGTGTACGGGATTGAAGACGAACCCGCCACCGGGGGCCAGGTCGCCGATTCTTTTCTTTACTTCCTGTCTGACTTCCTCGGGCTTTCCGTTTGGAAAGACGGACTGTGTATCCACACCTCCGCCCCAGAAAGCGATTACGTCACCAAAATCCTCTTTGAGTCTTTCAGTATCCATCCCGGAGGCGCTTACCTGCACGGGGTTTAGCGCGTCGACGCCTATTTCCGCTAGGTCCTCTATCAATGGACTGATTGCCCCGCAGGTGTGGTAGCAAATATGGGCCCGTGAGTTGCTCTTTATATAATCATATATCCTTCTGTGCCTTGGCTTGACGATCTCGCGGTATATGTCCGGGCTAATCAGGAGGCTGTTCTGGATTGCCAGGTCATCACCGACCATTATCACGTCTAGCAAATCCTCCGCCTCGGAAAAGAGGACCTCAAAAAAGTCCAGCCAATACTCCACAATTTTATCGAGTAGAAGTCCTACGAAAGCCTTGTTCACGTGTAAATCGGTTAAGAATCTCTCGAAACCCCTCATGTACCAGGAGAGCTCAAACACACTACCGAAGATCTGTGTCGTGAGGGCAAAGTTTGAACCGCCATATTTTTTCTTAAAATCTCTAACGGCGGTTACGACCTCGTCTTTTTGCTCCGATACATCTGGAAGCGGGTATTCATCGAGTTCATCGATAGTTGCATCAGATAAAGGCGAGTCGACTATATCAAAATAGAGGCCGCTGCTGGACATTTTCCGCGTCACTCCCCATCCATCTACGTAGAGTTTTCCTTGGGGTGTATCCGTAATCTTCTCATCCTCGGTAGTTCCGTCTGTTGTAAATAGGTATCTTGTATCTACGTTTAACAACTGGAGGACTTCTTCGCTTGGATAAGTCAGTTGCTGGACCACGTCCAAGGTGACTACCTCTTCTTTTCTGTTTAGGAGGTCACAGAGGTTTCTGTAGGCCACCTTAGATATTCCCGTTACGTAACCACCGAGGTCGATCGGGACCCTATCCGGGGGTGTAAGGTTAAGTGCAGAGAGCACTCTTTCTTTTGAGTTCATACGATCTCCTCCGGAACCCTTTTACAAGAAGATCCGATTGTGTGAGTTTGCCGTTAAATATTTTATAAAAACCTTTAAAAATACAGGCTTCAATTTAGAACAGAAGTTATAGGTAATAATATAGTCTAAAGGAATGTTTATCAAATATTTTTAATAAAGGAGATTTATGGGTAATTTATCCGCTCTTTGGCAGGGTGAAAGCAACCGAGGTTCCAACTCCGACCTCGGAATCGACGAGTATCTCTCCGCCGTGGGCTTCGACCAGCTCTTTCGCGATAGAGAGCCCCAGACCCGACCCTCCATCCCCGGAACGAGAACTGTCGGCCCGGTAAAACCTATCGAAGACGTGCTTGACTTTTTCAGGAGGGATACCCTCTCCATTGTCCTCAACGATAACTCGGACTAAGTCAGGTCTTTCTTCGGCGGTGATGGTAATCTCGCCCCCCTCCTCTGTATGCCTTATGGCGTTTTTCACCAGATTGTTTACCACCTGTAGAATTCGATCGGCGTCGATGGTGAGCTCGGGCAGTGATTCTGGTACGTCCGCCCGCAGCTCGGTCCCCTCCCCCCTTGCTACACCCTTTAACCGGTCAGCAGCTCTGTTGATCAAGTTGACAATGTTAGTGGGTCCTTGATTTAGCTGCAGTTCTCCGGCTTCGGCAAGGGTCAGTTCGCGAAGGTCCTCTATCAAGCGGTTCAGCAGGTTTAGGTCCTCCTGTATCTCCTCGAGCTTTTCGTCCGTCGGCTCGTAGACCCCTTCTCTGATTGCCTCGACCTCTCCGCTCAACACCGTTAGGGGGGTCCTCAATTCGTGAGCGATATCACTGATCATCCTCTTACGAATATTCTCCGATTCCTGCAGGTTTTCTGTCATTTGGTTGAACGAATCCCCCAGTGCTCCGAGTTCGTCGTACGCTTCAATAGAAACTCGGTGGTCTAAAGCACCGGATGATATCTTCTCCGTCGCCCTTGTCAGTTTGTTTAGGGGCTGTGTAAGTTGCCTGAAGAGGAGCCAGCCGAGGATCAGGGCTATACCAAGACCGATCGCCCCCGAAATGAGTATTGTCCGATTCACCGTGTCGAGGAACTGTTGTTCGGGTTGGTCGAGGTCCCCGTGCAAAAGTGGCCCGGCCAGTATAGTCCCCACTTTCTCCCCGTTGAACTCTATGGATATTCCCTGTTCGATCGCTCCCGAGGGTACTTTCTCCCCAATTAAGGCTTCGCCGGACGCGGCGATGACCACTCGATCTGTCCCAACAAGTGCGACGTTTTGCGGGCCGGCAGACCCCTGTCCTATTCCCCGACGATTGCCTCTAAGTTGATCGGAAACCTGGCTTTGAAATAGCTTCTCCACGCCGTTCCAGGTTTGGTTCTCCTTATAATAGTCAACCAGGTGTTCCTCTATTCCCTTCATCTGATTTGTGTTACCCCTGATGACGTAGTCCTTGAACTCGCTTTCGGTGGTCCGATTGATGACAAAATATATAGACGTAAGGATTACGAGGACGACGAGAAAGAGCGAGGTGATCAACTTGAAGCGGAACGAGCCGAATATTTTCTGCATACCTATTTATTAAAGTTCTTCTCGGAACCGGTATCCTACACCGTGGACCGTTTCAATGTACTCCTCGGGCTCCTCCGATTTGCTTAGTTTCTTCCTCAGGTTCTTCACGTGGGTGTCGATTATCCGTTCCACGCGCTCGCCCGGAAAGTGTCCAATTTCTTCCAGCAGGTTCCGGCGAGTAAATGCCCTCCCGGGATTGGCAGCCATGACGGCAAGAAGGTCGAACTCGGTGGGGGTGAGGTCTACCTCCTCGCCGGACAACTTGACCTGGTGGCTGCTCGTACTGACGGTCAAATCACCCTGAGTTATCACTTCTGGTTTGCTTACATCTCCCTTCGTCCGCCGAAGGACCGCCTTTATTCTCGCTGCTAATTCCCTCAGGCTAAACGGCTTCGTGACGTAGTCGTCCGCCCCAATTTCGAGCCCGGTGACCCGGTCGATTTCTTCCGTCTTCGCCGTCAGCATGATTATCGGTACCTCCGAATCCTTCCGGATTTCCCTGGCTACCTCAAACCCGTCGAGTCGGGGCAGCATTAGATCGAGAATAATTAATTCCGGGTCCTGGCGCTGAAACGCTGCCAGCCCCTCCTCTCCGTCTCTTGCGTCCACTACAATGTAGCCTTCCTTTTCTAAGTAGTCACGAATCAACCTGACAATTCTTCCTTCGTCTTCGATAACGAGAACCTTTTGCATTTTCTCTCACCTATGGTTTTTCATGTTCAACTTATACAAACTATTTTAGGGGGTAATCAAGAAACTTATAGTGCATCTCCGGTGGAACGTTATTCGGTTTTGAATTCGTGTATCTGTAACACTATACGCCCCGTATATGGAAAAGCCGTGAAGGAGATGTGTAGATTTTGTGTGGATCGAATTCGTCCGTATTGATGGGGAAGTCTCGAATGGTTGGGAAAGTAACGGGCACTCGGGGTTGAAATCACCGGCCGATTTTTTAACAATTTATCACGGAGTTATCGACTCTGCTAGTAGAGGATAGTAAAGAGGTTTATCTGTTCCTATCAAATTGCCCCATTGACTTCACGTCTTTTTTCTTCTAAATCAACGACCCTTGCCGCAGTCAATCAAGGTCAAAGAATATCGGTTTGACGTAGTAATTCGGAAGTTTCCCTCGAGGTGATTTCCATGGGCGATCTAGGTGGAAAGATGATCGTAGTCTCTAACGCCGAACCCTATAAACACGAGTCGAAAGGCGATGGAGAGACCGTTTGTCACGAGGTAGAGGGCGGGTTAACTACCGCCATGAACCCTCAGATGAGAGAGACTGGCGGCGTCTGGATCGCTTACGGGCGCGGCAACAGCGACTTCGAAGTCGTGAACTCAGAGGGGGAAGTCTCCGTGCCGGATTTTCCAGATGTCCCAAAAGAAAAGAGGTATACGTTAAAGAGACTGGATTTCCCACCTGAGAGATATGAAAAGTTCTATCGAGGTTATGCCAATAGGGTCCTGTGGCCAATATTTCATTCCTTTCCGACAAAGGCGGACCTGCAACTAGAGGGAGAATTTTGGTCTGAGGGTTATCTCCCCTGTAACAAGGAGTACTCCCGGTCGGTAATTGACGTATATGAACCGGGAGACACGGTTTGGGTGCATGACTACCACCTGGCCCTGGTGCCAAAGCTTGTCAAGAACGAGATACCCGATGCCAGGATAGGTGTCTTCTGGCACATACCGTGGCCTCCCTGGGAGAACTTCGGGAAGATCCCCCACAGGAAGAGATTATTGGAAGGTCTAGCCGCTGCCGATTTAATCGGACTGCACCTGGATAAATACGCGGACAACCTGCTCCGCTGTGCCGAAAAGTGTGGTGCTACCTTCGACCTCGGCTCAAAAAGTTTTAAGCTCGGGAAAGAGGAGGCCCAGGTTAAGGCGTATCCGTTAGGCGTCGATTTTGAGTTCTTCAACGGGACGGAGACTAACGGCAAGGAGCTGGATATCAGGGAGAAGTATAGAGACAAAAAGTTGGTACTCGGCGTTGACAGGCAAGATTATACCAAGGGAATCCCGGAAAGGATCAGGGCGTTCAAGAAGTTTCTCAGGAAGTATCCTGGTTATCGAGAAAAGATCGCGATGGTCCAGCGGACACCGACAAGCAGGACGGGGATAACCGAGTACGACAGGGAGAAAAGCGAGATCAACCGTGGCGTGTCTGAGTTTAACGGAAACTTCGGGAATCACGACTGGACGCCGATCAACCTGTTTTGGAAGGGAATTCCTCAGAGGAAGTTAATTGCGGAGTACCGTGCTGCGGACGTAGGTTTGGTAACTCCCGGCCTCGACGGCATGAACCTCGTCTCCAAGGAGTTCATTGCCGCCAACCAAAAGCCAAAGGTGCTTATTCTTTCCGAGTTTGCCGGTTCCGCCGAGCAGTTAGACGGGGCAATTCACGTCAATCCCTACGATTCGGACCAGGTTGCCAGGGCAATTAAACAGGCCATAGAGATGCCTGAAGCGGAGAAGGAAGAAAGGTGGAAGGGATTGAGAAAACAGGTGAAAACGGAAGACCTATCCTCCTGGTCGGAGAAGTTCCTTAGTGACCTGGAGAAAGCCCACAGGCTTGGCTCGACGGCGGAATTTACTTTATTCGAGGACGAACCCGAAGAGAAACAGGTAATCAGGCGAAATTGACGTAACTACCTACACGAGAAAAACCCAGCCCAGCACTCAATTCGCCCTGCTCATGTGAACCAGTAATAGATAAAACATTAGTTCCGAATTGAGTGCTGGGTCTTCTTTTGTAAAAGAACAAGGTCCACCGTTAAAGCTGTTTTTCTACAAGCCCCGTCCCTTGGGGCGGGGTCATTTAATCCTGTCTTTCCAGCTGTGCCCGGATCTCTCCTCTCGGGTTAAGCTCCGTGTGGACGTTTACGTAAATATTTCCTGCCAGGAGTTCCTCTTCCAGTTCGTCCGTAAGTGGCTGTTCACCTTCTCCTGTCCAGCTTCCCGTGATGAAGGCGGAGGTGCCTTTAGGGGCGGAGTCAGGAACTCCAGCGATTTCGGGCGCCCCGAATATCGTCCTGGCCGGAGGTCCCGTTTCGCCACTCCCACCGCTGTGAAAGTGTGCAGCGGTCGGCTGACCACTCAGTCCCTTGTAGGTAATCGAGTAGTGAAGGGTGTTCCCCTCTACGTCCAAAATGGCGATGGCCAATCCGGAAGCGGCCGTCGGCGTACTCGGGTCAACTGGAGGTACCTCCGTTTCTGTCCCTAATCCCGCGGTCAGTAAGACCTTACTTTCCGCCGGGACGCCCTCGACCTGGATCGTTTCTGACATATCGCCAAACCGATTACACTCGGCATTTACCGTAATTGAGTCGCCGTTTTGGGCCGGGATTTTGTACGTTAAGGTCTCCCCGGACCTGGTCTCTTGTTCGTTGTAGTTCTCCTCGAGCTCCGGCTCGCCGTTTACTGATACCGTGACCCTTTCGATGTAGTGTCTGGACGTATTGCCGACACGGTGCTGGATTTCGACTGATAGAACCCCTGCACTCCCGTCGTAGTCCAGTGTTAGGCCAGAAGGTGGGTGGGCCAGTCCGGAGTTAGGTAGGAGCAAAAGAGCCAGCAAGAGGATTGAAAGGGACGTTGTTGCTTGAAATAGTGACTTTTTATCGATATTGGTTATCATTTTATACCTCCATGTAGAAAAAAGTTGATCCTATCAACTGATTGTATTAGTCTCTAGGTAATATGAGCATAATCCGGCAAATTGCCTATACCTACTTTCTTGGACTTCCTGTGATCGCTTTCGTAGGAATATTTACCTACGCCCTGCTCATTCTTACAGCACTCGTAATGATTCTTAACAAAAAAAGAGTAACAAGAATCCACCCAAAATACCACCACTGGTTAGCCGAGTTAACCGTCCTGTCAGCCAGCGTTCACGCGGTAATGGCTATTTCTTTATACGTGTAAGAACGATTAGATACTGATTGATATTATTTACCAATTGTTACAGGCCTGGAGTGCAGGTTAGAGGGATATATTTTCAGGGCCCAGGTAAGGTGTTGGGACAAGTGAAGTCCATTCATCTATGAAGGAAAGATATGATTGTCTGGGGGCGGAAGAGCTAACACTTCTCCGCCCCCAGGTGTCGAGACTTATGATTATTTATGACATAGCCACCAATCGTAACAGCTGATCTCTCCTCTGTCTTCCTGTTCCTTCCTCTTCTCGATCATTTCCTCGCTGCCGGCGGGAGGCATGATTACCTCGTCGTCTATCAACTCGTTTTCCGGCCAGTTTGCGGGTATCGCCACGCCTTCTTTTTCTGCCATCTGGAAACCCTTTATCATCCTGACGAACTCGTCCATGTTCCGTCCCAGTTCAGCTGGATAGTATAGTATGGCCCTTATCGTCGATTCGGGGTCCACGATAAAGACGGCACGTACCGTGGCCGTGCTTCCCGTGTGGTGAATTAGCCCTAGCGTGTTGCCAACCTCTCCCATCCCGTCCGCAATTATGGGAAACTCGATCTTTTCTCCGAGGTTGTCCTCTATCCACTCGGCCCACTTCAGGTGGCTGTGCACCTGATCTATGCTCAGGCCGATGAGTTCTGTGTTTAAATCTCTGAACTGATCGTATCTCTTCTGAAAGGCGTAGAATTCAGTCGTACATACCGGCGTAAAGTCTCCCGGGTGGGAAAACAGGATAAACCACTTACCCGCGTACTCATTCGGTAGGCTTATCGTCCCATGGGTTGTATTTACTTCCATCTCCGGAAACCTGTCACCGATTAACGGCATTGATTCTTCTTCGTTCACGTTTATCACTCCTGTTAATGAAATTGATTCAACAACTCCCTCCTTTACCATCATATAGTAAAACGAGAAAAAGTTACAACTGGACAGGAAACAGAAGGGGATATCGGGCCCCTGAGTCTTATGTTACGTTTTATTGATATCTACTTTTCAGGAATTCGGACCTTTTCCCTATCTCTTGCGAGAGACCTTGGTCCGGCGATCGCAATAATTGTAAGGGAGAAGGTCCAGAGGAGGCCAACTGCCAACCAGAGTGGAAAGAGGTCCCCGCCGGTATCGACCGGCAATATTGGTAAAATCCCCAGGGTGGTGTTGCTGGCGGCGTGGAACAGATGGGCCAGCAGGAGGCTCCCTTCAGTGTTGTTAAACATCCAGGTGTAGATTACCGAGAACCCGACGATCTGTAATAAGAAGAGGGGTATGGGAATATCCTGATGAAAGTTTCCACTTGTCCAAAACAATGGTAAGTGCCAGAGTCCCCAGATCAGGCCAAGAATTATGCTTGAAGATAGCCCGCTCCATCTTGATTGTAATCGGGGAAGGGCGTATCCTCGCCAGCCAATTTCCTCCCCGAGCACGCTGAAGATCAGCACGTAGAAAAATGCGGGTATCGCGAGGTACCACCGGGAAGGATCGTTGAACTCCAGGCCCCGGTTCCCCAGAAGTTGATAAATCTCCACTGCCACGAGGGCAAAGGCTGCCGTACTGAAGAAACTAAAGACGTACCACCCGACGTGAACTCTCCATATCAACAGCCGCTTCAGTAATGACGTCAAGCGGTCCCAACCGCCAAAGGCGAGGGAGGTAATTACGGCGGCCAGGGCCGGGCCGAAAGTCCCGATTATCTGGAAGGGCCCTCCAGCAGATCCCGTGACGCTCATGGGAATCCAGAACCCCCAGGAGATTAGATACGTGAGAACAAAAAACGACAGCAATGGCCTTTGTCGTAACCTGTTCAAAATATTAGTATACCTCCTCCAATTTCTTCTTCCCGCTCAACTTATGATATAACATTCAGCTCAGGAATTCGGGTCAGGTCTTGAATCTTGAAAGTATATCATATTTTTTCGATATTCGAGGGTTGTCTCCGACTTTATCAGCAAAAAATGAATAGTATCATTCGAACTTTCCCGTCCCTGTGTCATTTTTGGACTTCTAGAATTCAAGATTCAAGGCTTGACCCCGTTTTTCTATTTGACTCTCCGAACTCTCTCGACTAGTATCACTTCACGGATCACATCAAGTGGCTAAAGGGTTGATAGAAAAAGTCGACCAATAGGCCAAGAGAGGAGTGGAAGTCGGGCTACTATTTCAAGCCTTTCAATACCTTAAGACCCAGAACCGTTCTCAAAATTGATGAAAATGAAAGACAATAGCGCAACGTTCGTCATTCTCGGTGGGACCGGGGACCTCGCGAAGAAGAAGTTAATTCCTTCGATCTACGCGTTATTCCGGGACGGGGCACTAGACGAATTTGACGTGGTCTCTACATCCCGAGAAGAGATGTCCGACGAGGACTACGTTTCTATCGTAGAGAATAACGTAGAAAAGACGGAGGGCTGGGAGGAATTCTGCCAACACCTGCATTTTGTCAGGCTGAATTTTTACGAGGACGGCGATTACTCCCACCTGAAGAAGGTCCTGGGTAACTGCGAGCGACGGAAGCTCTTTTACCTGGCCACCCTCCCCCAGCACTTCCAGACGATAACTCACAACCTCGCCTCTCATGACCTCGTTACGGACTACGACAAGGTAATATACGAGAAACCTTTTGGCGACGACCTCGGGTCCGCCCGGGAATTGAACGATACAATCCGAAAGGTGTTTCCCGAGGAGAGGATTTATCGCATAGACCACTACCTGGACAAAGAACTGGTGGAAAACATTACGGTCTTGAGGTTTGCGAACTCGATCGTTGAGCCCATATGGTGCTCGAAGTACATAGACCACGTGCAGATCATCGCCAGCGAGGACTTCGGGGTTGAGGGTAGAGGCGAGTATTACGACAAGTACGGGGCGATAAGGGACTTCTTTCAGAGCCACATCCTGCAGCTGTTGGCATTGACTACGATGAGTCGGCCGGGCCAGTTTGACGCCAAGTGTATTAGGGACGAGAAAGTGAAAGCGCTCTCCAAGGTCAAGGTGCTGGACGCTATCCGGGGGCAGTACGAGGGTTATCTACAGGAGGACCACGTAGCGAGGGATTCCTCGACGGAAACTCTGGCTGCCGTTAAGCTGGGGTTGGACGGGCGACGCTGGGACGGTGTTCCGATATTCACCCTGTTTGGGAAAAACCTGGCGGACAAATACGCCCAGGTATACGTGCAGTTCAAGCGGACCGAGCAGCGGTTCTCCGGTGGGCGGATCAATCACAGCCCCAATTCGTTGGTCGTCTCCATCCAGCCGGACCAGGGAATCTACTTCACGTTGAATACGAAGGTACCGGGGGAGATGAGGACGACGGAGTCGGAAATGAATTTCTGTTATACCTGCCACCACGGCCCCAACACACCGAGGGCTTATGAAAACTTGCTTATCCAGGCAGTCCGGGGACACCAACGTTCTTTCGTCAGGTCCGATGAGATAGAGCAGCAGTGGAGAATAGTTGAGGAGATCGAGGACCAAGAGCCATTCAAGTACGAGAAAGGCCAAATAGCGGACCAGGTTAGGGACTTCATCGGGGAGAGGAGATGGCACGATCTCTAGTCGTGACCGATCCGGCAATAGGTCCAACTGGTTT
>JAGYME010000024.1 GCA_018400715.1 Candidatus Bipolaricaulota bacterium
ATCAAACTCCTTATTCTTGAATTTGGAGGATAATTTTCTCAATCTCAGGGAAGAAAGTTCGTCTAATTTTCCTTCCTCTCGCAAAATTTCCACAAGTTTCTCCCTTTCGGGATCATTTGATCTCGGGAAGTAAGGGTTCTTGTAAGTTTTTACATTCGCCTTCACATCAGAACCGTAGACGTACTGAACATCCTTCTGCTTAGCGTATTGAACTAGTTTTTCCTTTATTTGCTCCATTTTTTCTTCTGCTTTTTTCTTTTTCTCGCGGAGTTTAGCGAACTTATTTACTAATTTCACTCCTTCCTCTTTCTTGAATTCTTTAGGTTCTAACTCCTCTGTTTCAAATTTATGCTTGAATAGAGGACATACTTCTTGAAACTCGCAGTAAGGACATAAACCTGATTTTTGAGTTGGAAATTCCTCTTTCTCCTTTGCTTCTTCCACCTTCTTTATCTTCTTCTTAACTTTCTCCTTGACTCTCTCGATCTTTGCGTCGGAACATTCCAATTCAATTTCCTCGTTGTGAACCAAGTAATGCCATACAAGACCTATATCATCGATATTTTCATAGCTTCTCTTAACTCCTATAGCGTAAAGAGCTAGTTGTATATTATTTCGTAAATCATCTGTCTTGGGAAGTCTGTGAGAGGTCTTGTAGTCGTGCACCTCGTATTTATCTTTTACCTTTACTAACCTGTCAATATATCCAGTTATGTTGTATTCTTCTCCGTCATGTCCGTTCACTTTCAAATTTATCTTTACTTCAGTACCTAGAATTTTGCCGCGGTCGAAAGGCTTGTGAGATTTATAATAATCTCTTATGCATCTCTCTCCTAACTGCTTGTAGTGCTCCGGCTTGTAATCTTTAACTATCTTTATATCGTCGTGCCAGTTTCTCTCCCACTCTTTCCTGTAAAACTCCATTAACTTCGAGAGAGGAATTATCTTTGTGAACTTCTTGGCCTCGTAAAGTTTCTCTAAGGCTTCATGAACACGAGAACCCATAAAAGCCTCAATGGATTCAAAACCTTTTACGTCAAGCTTATCTATGTATTGATACTTGAACTTTCGCGGACACTTTTCGTAAGTTCCCAACTTTGAATAGGAGTACCTTGTCATTTTATATACCTCCCTGGAACACCGAAAATTCCATTCTTACTAATATTAATTCTAGCTGAATTATAATTTTATTGAAATTTATTAAAAAGGAATTCCAGAGATCTAAAGCTTAGCGTAAAAAATATTTTTAGAAACAGTCTGGTAGGTCCGAAATCAGTTCGTCTTCGCCTGTTTATCAAAGAAGTGACTAATTATTTCCTGAGTGGTTACTTGCTTTAGTACAGGCCCTTTATTAGGGTCAACATCAAAATCATCAGTACCAAAGTGCCGAAGATAGACTTTCTTTGCTTGAAGTTTTTTCTCCTTCAGATCTATGTAGTCCTCTAGTACGGATTCTGCAAGTTCAAGATACTGGTCTCTTGCAAATTCATATTCCTGAGAAGAGTCCCCCACGTCCAAAAGATCAAAGAAATCCTCAGGATCTACAACCTGTCCTGATTTCTCTACAAAATTACTGTAAGCTCTTACCATTTCAGCAGGGTCAGAGTAAGAACTTTTTGATCCCTTTATGTACCTGTCGTTGAGATCTTCAGCCTTCTCATAGCATTCCAAGGCGTTATTCAGCATCTTCTCTTCGGCTTCGTTCTCAGGAGTGTACTTCCATAGGTTGTTGAAGTCTATTTTTGATGCTATGCTGGACTGGTTTTGAGAGCTACCTGCTCCTGATGATTTCGCCTTCATAAACAATAAATCGAGACTAAGTTTTTAATAATTACTGTTCCTAAGATCTCAAATCACTTCTACTTTATTACCACATGTCTGCAAGCTGTTCCAAAGTTATCTCTCCTTTCTCGCTGTCCTCAGAAAGCTTGATATCTGTCAGCTCAAGTCCAAATCTCTCCTGAACTGTGTTTCGAAGTTTCTTATGTTTCTCCAGAAAATTAATGTACTCTGCTACTATAGGAACGATAGCCATTCCTGCAACGTCTATATCTTTCTCACTTTCCTCAACTTTGGATTGTAAATTTTTATAACGAGAAGTGGTTTCAGTCCATTCCTGGTAAGCTTGATCCAGCTTGTCTGGATCCGCTATATCAGTTCCTAAAGCGTTCAAAAAATTGGTAGAGTCCTCTATTCCTCCTGGTTCAGGAAGCTCGGATAGGTTTAGCTCGTTATTTCTGTACTTTCTTTTCAGCTCATCTACAACCTCTGTGTATCTATGTGTGAGATCTGCTAGGTATTCTCCTAAAGTGTCGTAGTCTTGAGTATTTAAATCATTCATTTTTTTATCACCTCACGGTAAAAAAATAAAATTAATATTTATAAAACTTTTGGTCAGGTTATCGTTTTCATCTCTTTCATATTCAAAAACAGCCTGCTGTTTTTTTTTCGGACGGGAAGCAGAACTTTGCTAGGCTTCCTGTCCGTTTTTCTGATCGAACAATCTTCGAGTGTTGCGCTAGCAAACGTGAGAAGTTTGTGAGCTAATTCGTGAAAGCCAGACTTTATGCTGCGCTTTCCGAATCGAAAATTCCAATTTTCGGAAGGTTTCTCAAGGAATCCTTTCATTGAGCTCAGTCCTGCTGAGTCTAGACTTTTGTTCCTTCAAAAGTCCAAAGCGCTCTCTCCGGAGCGCGCCTAAGCTTGATCCCGGTCAAGCGTTCTCTTACCAAGCCGAACTTCAGTGAGGTGTTTCAAAGCGAAACATAGTGGAGCGACTTTCCATCCTTAAGCACCAGAGTTCTTCCCAACCTTCGGTTCACTCTGGCTGCGCTAACTCTTTCCATCTTTCTTCCTCTCCCTTCCTCCCTCCTCCTCTCTTCTTTTATTTTTCTTTCTCCCCCAAAAACCTTAGCACCGGTATAAAATGCTTTTCTTATTTTGTAACCGGGTTTCGGGCGGTGAAAAATAATTAATTATTTGGCAAATATGAATTAAAAGTTAATCAACTCTTATTTGATAAATTATCCATAGGGGAAGAATTTCGGTAACTTTCTTGCAAGCTCTTATCGCTGAGGTGCACATACCTAAGAGCGGTTTCAATTTGCTCCCAACCGAACTGTCGTTTCAGCTGGAACGCATTGAGACCATTTTCTACCGCGAAAGTTGCAGAGGTATGCCTTAACACGTGAGGAGAAACTTTGGTGTCTTCCAAACCAGCCTCTTTCTGGATCCTCGTTACTAGCTGTTCTACATTCCTTTTCTTTAGCTGGTCTCCATTTTGAGATATAAATATTGTGTTATCCCAAACTCTGTCAGGCTTTTGCTCTCGAATTCTTAGCCAGTGTCTTAAAGTTCGAAATGTTTTCTTTCCAAAATAGACTTTTCTATCCTTTGCTCCCTTTCCATGGACCTTGAGGGATCTGTTTTTCATATCCAAGTTGTCTAGTGAGGCGTTGACCAATTCATTTAGCCGTAAACCCATTTCTGTGAAAGCTACAAGCATGGAGTAATTGCGATAACTGGCCCAATCACCGTGTCGGTCCTTTGCTGCTTTAAGTAGTTTTTGTATCTCTTCCCTATCTAGTATTCTGGGGAATTTTTTCGGTGTTTTCGGTTCGCTGATGCTTTCTACCGGAGATTCTTGGAGATAATCTTCATCGACAAGCCAATTGAAGAAAGCTTTTAGATGCCTGTAATGGATCGACACTGTCGTATCTTTGAGACCATCGTCCATAAGCGAAGCCATATATTTTCTCAAATCTTTAGTATCTATCTCTGTTACAAGGCGCTCTTCGGACATAAAACCTGTCAATCTTTTGAAAACATATTCGTACAAATCCAGGGTTTTGTCGGCGTGCCCTTCTACCGTTGCCATGAGAGTGAAATCTTCAATAGCTCCGGAAAGGGAAATTTCTTCAACTACAGATCCAGAATTTTGGGCTGAATTTTCTTCAGAAGAACCTGAAAAGTTAGAATTTTTAGGGTTATAGGTGTGCGCCTGATCATCCCGTTTCATCTCAAAATTTGGAAGCAGAAAATTGGTTAAAAAGTTTTTGTAAAGCGCCTGTGATAGGTGCAGGCCTGTGGGGTGGAGCCGGCGAGTGGATTTGAACCACCGACCTACTGATTACGAATCAGCCGCTCTGCCGCTGAGCTACGCCGGCAAGGTGATTATCGTTAAAGCTGGAAAACAAAAGACATATACTCAATCCGACCAGCCACGAATTGCATAATATTATAAGTACACCCGTGACCTCAGGTCAACCTCCAGGGTCTAATTGATGAAGATACTTATCGCTCGTGAGAGAAGCCAGTTGAGGTAGTAGACGCCACTAATCGCAACTGGGTAGAGTACAGCTATCGAAATGAAGACGGGCAGGTATCCCATCGAGGCCGATTCCTTCCTCTCGTAGAGCTTTGTGTAGGTTTCAATCGAGTAATCTTCCTTCCACCTGCTCATTATTTCCCAGCTGTAGAGGTTGGTGCCCTGATAGTACCTCTCAATTAATCGGTAGGGGGAGTCCTGGAGCAAGTCCGAGCGGAGGTAGAAGAAAACGCGGCCCAGAGCGAGGACGTAGATGATCAGCCAGCCAGTTCCACCCCCGGAGCCGGCCAGGTTGAACAACCCGTGAGCTAAAATCGCCACCCCCAGGCTAGCCCCGATGAGCTTCCACTTCTTACCGTTATCCTTGGTGAACTTGGCCTGGCCGAGAAAGTAACCGCTGACGGCGTTGATGAGTATGTGGCCGGGAAATGCCCTCTGCCAGGTGATAAACTGAAACGCCCTGCTCGCCTCGGCGCTCTCCGCCCCTATCAAGGGAAAGGTGTGACCGAATATGTAGGAGAAGTCCTCGTAGGCGCCGAATCCCGCTCCTATCAGCCCCATATAGAGCATCGCGTCGTACTTTTCGGAGAAGTCCTCCAGCTGAAAGTTCCAGGCTGTAAGGAAGAATATCGCCATCTTGACCGACTCTTCGGGTACAGCTGCTCGAACGAATGCTGATAGCGCCTTGGCTCCGAACCCACCGGAAAAGCCTGACTCGGAGAGAAACGGGATCAGGCCATGCAGCAGACCGATAAAGACGGTCGCGACAACCCCGCCGGTAAAGGCGATGCCGACGTTGGTAAAGGCCTCCCTCTTATACCTATCGGATATATAGAGGAATAACGCGTAAGCGAGAGAAAGGAACCACCCAAGATATATTGACCGAAAGAAGAGCCCCAAGATGATCACCGCTATGATGGTAAACTACTTGAGATTCCAGGCAAGGTGAAGCTAGTCCGTAGATAACTGGTCCTGAGGTTGAGGATTAATCGGGTCAGATATGATCCGCGATTCTCCTTTCTTCCCCGGTGTGAGAACAGGGGTGTATCGAACAGTAGACCTGGATACCCTCCAACTCGGAGATCATCTTCTTGACTTCTCTAACTACTTTGTCCGATTCGGTCAGCTTGGTATCGGGGTCCAGCTCCATGTCAAAGTCTACGTGGACTGCCTTTGGGCCGATGTATTCTCCGATCATGTCGTGGACACCCTTGACCTGCTCGTGGGTCATGACGACCTCTCTCAGCTCCTCGTAAAACTCGTCTTCCGGGGACTGTCCGATCAAGGTATTGATGTTCTCCTTAACGAGTAGTCCGGCGTCAAAGGAGATTATTAAGGCGATAATGATCGTGGCTATGGGGTCGCCAAGGCTGAAGTTGAAGAAGTAGATCAGCGCAAGACCGAGACCGCTGGCGACCAGCGACAGGGCGTCGTTAAACGTGTCAAATAGCTCGGTCTTGATGCTTATCTCCCGACCCTTGCCAAACTTTACTAGGTAAGGTAAAGGTACGAGGTTAAGGAGAAAGGAGCCAAGCAATACGTACATGGCGATCTCTGCGTTGCCGGTAGCCGGAACCGGGTTAAGTAGTTTGCCCACCGACTCCTCGATTAACTGATAGCTCGTTAGCGCAATGAAGACTATGGCGACAATTAACGAGGCGACGCTCTGCAGCCGCCTGTGGCCAAACGGATGTTCCCTGTCTCCACCCTTCTTGCTGATCTTGACGCCGGCGATCGTTACCACGACGGTTATGATGTCGGTCAGGTTGTTTAACGCCTCACCCAGTAGAAAGAGAAAACCGGTGAAGAAGAAAGCGATCAGCTTGACGACCGCGAGAACGACCCTTGTGGATAACGTTAGGGCCAGGATCGCGCTTTTGGACGGCGATTTAAAGTTCATTTAAATAAGGTCTGATTGTACGTTCAGCGACAACTTCGATCCACATTATCGTAAATTACCGTAGGGTTGCCTGTATGTGGGACTCAACCCGGCCTGTTGTGATAAGCTTCACGAAGGGTTATTTCGAGAGCGTCTCTGCCAGATCGTACAGTTCCATGTCCAGTTCCTTTTTCTTTGATGCTACCTCAGAGAAATCCACGGAGACGATTCTATTGCCATGTAGCCCCACCATTATCCCGCTATCATCGTTGTGAATTCTCTTCACGGCTTCAGCTCCCAGGCGTGAGGCGATAGTGCGGTCGAACGCCGTAGGACTTCCACCGCGTTGCATATGTCCAAGCACGGTTACCCTCATCTCGAAACCGATCTTCTCCCTTATGTGTTGGCCAACGTAGTGGGCGGCAGATCCCTCGCGATAAACTCCCTCTGCGACGACAACTATCGTGTGCTGTTTGCCCTTCTTGTAACCTTGGTAAATGCCCTTCGCCACTTCGTTGAGATCGTAGTCAATCTCCGGGATCAGCACGACCTCCGCACCGCCAGCCAGACCTCCCATGAGTGCGATATAGCCGGAATTGCGCCCCATGACCTCCACGATAAACGTGCGCTCCAGCGCGGAGGCCGTCGTCCGGATTCTGTCCAGTGCTTCGACGACTGTGTTTAAGGCCGTGTCCACCCCTATAGTCATGTCAGTGCCGTAAATGTCGTTGTCAATCGTAGCTGGGATGCCCACCGTCGGCATGCCCTGTTCGTGCAGGGCGTTTGCCCCTCTAAGCGTCCCATCGCCTCCGATGACGACGAGCCCCTCTATTCCTTCCTTATTTAGCTTTCGTACCGCTCGGACCTGGGTCTCCTTCTCCTTAAATTCGGGGGCCCTCTTGCTCCTGAGGATCGTCCCACCTTCCTCGATGATTCCGCTGACGTCACGGAGCTGAAATTCCTCGAAGTTACCCATGATGCAGCCCTTGTAGCCATGGTATATGCCCACGGTTCTCATCCCTAGGGCGTTACCCTGACGGACCGCCGCCCTGATGGCCGCGTTCATCCCAGGAGAATCCCCTCCGCTGGTCAGTACGCCGATCTTCTTCACAGGGACCCCACCTTTGTCGAGCGAATTATCGTCTTGATCTGTTGTATCCAGTCCAGCATAACTCTCGTTATCAGGAAATTGTTTCGTACGTGCTCCTTTGCTTGTTCGCCGATCTTCGCTGCCAGATCTTCGTCTTCGATAAGTTTTACGGCCCGCTCGGCGAACCCTTCGTAGTCTTCGGGATCTTTCAGGAAACCAGTTTCCCCGTCCCGGATCTGCAGGGGGATTCCCCCAACGTCGGAGGCAACTACGGGCGTCTTCTTCCATAGGGCTTCAGTTACCGTCAGCCCAAATCCTTCCCGTAAGGACTTCTGGATGACCACCTTAGACAGGGACTGCAGAGAGTTTACCAGGCGATCGCTTTGCTGGTTTATCAAGGTTACGTCTTCCATGTCTCCTACCTCTTCGACAATCTCGTGGTATATCTGCTCGCCTTCCGGGTCGTCTGTCGCCGGTGCGCCCAGCATGACCAGTTGGGCGTCGAGTGTCTTCTTGACCTCCTTGAATATCTTGACTACGCCTAATGGGTCCTTCCACTTGTCGAACCTGGAGATTTGACTGATGATAGGTTTACTCAAATCTACGTCGAATTCATTGAGGATTCCTTCCTGTTCCCTCCTGTCCATTTCCCTGTTCTTAATCGTCATCGGGTCGATCGCGGGAGGTATTAAGAACTTCTCATTGGGCAGGTCAGATTGAGCGAACTTGTCGACTGAAAACACGGTGCTGTCGTAACGGAGGATGAACTTTTTGATGTACTCCCAGGCGTCCTCGTTCGGCGTGGATAAGTCTATGTGACACCGCCATATCCACGGCTGCCGTTTGGGGTAGTAACTAATAAGGGGAAGGGGTTGCGGGTCGTGGACTATTATCGCGTCGTGTTTGATGTGGGTGAACCGGGAGAAGAGCTCGTTTATTCCCGTATAGACTTGCTTCTCGTGTTCCGTGATTTCGACGCCCTCGCCCTGGAGAGCGTTGTGCCATTTCTTGGTTATGGGAAAGAAATCAGCAGTCCCATGTATGACGCGCCAGCCGTATTCGATGCCGAGGTCGTTCATCAGTGGAACCATGCTCCAGAGCATCTCGGCTACGCCGCCGCCCATGTAGGTGGAGTTTACGTTTAGCACCCTCTTGCCCCTGAGCGGAGTACTTTCCTTAAACAAGAGAGCGATGATCTTGTCGTCAACTACCCCTCGGTAATCTTCAATCTTCCTGCCGTCCATTCAATTCAGCCCCCCTTTTGTTGTAGATATTGCTCGAAAATTACTTTACCCACCATATACAGGATATCTCGGAAGGTAAGCCCCGTACAGCCGAGCTTTCGAAAAAAAGAATGAATTACGTTACCCTGAAGATGGACAACCGTATTTTTCATTTAAGAGGTTACGACAATTATGCAACATGTGCAAAGTTGTACAATGCCGTGGAGTATGACAGGGTGTTACCTGTAAGCAAGCTCAAAGTTTCGATAAGGTGCAGCTTCTGTAAATCCCTCTTCAGAGTCCTTATCCGGAGAACGAAAGGATAAAATTCAAGAACTCCGTTACGGCCTGGGTGTCTTCGAGGTAAAACGTAGCGTTTGTGTCCTTTTCCTTCTCTTTCCCCACGACGATGGGGTAGCCCTGTGGGTCATCTTTCAGGACGGCAAAGGCGTCTTCGTCGGTAGTATCGTCGCCGACGTAGACCGCCGGTATTTCTGGTAGATCCCGACGAATGGTTTGCAGAGCATCCCCCTTATCCCAGTTACTCGGCCTGATCTCCAGGAGTTTTGCACCTTCAAGTAGTTCCAGCTCGGGTATCTCGTGTTCACTCCATATCCGGTAGAACTTCTCCTTGATCGTTTCCGGATCCCCGTCGTACTTTCGATAGTGAACGGTCAGCCCTATGCCCTTGTCCTCGATGATGATTCCGGAGATGTCTTCGTACACGTCGTGGACCCGGTCTCTGATCCTGGAGATAACGGGTTCTACCTTCCCGTCCACCTCGGGGCGGTGAATTTCACCGTTTTCCTGCATCAGGTTCAACCCGTGATTTCCGGCCAGAACAGCGTTTTCTATGGGAACTAGGTCCGTGAGTTCGTCGAAATCGCGTCCGCTTATTACCGCAAGATGTACCTCATCGAGATTGGCGAGGTCCTGCAGAAGCGATTTTTGACTCTTCGGCAATTCCGTATCCAGCGGATCGTCCGTAAACGGGACCAGGGTTCCGTCGAAGTCACAGCAGAGCAATAGGCCCGGGGCATTTGACATAGTTAACCGCAGGTCTTGCTTCGCTTCGCTCGACAGTGCGTCCGTTACCATTCCGATTTACCTGCTGTGAATGCTCAGTTCCCACTCGTCCAGGAACCGATCTCTCCACCAGTGGATGTCCATCTGGTTGAGCTTGTTCTTCATCTTGGCGAATTTTCGCCTCTGCTCCTCTTCGGGGGTACTGATTGCCTGATGGAGGGCGTCAGCCACTTTTTCCGGGTTGTAGGGATTGACCTTAATAGCCTCGGTCAAGGTCTCAGCGGCCCCGGCGAATTCCGACAGAATGAGCATTCCCTTCTCCCTGGTTGCCACGTATTCCTTGGCGACCAGGTTCATTCCGTCGATTAAGGGCGTGAGCAGCCCAATATCTGCGGCGAGGTAGTACGGTATGAGTTCTTTCTGTGGTAGTTGCTGATAGAAGTAGCGTATTGGCACCCACCTTTCGCCCCGAAGTTCCCCGTTTATCTGCCCGATCATGCGCTCTATCTTTTCCCTCATGTTCTTGTATTCCTGTACCCTCGACCTGCTGGGAGATATCCTTTCAACAAAACTTACCTTGTTCTTGTACTGGGGGTACTTTTCGAAAAAGGTGCTGATCGCTTCCATTCGTCTGTCTATCCCTTTGGTGTAGTCAAGGCGGTCTACCCCCAGGATAAGTTTTGAACAGGCGAAGTCCTCTTTGAGTTGTTCCGCCTTCTCTGCCTGATCCGGAGTTTTCTTGAAAAAGTCGGTATCTATTCCGAGGGGAATGTCCCTTACTATCGCGCTGCCAGAGTCCGTCCTCGCCAGTCCCTCGCCCCTATTGGCTGCTCCCCCGAGCTTGAAGACCGTGTCGAGGAAGTTGTGAACCAGCCAGGAGGTGTGAAAACCGATGAAGTCGGCGCCGAGCATGCCCTCGACCAGTTCCTGCTTCCAGGGGATTATTCCGAAGGTCTCCCAGGGTGGCCAGGGGATATGCCAGAACAGAGCTATCTTCGCCTCGGGTAATTCTTCCCTGATCATGTTGGGCACCAGCGCTAGCTGGTAATCCTGTACCCATATCTTATCTCCCGGTTCGACCTCCTCGATCACGTTTTCGGCGAACTTCCGGTTTACCTTCTTATACGTCTTCCAGTTATCTTTGTTGAGAAGGGCCTTGTGGGGAAACGAGTGACATATCGGCCAGAGCGATGAGTTCGAAAAGCCGTAGTAGAACCCGTCGACCTCCTCTTCCGTCAGCTCGATCCTCTTCAACGTGTAGCCAGTTTCTTCGTCTGGAACGACGACCTTTTCCGAATCATCCGTTACCTCAAAATCTGCCTCGCCTCGGCCCCAGGCGACCCAGAGGTTGTCAGAATTCTTCATCATGGGGTCGAGCCCGGTAGTTAACCCGCCCGCGCGCTTTTCCTGTTTGACTTCTCCTTCGTCGAAGACGTGTTGAAATGGTTCTGCATTGGAGACCACGATCAGCCTTCCATCAATGTTAGTTTGATCCATTATGATCACCTCGGATTCACTTGTCGGCTAGAGGCAATACATTACAGAGTAGGACAATGAATTATCAATTGCAAAGAAGAGAACGCGACTTGGTCTGATAGGTCGGAGGGTCCAGTCCTTCTAAGGTAAGGCGCGGCGTATTCTCTTGGCTGCCTCCTCCGGCTGAACTACGTTGATAAAGTTGCCACCGGCCCACTCGAATCCCGCCGGATTCGTCAGCCTGGGTATGATTTCAAGGTGCCAGTGATAGTAACTTTTCGTATTGTTACCGGCCCTCTCCGGCCCTGGTGCGGTATGAATAAAGTAATTGTAAGGAAAGACGCCCAGTTCGTTCTTCATCCCGGTAAGAGTTCTTTTCAACGTCCCGGCCAGGGTCCTTTTTTCTTCCTCGGAAACCTCCTCGAAACTGCACCTATGGGTCTTTGGGATTATGTGAAGCTCAAACGGAGAGATGGCTGCGTAGGGAGAGAGTACGGCGAAATCTTCGTTCTCAAATACCAAACGGCTCTCCGCGGAAAGCTCAGACTCGAGCAGGTTACAGTAGTAGCATTCTCCCATCCTTTCGAAATAATTCCTCGTGTTGTCGAGCTCCCTCATCTGAAGTTCCGGGACGAAAGGGGTGGCCATAATTTGACTGTGGGGATGGGTCAGCGATGCACCGGCCTGCTTGCCGCGGTTCTTAAATATACTCACGTACTTTATCTCTGGATCGGAGATTAAGTCACGATATCTCGCGAGGTAGCCGTCCAGGACAAGTTCAATCTCCTCCGGGGCCATGTCCTCGAGGTTGGTATGGTGACCTGGACTCTCTACCACCACTTCGTGGGAGCCAAACCCTCCGATCGACTCAAAAAGGTCCTCTTCGATCCTGTATGGAACCTCTTCGTCGTCGAGTGCGGGGTACTTGTTGGGGAAGATTCTGACCTTCCAGCCCTTCCCGTCTGGTTTGCCACCCTCCCTGATGGCAAATACCTCCGGTGGCGTCTTCTCCTCGTTTCCTTCGCAGAAGGGGCAGTCTTCCCGGACAACTCCGTCCTCAAGATCGTGAGAGAAGTCGAATGGCCTGTTCCCCCGGGCGGGGGCTATGATGGTCCACCTATCTTTAGCGATTGACTTTCGTATCTGGATCATTTATTCGACCTCCCTCGACGTCAGTTTGAATAAGTTTTATCCAAAGGGTAACTTTAGTTAGATTATTCATTATTGCATGGAGGTAGTTCAACGTTAGATGAACGATAAAATCGAGAGTATTTCGAGGCGGAACTTCCTCAAGTTACTGGGTTCAGGGGTGGCATCGGTTGCCCTTCTTGGAGGGCGTAAGTCTTATGCCAAAAGCCCGCTAACTATTGGACTACAGGTAGAGATGACGGGGGGACTGGCAACATATGGGTACTGGCACCTGAAATCAGCTCGGGCAGCGATAGAGAAAATCAACGAGGAAGGGGGGATCGCGGGCCGTGAAGTCAAACTCGTTTACGGCGACACCGAAACCAACCCCGCAGTTGGGAGCCGGGTTATGAACAGGCTTATTCTTCGCGAAGGAGCGGACTTCGTAATCGGTTCCCAGCACTCTGGGGTCTGTTTGGCGAGCGTCCCTCTGGCTAAGAGGTTCTCCGTCCCTTATTTCCCCATCGGTGAGGCGACGGAAATTACCGGGCCGCAGGGAAACAAGTACGTCTTCCGCTCCAACTACAGCGTCAAGGCCCACGCCAAATCGGGTTACAGGTGGGTGATGGATAACCTGGGAACGGACTGGACGGTCGTGTATGCGGATTACGCCATGGGTCAGTCGGCGGTCACCGAGTGGTCAAGTTATCTAACGGCTGCTGGAGGGAAACTGGTTGGGAAGATACCCGTACCGCAGGGAACGGACGACTTTGGCCCATATCTTAAGAAAGTTGATCGGGGCAGGACGGACGTGCTGGTTATTATCCTCTACGGTCCGGATGCCCTGGCCTGTCTCCGTCGCACTCACGAGATGGGCTTAACTGAGGGCATGAAGGTGTTTGGCAATACGGGGAGCGTCGAGGCGCTTGACGTGGACTTTCCCGGTGCGGAAGGGTTGTATTCGGTTACGAACTACCCGAGGAGGTCGGTTGACGTGCCCGAGGAGCTCAAGAGTTTCGATAGAGAGTTTAGGGCTAGCGTTGGTGTAGGTCCGGATGGCAGGGATCCGGAAAATGGAAAGATCGTCGATTCCTCCCATTACTGGGTCCCCTGGGAGAACGTTCACTTCATCCGCGATGCAGTTTCTTCCTGTGGCTGGCAGGGTGATAGGGATATGAACCGTTTGATAGATTCCCTTGCCGGCATCGTGGTCCGGGGTTCTACCGGTCACCCTCAGGGCAGCAAGTACATCAGGACCCTCGATCACCAGGGCTTCCACTCACAATATATCCAGCAAGTTCAGGACGGCGAATTATCGATTGTGGCCCAGCTTCCTCCGGAAGACGGGGAATATGAGCCTCTCTCCGTTCTTTGATTGAACGAGCACAATGGAATTAGTCAGCCAGATACTATTCGGACTGCTTAACGGTGTAATCTGGGGTATCTCCCTTGCGTTAATCAGTTCCGGCTTAAACGTAATATTCGGTCTGCTGGGTATAGTGAACGTCGCCCACGGGTCCTTCTACATGATGGGGGCCTTTCTCGCCTGGTTTCTCTCCCTTAGACTCGGAACCTTTTGGCCCGCGCTTCTCCTGGTTCCGGCTATCGTTGGATTTCTAGGAATCCTGGCGGAGTTTCTGTTGAAGCCTGTTGAGAAGGATCACAGCCTCTCTGTCCTCGGCACTTTTGGGGTGACTCTGGCGTTACAGGGGACAGCGCTTGTGCTCTGGGGAGGAGCACCTAAACGATTGACGTCCCCGATTCAGGCTAGCTTCTCCCTGTTCGGCACGGGCTATTCGTACTACCGGATACTTGCTGCGGGAGTATCCATCGTTGCCCTGATATCCCTCTGGTTTATTCTCGAAAGGACTAACTTTGGATTGAAACTCCGGGCGGTTCGAGAAGACGCTGATCTCAGCGTGGCTTCCGGAATACCCGTTCCCTGGATATATAGCCTGGGTTTCGGGCTCGGGGCTGCCCTGGCCGGGTTAAGTGGCACTCTTGTTGCTCCCATGGTCTCGATTACTCCGGAGATGGGGCTGAGGATATTCGCGGTCGTCTTTTTAATCGTGATTGCCGGGGGGCTGGGGAGGGTCTGGAATGCGGTTACCTTCGCTATAGCTTTTTCAGTAGTTCGTGGCCTCCTGACGACGTTCTTCGACCCTACGAGTGGATTGATCGCGACCTTTATCCTCGTACTGGTGTTTTTGCTATTTCGGCCCAATCCCGTGACTTCCAGGAGGTGAAAGGTTGTTCACAGGCAGTAAGCGCGTTCTCCTGGCGACCTTTGCCGCGTTGGTCCCGATAACACTTATTGGAGTCTTCCCGCTATTTATGGGGAGGTTTCAGGTCGTCCTGTTGACCGAGATAATAATATGGGGAGTATTTGCCCTCTCCTTTGACCTGATTTACGGTTACACCGGTATGTTGAGCTTTGGACAGTCTATCTTCTTCGGGGTCGGGGCTTACGTCCTGACCTACGGGATGACCTGGGAGCTAGGACTCCTACTCAGCCTGGTAATGGTCCTCTTGAGCGGGGCCCTCCTGGGGTTGATCATTGGGGCGGTAGCCGTAAAGGTCAGAGGGGCGAAGTTCTTTCTCGTGACCCTGGTAGGGGCGATATTATTCCACCTCGTGGCTTTGGACAACCGATGGTTGACCGGTGGAGACGATGGATTGCTTGTCCCACTGCAGTTCGGGGGGGTCGTCGATAATTTTTATCTGATCTACGGGGTTGGGTTATTCGCTGCCCTGGTGACCCTGGTCATCGTTAGGTCACCAGTAGGTTTGGTATTTCGTATGATTAAAGGGGATAAGAAGAGAGCTGAACTCCTCGGTTATTGGACGGATGGGTACCGGATACTGTCGTTTGCAATAAGTGGTGCTCTGGCCGGTCTGGCCGGGGGTCTCTATGGTTACACGACTGGATTCGTCTCCGCAGATTTTTTTCACTGGAGTTATTCCGCGGACGCCGTAATTTGGACGGTATTGGGAGGATCGGGTACGGTTGCCGGCCCGTTCATTGGGGCGGCCCTGTTGACTTTCATCAAGGAGAGCCTGTCGTCGACCTGGGGAGTAATTTATCCAGTTTTTGTAGGTCTGTTGTTGATCGGTTTGGTCATCGGGTTTCCCGGTGGAATCGTTGGTCTCGTGAAACGAGTCGCCTCGTGGACCGTCTCCGGAAAGGAGGGGTCAACCGATGAGTGATTTGCTCTCCATCAGGGGGCTAGGATTGAAGATTGATGGAAAGGAGATACTCAGAGGGGTGGACATGGAACTTGCTTCTGGGGAGATAAAGGGGGTTATGGGGCCGAATGGAGCCGGGAAGTCGACTTTGTTACGCTTGCTGGCCGGTGAGTTGCAGCCTACCACCGGCGAGCTGACCTTATGTGGTCAGGATATGTCCGAACGGCCGGAAAGGGAATTTAGCAGGGACGGGATCTCGTACATTAGTCAGCGCCCCGGACCCTTCCGTGACCTCACCGTCGAGGAGAATCTCAGGGGCGCGGCTCAACGGGGATCCCTCTTCTCACGGAAGTCTGTCCGAGGTAAGGTAGATAGGCTGGCAAAATTGATCGATATGGAGAGAAAGACCGACGTCGTCGTAAGTGAGTTGTCCTATGGAGAGATGAGGACCCTCGACGTGGCCATGGCTCTCGCTTCCGAACCGCTGTTGCTGTTAGCTGACGAGCCAACTGCGGGGGTAAGCGGCGGCGTCGCGGGGGATATAGTCGACCTGTTCAAGGATCTATGTGAATCAAATCGCAATACACCTTTTCACCTGGATGGGCTAATCTTCGTCGAACACGACAAAGGGACTGTCTTCAATTTAGCCGACAGGGTAGGTTTCCTTCACGACGGACGGCTGGTGGTCGAGGGGACCCCGGAGTCGATTCGTCAACACGGTGTAGTCGCCCAGTACCTTTCAGAACATGAGTTCGATTAGCGATATGAGCGAGTATCTGATCCAGTTGCGGGACTTGTCGGTATATTACGAAAAGTTCGCGGCGGTGAGGTCGTTGGACCTTGCTGCTGGCGTCCGAGAAGGTGTCGGCCTCATGGGGAGGAACGGTGCGGGCAAGACCTCCGCCCTAAAGGGAGTCATGGGCCTGGTGAAGACGACGGGGGAGAGGATATATAAGGGAAGCTCGTTAGATAGGTACAGACCCTACGCGCTCCTCGGGTTGGGAATTGCTTACCTACCGCAGGAGAAGAGGGTCTTTGCCGGCTTGACCGTCGAGGAGAACCTACGGTTGAGTGGAGGGAGGGGGCGGATAGAAAACGAGGTAAGGCGGGCGTTGGACCTCTTTCCGGAACTCGAGGGCCATCTCTCACAGACTGCGGCGACGTTGTCCGGAGGCGAGGAGGTAATGCTCTCGCTGGCCAGGACCATCTCCTCCGACCCCGAGCTGTTGCTCCTTGACGAGCCAACTGAGGGCCTGATGCCAGAACTTGAGGAAAGGCTCTCCCGAAAATTGGGCGTCCTGATCGACAGGGGGGTTACGATTATCCTAGCCGAGCAAAACGAGAGTTTTCTTAACCGGATATGCTCTCGTATTTTCCTGCTGGAAGAGGGAAGACTGGCTCGAGTTGTCGAGGTCGACGGGGACGGGTAACGAAGTAGTTGATCTTCGGGGGGAAGTGAACTCAGCGACTTTTCACCCGTTGGAAGGGCCAGGTTTGGGTTTAAGATTTTTTTAATATAAAGTATTATTTAACAATGGGTTGCGGAAAGTTGCCTTAAAGAACTTGGAATACGAGGAGGAATAATATGATCGACAACGAAGTCTTAAAAGCAATTCGTGAGAGGAAGATGGTGTTTAAGTTCAAGGACCAGCCACTTGAGGAAGACCAAATAAACTCGGTTCTACAGGCAGGTTATTGGTCGGAGAGCTTTGGAAACTGCGAACCGTGGCAATTTATCGTCATCGACGAGGAGGAAACAAAGGAAAAGCTCTACGAACTTACAAAGCGCGTGACCATATATACCGCAGGACTCAAAAACGCGCCCGTAACCATTGCCATAGCAATTACCGGTTGTGGAACGAGTCACTACATCGAGGAAGGGGCTGTTGCTGCCCACAACATGGCGTTAGCCGCGCATAGCCTCGACCTTGGTGCCTACTGGCTTGACGTCTATGACATAGAAAACAGAAAGAACTCGGTGGAGGCGGACGCGAAACGTCTCCTGGGTCTGCCGGAAGAAATGAGGTTGACTTATCTACTCCCCCTGGGAATACCTGATCAGAGGCGGGAACAGACGAGAGCACGACTTGATGACATGATACACTACAACAAGTTCGGGAACGCTTAAGTACGATAACAACAACAAAAACCCCCATCCCGACAGGAGATGGGGGTTTTTCTGTAGTTATATTTCCTAATACCCTGGATTACGTGCCAAACAACCTGTCGCCCGCATCCCCCAGGCCCGGGTGTATGTACCCGCTTTCGTCCAGCCTATCGTCTACTGCGGCGGTATATATCGGGACGTTTGGGTGCTTCTCCGAGAAGTTTTCTATCCCCTCCGGTGCTGCCACCAGGCAAAGGAACTGGACGTTCTCTCCGCCCTCTTCTTTCACGAGCTCCACGCCAGCCCTGGCGGTGCCGCCCGTTGCCAGCATGGGGTCAACTACGATGATCTGGAAATCTGACAGGGGCTGAGGCAACTTCTTGTAGTATTCAACTGGTTCCAGGGTATCCTCGTTCCTGTAGAGGCCGATGTGCCCAACCCGGGCTTTGGGTAGAAGGTTTAGGACGCCTTCTAGCATGCCCACTCCCGCCCTGAGTATGGGGACGAGAGCAACTTTGGTGGCGAGAGTCTTCGAGGTGGTCTTCTCCAAAGGGGTTTCAATGGCCTTCTCTTCCAGTGGATAGTTTCGCGTTATTTCGTAAACCATGAGGGTCGTTAGTTCTTCCAGGATAAGGCGAAAGTCCTGGTTGTCCGTCTGTTTTTCCCTCAGGTACGTTAACTTGTTTTGAATGAGAGGATGGCGTACCACGTTTAGGTTCTTGCTGTCCATCGTTAACTTATCACTCCTGATGTAGTAAGTAACTCTTCCAGGTCAGGGCTGCCTATCTCCTGAATTTCGTATTTCACCCTGGTTGAGGGAAAGTCGACCTCAATTATCCTGCGTAGATCGATCGGGGTGCCAACCACGACCGCCTCCGGCGAAACGTTATCAATTGTATCCTTCAAGTCTTTTACCTGGTCAGGCCCGTAACCCATCGCAGGTAAAAGCTCGGGGATGTGATCGTACTTCTCGTAGGTTTCCTTGATTGAATCGACTGCAAACGGCTTGGGATCAATGATCTCGGCCGCACCGAATTTCCTTGCTGCCAGAGTGCCTGCACCCAGGTCCATTCCCCCGTGTGTGACCGTTGGACCGTCTTCGATCACCAGTACTCTTTTGCCGCGGATCAAATCTGGGTCATCTACCGATAACGGCGAAGCTGCCTCGACTATCGGCACACCAGGGTTGAGTTTGTAGATGCTCTGGCGGAGTTTGTTGACCTGGTCCGGAGTTGCGGTTTCAACCTTGTTGATGACCACGCTATCGGCGGCCCTCAGGCTAATGTTGCCTGGGTAGTAAGTCATTTCATGGCCTGCCCTCAACGGGTCCGCGAGGACGATGCTGAAGTCTGACTTATAGAAGGAAAAGTCGTTGTTTCCTCCGTCCCAGACGATTACGTCAGCTTCCTCCTCCGCTTGGCTAAGAATGGCTCCGTAGTCGACTCCCGCATAGACTATGTTACCTCTGTCGATGTGAGGTTCGTACTCCTCTCTTTCCTCGATAGTACATTCGTGCCTGTCGAGGTCAGAGTACTCCTTGAAGCGCTGGACCTTTTGAGCGGCAAGGTCGCCGTAGGGCATGGGGTGGCGAATCACGGCAACTACGTTTCCGTGGTCACGGAGTATATCAGTCACCTTTCGTGTGGTCTGACTCTTCCCCGACCCCGTTCTCACCGCCGTTATGGACACTAGTGGTTTACTTGACTCTAGTGACGTATGTGCAGGGCTGAGAAGTTTGAAGTCCGCCCCCAGGGAGTTTACCAGCGAAGCGCGCTCCATGACGTACTGATTGGAGACGTCGCTGTAAGAAAATACGACTTGGTCCACGTCATATTCGTCGACCAGCTCCGGCAAATCTTCCTCGGCTTCAATCGGAATACCATCGGGATATAGCTCTCCGGCAAGTTCGGCCGGATACTTTCTTTCCGAGATATCAGGTATCTGTGTTGCCGTGAACGCTACGACCCGATATTCGTCGTCCCCTCTAAAATAGGTATTGAAGTTGTGAAAGTCCCTTCCGGCTGCACCCATAATTATTACTTTTTTCACCATCAAACCCCTCCATTTATAATTATGATTTTCCTGAATTGGGAAAAATTACGGCTGAAACGAGAAATATTTTTTCGTTATATGTAAACCAGAGTGGATCCAACCTTCCGTCGGAACCGTAAAATACTATAACTGTAAACTTGGATAAGTGCCAGCTGATCCCGTACACTAAATACGTAAATGGATATCTTTATTACAGACGTCGACAACACAATAGCCGACACGAGAAAGCGGATGGAACGGTCTCTTCGCGAGATAGGTCGCGGAGAGGTATTCGAAAAGACCCGTAAGGAATTTGGGGGATTCGGTAAATTTCTTAGCGAAGATGAACTCGATCACCTCTGGCGAGTTTTTCTCTCTGATAGGTACGTTCACCTCGATACACCCGAGCCCGATTCTGCCCGCGTGCTGAACGGGTTGCTGCAAAGAGGGGTAAGGGTTATCTATCTGACTGGCCGCCATGACGAAGAGGGCGATACGATGAGGCCGGGCACCGAAAGGTGGCTCCGGGAGAACGGGTTCCCCGAACCCGGCGTTGGAGGCGTTAGGTTGTTCATGAAGCCACAACGGAGGATGAATGACAGGAAATTCAAGGTTACGAGACTCAGAGAGTTTATGAAAGAGCTCGGACCTGCTTCTAAAAGAGGTGTAGTCGGGATCGGCGATATGCCCGATGACGCTTGTGCTTACAGCCAGGCAAGAATAACACCGATTTTACTGGATTGGCTAGGGCTATTTTCCCGAGAAGATTTGCTCAACTCGGCGAAAGATGTTACTGTGTTAAGCGGTTGGGACGAGGTTGAATCTTTAATTGAAACTCGTTATCTTGTTTATAGATAACAAGATTTTTTAACATTTTCCGCTTCCAATATATTTTTGGTGTAAATATATATGTCGATGAGGAAGGTCTTCTTCAAGGTCTTTACTTATTTACTCTTGTTGCTACTGGTGTCTGCCGTCCTCTTGCCTTTCTACTGGATGGTTGTCACGTCATTAAAGCCGCCGGGGGAAGTCAACGTGATACCCCCGAAGTGGATACCTAGTAAGCCTTTCTGGCAGAACTACGTCCGCGCCTGGCACGCAGCTCCGTTTGGCCGTTACTTTATCAACTCCTTCTTCATCTCGGTGATGACGACCATCGGGGAAGTAGTTACCACCATCCTTGCGGCTTACGCCTTCGCCAAGATGGACTTCTTCGGGAAGAAGGTCCTATTCTTAAGCCTGCTGGGCCTGATGATGTTTCCCGGTCAGCTCAGACTGATACCAAACTTCATGCTGGCCAGCAACCTTGGCTGGACGGATACGTACCAGATATTGATCATCCCCTGGATTGCGTCCATTTTTGGCATATTTTTGCTCAGACAGTATTTCAAAACCATTCCGGACGAACTCTGGGACGCGGCCCAGCTTGATGGGTGTAACCGGTTCAGATACCTGTGGACGGTTGTCGTGCCCCTCTCCAAGCCGGGGATAATAACCGTCGCCCTGTTCAAGTTTGTCGGGAGCTGGAACGCCTTCCTCTGGGTGTTGATCATGACGAACAAGACGTCCATGCGGACCATTCCAGTGGGACTGGCCGTCTTTCGCTCGGAAGCGGGGACCCATTTTGGCGAACTGATGGCCGCATCCACGATGGCCGTTTTGCCAATACTGATTATCTTCTTTCTGGCGCAGAAGCAATTCATTCAAGGAGTTGCCAGAAGTGGGATCAAATAAATACAGGAGGTGGTGTCTAGGACAGTTTGGGGATATATGTGTGTAGGACCTAGTTTCTCAGCCTTACTTTCTGGAGGTGTAATCGATGAAAAAAATACTTGCTTTTACCTTGGTTTTTAGTTTGGTCATTGGTCTCACGGGTATAGCTTTCGCCGAGACAAAGATAACCTTCTGGCACTCCATGCACCGGGAACACAAGGAAGCACTAGAAGATATTACCGCGGCTTTTGAGGAGGCAAATCCCGAAGTTGACGTCGAACTCGTTGATCAAGGTGGGTACGGTGAACTAAGCCAGAAGTTGACGACTTCCGCGGCAGCGGGAAAATTACCAACAGCTTCACAGCAGTACGAGGATTGGACGATACAGTACGTAAACGCCGATTTGATGCAACCGCTCGATGAAGTGGTCAGCCAGGAGCTAATAGACGACCTACCGGAGGCTTTGGTAAATTCTGGTACGTTCCACGATAAGCTCTACGCTCTGCCCTTCAACAAGAGCGCGATGGTCCTGTTCTACAATACCGACCTGATTGACGAACCGCCGGCGACCTGGGGCGAGTTGTTGGAGATCTCCGCTGAGTTGACCAAGGATACGAATAACGACGGTGAAATCGACCAGTACGGCTTCGGCCTTCGGCCTACCCCCGAGTTGTTTTCCCTGTTCTTCCACCAGGCAGGAGGTAAATTCCTCAACGAGGATAAGACAGAACTCCTCATAGATTCCGAGGAGGGTATTGAGGCCCTTACCTACATGAAAGACTTGAGAGAGTACAGCTTGTATCAAACTGGCTACTTGAGCGGGCCCTTTGGCTCTGGCAAGGTGGCTATGTACATAGGTTCATCCGCCGGCGCCCCGTACGTCGATTCAGCCTGTGAAGGAAACCACGGATGGGATACCGCTCCGTTGCCGGACGGACCCGCCAACGGTGATTCGATGATACAGGGAACCAACGTAGGGGTATTCACGGTCGGTAACACTCAAGCCCAGGTTAATGCTGGCGTAGACTTCATCCAGTTCATGATAAAGGACAAGTGGACGATAGATTGGGCCAAACGGACGGGTTACATACCTGTGAGGAAGTCAGCTCTTGACTCTGAAGAGTGGCAAAAGTACCTCGATGAGAACCCGAGATACAGGGCGATGACCCAAATGATGAGGGAAGGTTTCGTCTACCCGCATCACCCCGATTGGTACTCCGTCAGGAACATCTTTGGCAACATTCTGGAGAAGACGATGCTGGGTAAAGGTGAACCGAAGGAACTTCTCGAAGAAGGCGCTAAGACTTTTGCCGAAAAATACGGTTAAATTTTAAGTTATCTGCGGTGGGGGTGGTTCCCACCCCCACCTTTTGGAGGTTATATTGAAGAACTATCCATTCCAGTTAGGCTGTACCTCGCTAACCTATCCCAACCTGGGACTGGTGGAAAACGTAAAGCGGAGGCCGGTGGAGTTCGGCCTAGTTGAACTGACGCTGGAGTATCCCAGAAACATCCCTCTCGAGGAGGATGAAATCGAGGAATTGAACCGGATAAAAAAGCGGGATGGATTGGAGTACACGGTTCACCTGCCGCTGAGCGTGCGGCTGGCGAGTACGAACCCGAGATTGAGGAAAACCTCGATCGATGTAGTAACCGAGACATACGAACAGGCGGAGAAGTTGGACCCACTAGTGTACACCTTACACGTCTCCCCGATTTACCTTCCAGGCGGATCGCCGCTTACTCGCTTGTTTGAGCTGGACCAGTACGACAATCGCATAGAGGCCGCCAAGGATTCCCTGTTGGAACTCAAGGACCACTTGGAGCCGGGGAAAATAGCCGTGGAAAACCTGTTTACTGATCTCCGAGACCTCCAGGGCTTTTTGAACCAGGAGGGTTATAAAAGGTGTCTTGACGTTGGCCACATGACCAAAGGTGGTAAGGACCCGCTACTTCACTTTTACCGGAACTCCGGAGTGATAAAGAACGTACACCTCCACGGCGTGGTAGGAGACAGAGATCACCAACAACTCGAGGCCGATTCCGACCTCGACCTGGTTGGGCTTTTTGAAGTAATCAGGAAGGACGGATACGAGGGGCCGATCGTCTTGGAGCAGTTTAAAACTGAACACCTGGACCAGTCCCTTTCGGTGATAGAGGACGCGTGGGATAAGGCAGTAGTTTGAGCAGATTTAGCCTGTAGGACTGAATTATGAACAGAATTATTGCTCTTGTCAGCCGGCTTACCGGTGTTAGCAGCGTTAAGTTGAAGAAGGTAGATTACTGGAAGGAGACGTTCTGGGCTTACATATACCTATTCCCGGCGTTTCTCGTCCTCGGCGTGTTTTCCTTCTGGCCGTTGATAAGGTCGTTTAGAATCAGTTTATTCGACTGGGACGTCTTGAGAAACACGGGAACGTTTATCGGGTTACAGAACTACGCAAGATTGTTCCACGATCCCGAGTTCTGGTCTGCCCTCTGGCACACGGTTTACTATGCCCTCGTCAGTACCCCGGTTACGATGATAATAGCCATGTTTATCGCGATTCTGTTGAATTCGCAAATCAGGATGAAGAGCTGGTTTAGGACCGCATTTTTCCTCCCCTGGATTACACCGATGGTCGCTGGCGCGTCCGTCTTCGTCTGGCTGTTTAACGCCGATTACGGGCTGGTCAACCACTTACTTGGTTTGGTCGGACTTGGTGACTATCGGTGGCTCAACAACCCCAGCCTGGCCATACCGTTGTTGATAATCTTTGGCGTCTGGAAGTTCCTGGGGTTTCAGACAGTCCTCTTTTTGGCTGGGCTGCAGAATATTCCCGAGGGATACTACGAGGCCGCCAGGGTCGATGGGGCAAATCGGTTCCAGCTCTTCCGCCACGTCACCCTTCCCCTGCTCACGCCGACTACTTTTTTCGTGCTGATAATATCTATGATCGGGGCATTCAAGGTCTTCACACAGGTATACGTGATCTGGGCGGGGACGGCAGGCCCCCTGGATAGCGCTGAGACGATAGTTATGTTCTTCTTCCAGAAGGGGTTTAACAGTTTCGAATTCGGTTATGCCTCTGCCGCGGCGTACGTCCTCTTCTTTATCGTATTTATCCTAACCGCGATCAACTTGCGCGTCTCAAAGCGCTGGGTGCATTATCAATAGAGTCCGAAGTCCGATGTCCGATGTCGAAAAGCGTCGTGAGTCAAGTGTCGAGCGTCCCGTGTCGACTGATAAGCGAGTCGGATTCTGTTTTACCACATAGCCATGGGGTCTACCGTTTCAGTCCGCAGTCAGGGCTCCTGGGTGTTGGCTCTTAGGTCTTAGAGACTATGGGGTAAAGTCAAGGTTCGTAGGGTTTGTGATGAAATTAGGAGTTCATAGAAATTCGATATGGTTTTTAATTTCTTCCGGAGTTCTTGTTTGTACCAATGCTTTAATTCTTCTGATGCACGCACCGATGGATAATTTCTGTTGGTGGACGTAGATAATTCCATGGTGCTCCCGATCAGTTTCAGCAATTAAGCTCAGAAAGTCATCATCATGGGTAAATATCGTTGCTTCTTCCTCAGTGGCGTATTGTATCTGTTCTATATCCGTAAGTCCCAGGTTCCCTGTGTCCTTAGCTGACCATGCTTCCACTCCACGCCTTTTCAAACCTTCTGCAATAGCGACATCCACACTTTCGTTAGTATATACCTTAATAGAATCTGCGTTCTCTTCTTCCATATTGTCTTTTTTACGTTCTATCGCGTATATCTTGTATTTTGTCCTTGCGCTTGCTTATTTCTCGGTCAATTTCTTCCCTATAATCGTAGTAATACGAGATAGCATCGTGGATCTGGGCCAGATTAAGGTAGGGGTGTGCATTAACTATCTCGTCCGGGGTTTTCCCTACGTATTCGTATTCAAGTATTATGTCTATAATTCGAGTTCGAGTGCCATTTATCACGGGGGATCCCTGGCTAATCTTGGGATCTTCCATTATGTGTGGATGTTTCACCTGTGTTTTGCTCATTAGTACCACCGTAAGTCCGTCCAGTTTCTGTTAAATGTTACATTCTTTGACGGGATTAAGCAATAAATATTGGGTTGGTTAGTTCCGAGTTGACGGCGAAAAGCAAGAAGGCAAGTTTGGTGTTATCAAATTCAGCTTTGATGTCATCTCTAGACCCCATAGGTTTAATTCTGGATGCTTTTCCTGCGGAGGTGTTCGGCGATGGAGGCTGGGTTCTGGTCCTCGCCACATTGTGAACAGACTTTTGCTGGTACTTTCCTAACGACTACTAACCCGAATTCTAAATCCACCGTGTAGGTTGTTGTACCTTCTTCTAAATTACCTCCACAGATGGGGCATTTTTCTTTTGGTGTTAGGTCTTGGGTCTTAGGTCCTGGCAATTAGTATCTAGTAACCAATTAACAAATCAACCTGTCAACTCATTAACACATTAACACATCAACCCATTACCCCTTACCCGTCACTGTCTTAAATAATGGTGCTGGGTGGTTTCTATAAATGTTGGCAAAGTTTATTTGGTATGTGCAAATTAGCTGAACGACTACGTTGCACATACCAAATTAACTCGGTAAACCCTTATACCAAACATGACCCCACGGGTAAACCCGTGTCTATCGCCAATGGATCCCAACCAACACCACGGAAAACTGATACCGGATACCGGGTACCTCTTAACCCCACCAACCACTGCTCACCCGACATCCCTAAATCCTACATCCTAAATCCTACATCCTGAAACTGATACCTTGCTAGCCCCGACAACGTCCGCTCACCGACCAACCTACATCCTAACCCCTAACCCCTGGATCCTAAATCCTGCAGTTAGCCGACTTCAAACTCCTCCGCCAGCTTCTGTTCGACTACCGCGGGGACGAAGGTGCTTACGTCACCGCCAAGAGATTTTACCTCCTTGACTATGCTCGAGCTGAGAAAGGAGTATTCTCCCGAGGTCATGAGAAAGACGGATTCGATCTCCGGAGCGAGGTCACGGTTAGTCAGGGCCATTTGAAATTCGTACTCGAAGTCGGAGTTAG
>JAGYME010000025.1 GCA_018400715.1 Candidatus Bipolaricaulota bacterium
AACATCCTCTCGCAGGTAAATACCCAGTACACTCAGCTGGACGACCTTTTGACCGGTCTAATCGAAAGTAAGATCGCCCAGGTTACCAACAACCTGGCCAAGGAAGCCGGTTATGACATGGTCTTCAGGGAGGCAAACGTCCTGCTGGCCCAGAACCAGGACTCCATTGACAACCTGACGGACGGGGCAAAAGAGGAACTGCGGAAAGAGATAACCTAAACAAATCGGAGGCGAGTGCAGTTGGAAATGGACATAGAAGAAATTAAAGATAGAATAATTCTGCGCTATCCCTACCTGCTGGTTGACAGGGTAGAGGAGATCAGCAAAGAGGAGGTTACGGCAATAAAGAACGTTACGATAAACGAACCCTTCTTTCAGGGACATTTCCCCGAACCCCACCCGTCGGTTATGCCCGGCACGATGATCATCGAAGGGATGGCGCAGGTGGCCGGCTTGCTCGCGGGACAGAACGTAGAGGAAGAGGACTTAGGCTACCTCGTGGGCGTGGATGACGCCAGGTTCAAGAGACAGGTAAAGCCCGGCGACAGGATATTCTTTTCTGGCAAGTTGGACAGGGCTAGAAGAAACATCTTCAGGGTAGAGATTAAGGCCAACGTAGAAGGAGAAACCGCAGCTACCGCGTTGATTACTCTGGCCTACGAGGTCGAAAACTGATATATAGCGGGCCGGGTTACTTCACCCGGCCCACAATTCATTAATCCTTGTGGCCCTCCATAAGGTCGGCTAAGCTTTCTCCCTCTCTTTTACGAGTAATTTCCACCAGCCCAAGAGGCGTCATGTCAATGAAGTCGGCGGGCACTCTGTCCTCCCTAAGGTTCGACTTCAGCCTGTTTATCACCTTTTGTTGGTCTCTCTCCGTATACATATCGACGAAATCGACGACGATAATTCCGCTGATCTTCCTCAACCTGAGCTGAACGGGTATCTCGTCGGCGGCGGCAAGGTTGGTATTAAGGATCGCTTTGGCCTGATTCTTGTGATTAACGTTGCTCCCGGTGTTGACGTCGATGGCCGTTAGTGCTTCGGTCTCGTCTATCGCGAGATAGCCTCCCGGGTCAAGGGGGACCTCCCTCTGTAAACACCTCTTCAGTGCCTTCTCCACCCCGTAGTTTTCGAACAGGGAAACGTTCTTGTCGTATAACTCGATCCTATCCTTGTAGTCGTTCATTCTCAGGTAGTGGATGTAATCTATTATGTCGTCGTAGACGTCCTTGGAATCCGTTACCACTCTATCCACGTCATCGAGAAGGCGGTCGCGAATGATCCTCCGGACGATATTTGTGTGCGCGTGGAGTAGGTGCGAAGGTTTGACCTTTTTTGCCTCCTCCTCAATACCCTTCCAGGTTCCCAGCAAGAAGTTAAAGTCACGCCTTAAGTCACTCTCGGAAGCGTCTTGAGACGCCGTCCGGGCGATCAATCCCTCGCTGTCCTCTTTCAGGTCGCGAGCAACGTCCTTTAACCTCCTGACTTCCTTGTCGTCAGTTATCCTTCGTGAAATGCCCAGTCGACTGTCCTTCGGGAGAAACACCCAATAGCGACCTGGCAGGCTAATCTTTGTCGTCCCCTGAGGGTTCTTCGTCCCAATAACGCCACGTTTGACTTGAACGATCAGAGATTCCCCCTCGTTAATTACCTTGTTAATATGCGGAGGGTAGTCGTTGGGGTCAAAACCCCGACTCCTCAAAATGGCCTGATTTATTTCGCTTCGGGACAGAAACAGGCTTTGCTCCTCCCCCACGTCGACGAAAGCTGAACCCAGTCCTGAGAGAACGTCTTCCACCTTCCCCTTGTATATGTTGCTTACCAGCCTATCTTCCTGAAAGTCCTCGTAAAATACCTCGACTAATTTACCGTTCTCGGTAATAGCCACCCTCTTCTCCGAATTTCCGCCCTCCGGAGAAGTAATTAATATTTGTTTCATTGTATTTTAATCACCTTTTTCTCGCTGTCCGTGTCGTCTAATAGTTTTTGGATTGGTAGCCCCAATTCCGGATGAATTAATTCAGAATTGATTTCAAGAAGGGGGAGAAGGACAAATCGCCTGTTCTGAATTTCTGGGTGGGGAACGTCAAGTCTATCTTCGTGAATTTTTGAGTTTCCAACCAGTAATATATCCAGATCAACGAGTCTGGGCCCCCAGGTAAGGGAGTCTACCCTTCCGATCCGTTTTTCCACTTCCTTGCACAAAGTCAAAATTTTTTGTCCTTCCAGATCGGTCTTTATCCTGATTGCGGTATTGATGAACCACGGTTGCACGGGACCAACGGGTTCCGTCTCGTAAAAAGATGCCCTGTCGACTACCTCTAGGTCACCGATTCGGGACAGAAGGGCAATTGAGTTGACTATATTCTGGCGCCTCTTCCCCAGGTTGGAACCTATGCCGATGTATACATCAACCATTAGACATCAACCAAAAATCACAATTGCAACCAAAGCCAAAAACCATTAGAAAACCTTTTAAAGTAAAATTAAACTGCCAACTTAAACATTACTGTTATTAAGATACGGAATGCGGTCCGATTTATCAACAAAACCTGCGGATTGTTGAAACGTTTCAGTCAGTTGGTATAATAAATTGGTATATTATCTAGAGTACATTTATTATATCAATCTCAATATAAGGAGGGTATTGTGCCTTTTTTATCAGGAACAGAGTTAGAAAAAGTCTATAGTGAGGCAAAGGAATCTGGTTACGGGTTTATAGCTTCAAACATAGCTGAACCGAACATCCTGATCGGGCTCTTCGAGGCCGCGGAGGAAAAGAAGTCTGACCTGGTGCTACAAATGAGCAATGGCGCTTCGAAGTTTGCAGGAGACGGGGACCCGTTGACCGGACTACGGGCAATGTCCAACTATATCCAGGAACTCGCAAATAATTATGACTTTGGCGTATTCCTCAACATGGACCACTTAAAGGAAAGCAACATGGATTTCATCAAGGCAACGATTGACGAAAAACTCGCGTCTTCAATCATGATCGACGCCTCGAAGAAGTCATTTGAGGAGAACGTCAAGATCTCGGAGGAAGTCGTCGATTACGCCGAGGGGAGCGGCATCATCATCGAAGGAGAACTGGGCAAGATCAAGGGCGTCGAAGACGAGGAAACCGCTTCAGCCGAAGCGTTTTACACCGATCCCGATGAGGCAGTTGAGTTCGTGGATAGGACGGGGATTGACCTCCTCGCCGTCTCGGTCGGCACCCAACACGGCGTAAGCAAGGGCAAAGACATAAAGCTACGCGAAGACCTCGTGAATAAGATAGACGACGCCTTAACCGACGCTGGCTTCAATACCCCTCTTGTCCTCCACGGTTCCTCCGGTCTGGTTGAAGAGCAAATCAAGAAGGTCCTAGACTTTGGCGTATGCAAGTTGAACAAGGACACGAGATACCAGTACGAATACGCCAGAGCCGCCTATGAGTTCTACGCCGGACACAAGGACTCTATAATACCCCCGGAGGGCGTTAAAGACGATAGAGAAGGTTTCTTCTCCGATACCGATTGGAGCCCTGTAAAATCGGACTTCGATCCCCGGGTAGTTTCCAGACTCATCCGCGAACGCGTCAAGGAAACTGCAGGCAACCTTTTCGAGCAGGCTGGGTCCGTAAATAAGAGCCTTTATTTAGATTAACAAAAACTCTCTATAAAACTGGGTGATAAACTTGAACAAGATTGGTCTGGTAACTGGAGGTGGCGATTCTCCGGGAATCAACGCAGCAATTAGGGCGGTTGTCAGGAAGGCTATGTCCGAAGGAGTAAAAATCGTTGGATTCAAGAACGGATGGGCTGGCCTACTGGAAAACGACAGGCGAAGACTGAACCGTCAGGACGTATCAGGTATTCTGCCGGTCGGCGGGACTATGTTAGGTAGTTCGCGCACGAACCCCTTCTCTATCGAGGGTGGTGCCGAACAGGCCATTGAAAACTTCGAGAAGAACGACCTGGACGCGATCATCGCGGTTGGAGGCGACGATACCCTGGGGGTAGCACATAGACTGAAAGACCACGACATAAAGGCCGTAGGAATTCCCCAGACTATCGACAACGACCTCGCGGAGACGGAATACTCAATCGGATTTGACTCGGCACTAACTCAGGTGTCCAAATCTTTAGACAAACTCCACACTACCGCATCTTCGCATCACCGCGTAATGATACTCGAGGTTATGGGAAGGGATTCGGGCTGGATCGCTTTGCTCGGCGGAATTGCAGGCGGAGCAGACGTGATACTGGTACCGGAGGAACACTTCAAGGTCGCGGATATCAAGAAAAGGATCAAGAAACGCGAGGCGGCAGGAAAGTACTTCTCGCTGGTGGTTATAGCTGAGGGGGCGACCCCCAGTGAACTGGACCAGCAAATAACCCGCGACTCCGGCACGGACTCGTTTGGTCACGTTAAACTGGGAGGAATCGGTCATTATCTGTCGGATCAACTCGAAGCAGTCCTCGACATGCCAATCCGTGTCACCACTCTCGCATACTTACAGCGCGGTGGAGAACCGACGGCGTTCGATAGATTGCTGGCCACGAGATGCGGAGTTTCCGCCGTGGAATTCTGCCTGGAAGGAAAGCATGACGTTATGACAGCTCTCCAGGGGAACATAATAACCCCTGTAAGCATGGAAAAGGTGATAGCCAACTCACCGAAAGAGCTCGAAGATCATCTGCTACGCATGAAGGATCTATTTTACTAAACAGTAATCTTGCCGCAGATATAAGCACCCGAGGAGAGGACCGATTGAGGATTTCAACTTCTTCTTATGAAAGTTGGGATGTCCAGGTCGTTCTTCTCCCTCGAGCCACCGTTGTTCGACTTGAACGCTATCTCCTGAATCTCCTCCTCGGCACCGTTCGGCCCGCTGTCCGGATAACCTGTCGCAATAATCGTCAACTTCACCGTATCTAACCCTTCCTTTATCGCCGTACCAAACATGATATCGGCTTCGTTCGACGCCGCTTCCTGCACCATTTGAGCGGCCGCTGTTACCTCGTCCAGCGTCAGGTCGGAGCCTCCAGTAATGTTGAGGATGACCTTTTCGGCACCTTCGATGGAGCCTTCCAGGAGCGGCGAGGAGATTGCACTCTGTGCGGCTTTCTTGGTTTTTGAGTCCCCCTCGGCCTCGCCCAGGCCCATCAGTGCGGGCCCACCGTTCTTCATCGCGTTTCTAATGTCAGCGAAGTCGAGGTTTATCATACCCGGAACCGTTATCAGTTCAGATATTCCCCTAACTCCCTGCATGAGAATTTCGTCGACCAACCTAAACGCGTCGATTAGAGAAATTTCCTCAGGGGCGATCTCCAGCAACCTATCGTTGGAGATTGTAATTATCGTGTCGACCTTGCCGGTGAGGCTCTTCAACCCGTTCTCGGCCTTATCCGCCCGTTCAGCACCTTCAAACGTAAACGGCTTTGTCACTATTCCCGTAGTGAGTATCTCCATCTTTTGGGCAACTTCGGCGATAACGGGGGTAGCACCCGTGCCCGTCCCCCCACCCATTCCACAGGTGATAAACAACATGTCAATATCCTGAAGAAGCTGTTCAATGGTCTGCTGGTTTTCCAGGGCTGCTTCTCGGCCAATCTCCGGGTTACCCCCAGCTCCCAGTCCGCCGGTAAGTTCTTTGCCTATCTGAATTGATCGATCGGATTTATTGATCTCCAGGACCTGGGCGTCGGTATTTATCGATACCAGCTGCACGCTATCTACGCCCGCTTCGATCATCCTGTCTACAGCGTTATTGCCACCACCACCAACGCCAATAACCATGAGCTTGGCGAGATCATAACCACCTTGATTATTCATTCTATTCATCTTCTTCTCGTCTTGTACGTTTTCGGGGCTTTCATCCGAAACACCATCCTCCGACCCAATATCCTCTTCGTCGGGAGTAGACTGGTAAAAGTCCTTCATTATCCCGTCCAATGGGTCGTTTCCTACAGATTTTTTCTTCCTAGCCATTTTCTATCACCCTTTCTACTAAAGTAGAATAATCTTCAGCTCCGTGGGAGTTAGGAGCGTATTCGAATATCGTTTGGTTGTAACTGGAGGCCTCGGACAACCGAACGTTCGTCCTAATCGGTTCGGTTACCTTGCCGTCGAAGTGTTCTTTTAGCGTCTCGTATATTTCCTTGCTTTCATTCGTCCGCTTGTCGTAAAAAGTTGGAATAACCAGTGAAACTTTCACGTCTCTGTCCATTATTTCATTTATCTGTCTAATATTTTCGAGCAGGTTCCTCACCCCAACTAACGCGAGGTAATTCATGCTTACCGGTAGATACGCCGTTCGCGCGTAGATTAAAGCATTTTGGTTCAACAGGGACAGACTGGGTGGGCAGTCGACGATGATGACGTCGTAGTCGTCGACTTCCGACATCTTTCTCATCAAGATCGTCTCCCTGCTGGTCTGTCCGGTAAGTATTTTCTCGGCCTGAGCCGCGGTCTTGTCGCTGGGTAAGAGGTATAAATTTTCCCGCACCTCTACTATACAGCTGTCGGGGGATTCGTCCTCGACGAGAAAATGATAGAGAGACCTCTCGTATTCCGGGTTAAACCATGTAGCGAGGTTCCCCTGTGGATCAACGTCGACAAGAAGTGTTTTGTACCCCTCTAAAGCCAGGCCACCGCCGAGGTTTACGGCAGTTGTCGTCTTCCCTGTGCCTCCTTTTTGATTGATGATGGCAATTTTTTTCATGAGTCACTTTACCTCACTTTTTCAGACTTTACGGACGAGTTCTCGCCGGGAGGACTCCAGGTCATCTTCGGAAAAAGCTAGCGAGCCACCTAAAGATATCTGACGTTAACGAGGTTCCTCCACCTATCTCCCTTTTCCCGTTTCTTAAAAAGTCGTGGGATTCGACCGAGTACTTAAGCAGGCCGACCGAAGTCGCATAGATCGGAGATTCCACAATGTCCCTCAATCCATGAATATCGGGGGGAGTGGAGCCACGGCGAATGGGCACGCCATAATGCCTGTGGCCGTACTCGACCACGCCGTTTAGCAAAGAAGTTCCACCGGAAAGGACAACGCCCGAGGGAATCAGGTCTTCATACCCGGCATCTTCCACCTCTTGAAAAGCCATATCAAATATTTCTTCCACCCGGGGCTCGATTACCTTGGCCAGGTTTTTCAGCGGGACCCTTCTCTGTTCGTCGCCGCCAACGGTGGCAACCTCAACCTGTTTTTTCTCGTTTTCCTCGTTGACGTAGACCGCTCCATGGTCGATCTTAATCTCTTCTGCCGTTTCCAGGGGGGTATGCAGACCAACTGTTATGTCGTTTGTGATGTGTTCTCCACCGAGCGGTACGACCTTTGAAAACCAGATATCACCTTTTTTGAATACGGCGAGATCCGTAGTCCCACCACCAATATCCATAAGCAGTACGCCCAGCTGTTTTTCCGCCGAGGACAAGACCGCGTACGAAGACGCGAGCGGCTCGAGGACCAGCTGGTCTATGCCGATGTTTAATGACTCGAGACATCTCCGCAGGTTATGCACGGCCGTACTTGCCCCCGTGACTATATGAACGTCAGCCTCCAGGCGAGTTCCAGTCATGCCGATGGGATCGGTAATGCCTTCCTGATCATCTACGACGAACTGCCGGGGGATGATATGAATCATCTCGGACTGAGGGGGAATCTGCTGCATAGCCTTTGCAGTCTCGATTACCCTCCTGACATCGTCCCTGCGAATAACCTTATCCGACCTGTTTATGGAGACTGTACCAGTGTTATTCAGATAGTTGATGTGCTTGCCGGTAATCCCAGCGTAAACAGACTGCACGTTTACGTCCGCCATCTTCTCAGCGCGTTCAATTGCTTTTCTTATGGAATTGGTGGTTTGACCAATGTCTACCACTACGCCCTTCTCCAGCCCCCTTGAGGGCGCCTGACCAAAGCCCACGATTTCGATTGAATCATCGATTACGTTAGCTACGAGTGCGACAATTTTCGTAGTTCCAATATCCAACCCGACAACAAGATCCTCGCTTTCCATTGGATCACCACCCAAAATAACAGTAAAACTCAATAACGGTCGTCATATTAGATAAAATGAGAAAACGAAATTTTTTTTATAGTGTTGCTCCTGAATCCACATTTTTATTTTTTGTAAAAAATCACCATTCCCGATCAATCCCCCAACTGATCGGAAACCCAAAGCCTCCAAATACTACATTACCTACCAGAAACCTCCAGCCCTGTTCTAAAGCCCAGTCCATCTGAGGACTGGCCGGTTATAACTGTTACTAATAATATAGTATAGTTTCAATTGATGCAAAGATTTTCGGAGTGTCAATCCTAAATGACCTCAATCTCGGTGACGAGTGTCACTCCGAATTCTTTATACACTCTCTCTTGTAAAATGTCAATTAGATTTTGGACGTTTTGCGCCGTAGCTTGACCGTCGTTGAGGATAAAATTGGCGTGCTGGTGAGAGACGACCGCGTCTCCTACTCTCATGCCCTTGGCACCTACTAAATCCAGCATTTCTCCGGCCGTCTTATCAGCGTGGGAAGGATTCTTGAATACAGAACCAGCGGAGGGAAGGGAATACGGCATTTTACTTCTTCTTGTGGAAAGAATCTCACTCATGGAAGGCTGTTCGCTTGAGCGATCCAGGCGGAACTCTGCCCCCAGAACTATCTCGCCGTTATAGAGGAAAGGGCTTCTTCTGTATTCAAAAAAGTCTTTCAGGCTATCTCTCTCATTTACTTCTCCGCCTTCGCTCAGGTAAACTACTTTAGTTAAAAAATCTGAAACCTCATACTCGAAGGCACCAGCGTTCATGGCCACCGCGCCCCCGATCGTGCCCGGGATACCTGTAACGAAGTTAAAACAAGAACATCGATAATCGTTGGCCACGTCCGCCAGTTTATACAGCGGAGCGCCAGATTGGACGTCGAGGGTTTGCCCGTCAACGACGTGGTCGGCAAACTTCGGCCCGATTCTCACTACCAGTCCGTCAAAACCGCCATCCGAAATTAAGAGGTTGCTTCCATTCCCGATTACCCTCCAGTTTAGCCCGGTTTCATCGGCGAAGTCCAGTCCCCGCTGCAATTCGGAGATAGACCCCGGTTCACAGAAATACCTTGCCGGCCCACCTATGTTCCACGTCGTGTATTTATTAAGGTAAACGTCCTGTTGCAGAAAACTCGGTCTCGTCGTTCTAGTTATCGATGTTGGCATAGCTAACTTCGGCTCCTCGCGTTCAACTATCGTACCGGGGCGTTAGGACCCCGCCAGTTTCTCCGTAAACTCGTTAATGTCACCTGCTCCAAGACCGATGAGAAAATCCCCTTCCTGCAGGTTATCGGATATAAACCCGAGCAGTTCGTCTTTTTCGCGTATTCGGTAAACCCCCTCGCTCTTTTTCTTTTCGACCGATTTCTGGATAAGTTGCGAGGTAACACCGGGTATCGGGGTCTCAGAGGCCGGGTAGATTTCAGTAATTACTACTATGTCAGCAAGTTCGAATGAATCTCCAAATTGACCGTTGATGTGCTTCGTTCTACTAAACCTGTGCGGTTGAAAGACCGTCAATAGACGATTCGGATTCCAGCCCTGTTTAACTGCCTTGAGGGTGACCTCGATTTCTCTGGGAAGGTGTGCGTAGTCGTCGACAATTATCATTCCGTTGTTCTTGAGGACCTGGAACCTACGGTTGGGTAACTGAAACTCCCCCAGGCCTTCGATCATTTCGTCAAACTTAAGCCCCGCCTTATATCCCAAAGATACTGCAGCAAGGGCGTTATAAACGTTGTGCTTTCCTGGCGCGGGAAGTTCCACCCTCCCCTTCTTATCCCCCCGAAAAAACAGGTCAAAACAGGTGCACATACCTTCCTGAGCAACCCTCCCTGCCGTTATATCAGCCTCCCGGTCGATGGCGAAGGTCAACGGGTCGTCGGCTTCAGAGAGGATCAGCCGGCTGTTCTTATCGTCAATGTTTAGCGCTGTTTCGCGTGAATGCCGGACGAACTTCCGAAAGCCATCGAGGATTTCTTCCTGATCTTTGTACGTATCCAGGTGATCTTTGCCCACGTTGGTGATCACGGAGACGTTCGGATAGAGTTCAGTGAAATGGCCGTCCGACTCGTCTACCTCGGAGACGATATACTCCCCCGTTCCCACCTTGGCGTTTCCCCCAAGTTTTTCGCTCTCCGCACCAATTACAAACGTGGGGTCCTTTCCTCCATATTCCAGCAGGGTCGAAACCATAGTCGTCGTGGTGGTCTTACCGTGAGTCCCGGCCACGGCAAGGCTTTTCTTCATTTCCATCAGACTCCCCAGGGCGGTAAGTCTCTCTTCAACAGGGATATTCCTCCGCCGTGCTTCCTGGACCTCCACGTTATCGTCAGGGATGGCCGAAGAGGTCACCACGTAATCTATATCCCTCGAGATATTTGACCTCCTGTGACCAACGTAAACTTCGGCCCCGGATTGCCGCAGCAACTCGTTTTTCGGATCTTCGCGTATGTCGGAACCTACTACAGTAGCTCCGATTTGAAGCATGATTCGCGCCAATGCGCTCATACCATCCCCACCAATTCCAATCAGGTGATACTTGTTATTTGGCTCTATCGTTAGCATAAATCTCCTCGTGTACGATATCCTCGAACAGACCAAGCAGCCTGCTCGTAGCCTCCCCCGTTTTTAGCTTATCATAGTTTTGCCTCATTTTTTCCAATCGGTTACTCGCACCGTGGATATCTGCATCCTCTCTCACCAAGTCGTTCAACCTCTCAAGCAGAGGAAAATCCCACCAATCTTCCTCCGTAACGGTAACCGCAGCGCCGGCATCGGAGAGAGCTCTAGCGTTATAGTACTGGTGATCCTCCGCAGCGCCAGCCCAGGGAACGACGATCGCCGGTTTCTGAGCCACAACCAACTCGGCGGTCGTACTCGCGCCACCACGGCAGATGACTAGGTCGCTCAACCGGTAAGCATGATTCATCTCGTCGATATAGCGCACGACGCGGACCTCTTTCTGGTCGATACCTTCGGCCCGGTCCAACCGCGCCAGCGCCTCCTGGTAATAGTGCTCGCCGGTCTGTATCAAAAATTGCATCCCGGAACCTCTTTCGTCTTCGCGTCCAAGCTCCCCCAGAACCTTGTCCACGAGTACGCTGGATCCTTTTGACCCCCCAAATACCATTATTATAGGGGCATCGGGGTCCAAACCAAAACGTTTTTGGTCCTCCGGGGCAATCTTCTCCAGCTCATGAAGTTCTTTCCTCACTGGCGTTCCGGTCAAAACGCATTTCTCTGCCGGCAAGTATTTCTTCGATTTCTGAAACGAGATCGCGATAGCAGCGACTATCGGTGCGAGTAACCGATTAGTTAGGCCGGGTTTGACGTTTAATTCGTGTATTACTACCGGAACGCGAAACACGGCTCCCCAGAACCCTACCGGAAAACTTGCATAACCCCCGGTCCCATAAATTACGTCCGGCCTGTATCTGAGGACGACGTAAAGTCCCTGGACCATGCCAACCGGCAAGAGGACCAACCCCAGCAAAAGCCTCCACACGCTCTGACGGCTCAGGCCGCGGACCGTGATTGAAATAAAGTTAATCCATTCGTAGTCGGGTACCAGTTTCGACTCCAGCCCGTGACCGGTGCCAAGATAGTAAATTTCGTGATCGACGGGAGCTTCTCGTAGGGTTTGCATTACGGATAAAGCGGGATAAAAATGCCCACCAGTACCTCCACCTGTAATTAAGGCCCTCATCGCCTTGCGATGTTGAGCAGAGTACCAACCATCGCCAGAGTAACGATCAAGGACGAACCACCATAACTGATAAATGGCAAAGTTAACCCAGTTACGGGCAACAGACCCAGCGTCACGCTAAAGTTCAATAACGCTTGAAAGCAGATGACAAACGTTATCCCGGCAGCAATCAGACTCAAGACCTCCGATTCGGTATCGAGGGCAATCTTGAACCCGGCAACCCCCCACACCACGAATAGGCCGACAACCAACAGTGTTCCGATGAATCCAAGTTCTTCCCCAACTATCGCGTAGATAAAATCGTTGTATCCAGCTGGCAGGTAGAGAAACTTCTCCACTGAACCTCCCAGCCCCTTGCCAACAACTCCCCCGGAACCAAAGGCGATCAGGGATTGCGTCAACTGATATCCCGTACCCAACTGATCATTACCCGGACCGAAGAAGGAGATAAGGCGCCTCAGCCTGTAGGGCTCAAGGACGAGGAGTCCCCCCAACAGGGGTAAACCAAGCAATATTACCTTGCCCAGGTCCACAATCCTGGCTCCACCGACGAACAACAGGAAACCTACCGCGGAGATCAGCAGCACTGTCATGCTAAAATCGGGCTGTAGGAGGGTTAACAGAGATATAAAGCCAACGACCAGGATAAAGGGGGCGACCCCCTGGCCGAAGTCCTTGATCCTGCTACCCAGGTCGTCGATAGCTAGACTGGTCCAAAGAATAAGTGCGAACTTTAGCCCCTCCGTGGGCTGAAATGAGAGAGGGCCGAGATCTATCCAGCGTCCGCCGGTGGATAGGCCGGGAATAAGGCTAACAAGGGTGAGGAAAATGAATATCACCAACAGATGGCCGCTGTAATCAAGCAGCCTGGTCAAATCTACACGGATAAAAAACGCCATTACACCCAGACCAATAGCGGCAGCTACGATCTGTTTTAGCAACAGGGAGTATGAATTGCCGTAATAATAATCCGAGTATATCCAACTAGAACTATAAACCATAATTATTCCGAACACGGTCAACAAAAAGGAACTTATCAGCAAGTAATAGCCCGTTCTGCCGAAATCGCCCATTGGTCTAGCCACCTGGATTAAAGTTTATATATCGAATGTCCCTTAATCACAAGGACCCCCGTCCCGTAAGGGTTTCAGTGGTGTCTTTAGGTGAGGTGATAAATGTCGTTCTTTAGTCCGTTCCGGACTGAGTTTCCTCAATTTTCCTGACGGCAGCTCTAAATTTCTCCCCGCGGTCTTCGAAGTTCTGGTAGGCATCAAAGCTCGAACAGGCGGGGGATAATAGGATAACATCCCCACGGCGTGCCCGCTTGGCGGCCTGGTTTACCGCCCCCTCCATATCCTCCCAAGCCTCATAGTCCTCATATCCTCCCGCGGAGAAGAGGTGCGACAGTGCACCCGCCGCTTCGCCAAAGAGGTAGACGGACTCCACGCGGTCGCCCTTAACCTTCTCAACCAGAGGCTCATAACCCCCACGTTTCATCCGCCCACCCAGTAACAGGTGAACCGGCCGTTGAAAACTCTCCAGGGCCGCAGCGGCCGCGTGTGGGTTCGTCGCCTTCGAGTCGTTAACGTAAATGACTCCGTGAACCGTAGTCACCGTCTCCAGTCTGTGGTCCACGTCCGTAGCCCGTTTTAGAATCAGATCCGAGATCCATCCTTCTTCAAAATTATCGCCCAAAATACACTCCACGGCCTTGACCGCCGCGGCCAGGTTCTCCCTGTTGTGGGGTCTCAACCCGTAACCGCGGAAATCGTCCGGGTCGAACGTAAATATTTCCGGCTCTATATTCGAAACCTCACCCAGTAGCTCCCGGTTGACGATAGAGAAATCAGAAGGGCCCTGATTTTCGAACAACCTGAACTTGGCCCGTTTATACCCTTCCATGCCTCCATGCCTCTTCAGGTGATCGGGGGCAATATTCAGCAGGACCCCGACCTTCGGCTTGAACTGCTCGATCGTTTCGAGCTGGTAACTACTCACCTCCAGCACGGGTACATCGGTCCGCGACAGGTCGTCGACTGCGCCGATGAACGGGTCACCAATATTTCCACACCTGCACACCCTTTCCCCTTTTTCTTTCAAGATTTCCGCTATCAGTCGGACGGTAGTTGTCTTGCCGTTTGTCCCGGTCACCGCAACTATTCGGTCCGAGCACGACAGCCTGTAGGCGAGCTCTATCTCGCCGATTACCGGGATTCCTGACAGCCTCGCCTCTTCCAGCAGGGAAATATCTAGCGGGACCCCCGGAGAGATTACGATCAGGTCGCCGTCGAGTATCCTCCGTGTATGCCCACCTTCCTCGACTTCGACTCCTAAGTCCTCCAGTCGTTCTTTTACCCCCTCTTCCAGAAAGGAGCTGTCCGACAGAAGCACGTTAAGGTCCTCCCGGGCGAGGTAAGCGGCCGTCTCCTGGCCGGTAACCCCGCCACCGAGAACGACGGCGCGCTGAAGACCAGTTAACAGCGAGTTACGTTCGGACGCCATGAGAATCCCTTCTCCAGAAAACAAGAAAAGGGGGATCGCTCCCCCTTTAGCATAATAATCATAAAACCTTGAAAACCCTTGACAAAAAGCAACAGTACAGGGTCAGTCCAATCAGGTTACCCGATTATTTCGGTCACCTTTTCCTCTAACTCCTCCGGTGCAACGAGGTCGACGTAGTTTCTTGACTCTTCCATGCGGCTTCTTGCGCCGTCCTTGTACTTGTCGGGCACCACTATCAACACCGGAATGTCGTGTCTTCTACAGGCAAACAAGCGGTCATCGATGGTGACGTGCTCCATTTCGGAACCCGAGAGTAGTTTGTGCAGGTACGCGATAACGATGTCTATGTTATCCGCTTCGGTAACGTGTGCTATGTACTTACCGTGACCATCAGAACCATTTCCCAACGGAACGGTATCGTGCCCCTGAGCACAAAGACTACTGAGTAAATTCGGATCCGTGCCTTCCATGTATCCAATCAAAGCCATAAAAATCACCTCTAAAATTGATTATATCGGCTAATATTTAAAATAATCAAACGCCAGAACGAGCACGAGTCAAAACTTCTAAGCTTGACAGGCCTCAGCCGTTACGCTCCTCTACTTATTCTAACGTAAAGATGTGTGAATGCGAGGACTATCCAGGTTTGGGCCAGCGTGCTCAATACGACCTGTAAAGTCTGGGCCAGACCAAGTGGCAACTGGCCGGCAAGCAAGCTCAACAATAGCAAGGGGACTTCCAGGACGAGTAGAAGTGAAAACAACCTCATCCACTGTCCCGTAGTCCTCGACCAGCTACTCCGCAGACCCGTCTCCAGATCGTTCGCACTGCCTAAGAGTACCTCTTGAGTGACGAAGATAAACTTCACGTAAAGGAAAATACCGGGCACTATCAGGAGAAACAGACCCGTAATCGCCGCCATCCAGGCGACAAAATTTATTCCGATCAACAGGGGGATTTTACGCGAAACTATCTCCACGGCCCGCCGCGGGTAGGGACCGCGCCCGGAAGCTATACCCCTGTCCATTATCATGGTAACCCCGTTTCCGATCGGCACGAGGATGACGACAAAGAGAAGGCTGATGATCAAACTCCAGTTTGCCCCCAACGCCGAGATGACCCTGTTGGAGACGAAGACGTTGTTCAACAGAGAAATCAGAAAGAAGGGCAGAAACAGGATCGGATAACTGAAGGATTCCCTTAGGGTCTCCTCTATCAGGTCTCGCAATTCCATATAGCCTAATCCCTTTCCGCTAGGGTTTCTTCGAGAGACTCTTCCAGAACGTCCAGTCCTCTTCTGAGGTTAGTAAAATCTATCACCAGTGGGGTCAACAGCCTAATGACGTTTCCGTACAGTCCCGCGGTAGGAAGCAGGACACCCTTTTCCAGAGCGCGATTAACGACCTCGCCCGTTAGATCCGTGGCGGGCTCCTTGGTCTCCCTGTCCTCAACCAGTTCCAGAGCGTCCATCGCTCCTAACCCCCTGACGTCTCCAATCACGTCGTATCTCTCCTGCATCTCGTTGAACCTGCTGAGGACGATCTCCCCTATCTCCCTTGCCCGCTCGATTAAGCCCTCTTCCTCAATTACTTTCAACGTCGCCAGACTGGACTCGACCGCCAGGGGGTTGCCGATGAAAGTGCCACCTATGCTCCCTGGGCCCGGAGCGTCCATTACCTCTGATTTTCCTATTACCCCGGACAGGGGCAAACCGCCGGCGATTGACTTAGCTACCGTTATCAGGTCCGCCTCGACCCCGAAGTGCTCCGCGGCGAAGAACTTTCCCGTCCTGCCGACTCCAGACTGGATTTCATCGAAGATCAGCTGGATACCATACTTGTCAGCAAGGTCCCGCAGATAGGGGAGAAAGTCATCAGGCGGTACGAGAAAACCTCCCTCGCCGATTACTGGCTCGACGATAACCGCAGCGACGTCGGACGGATCAACCATCGCCTTCAGTCTCCTCTCTAACTCGCCCACTTCGAGGTCGGACCGATAGGTGTTTGGATATGGCAACCGGTAAACGTCGGGAGCAAACGGCCCGAAACCCTGCTTATAGGGCTCCGCCTTGTGGGTAAGGGTCATCGTAAGGAGGGTCCTGCCGTGGAATCCGTTTTCGAACGCCACGAGCGCTCCTCGCCCTGTCTTAGCCTTGGCGAACTTGACGGCATTTTCAACCGCTTCGGCCCCGCTGTTAAAGAATACAGCCTTCTTCGGCGTATCCCCCGGGGCAAGGTCGGCCAGTTTCGATGCCAGGGCCGGGTAACCCTTGTAAGGGATCGCACTAAAGTCAGTATGGAAGAACTTTCCCGCCTGTTTTTGAACTGCTTCCACGACCTCCGGATGGCTATAACCAATCGCCAGACAGCCCCAGCCGCCGCTCAGGTCAATAAGTTCTTTGCCTTCTTCGTCAAAGACGATCGCACCCTTCCCATGGTCTATGAATCGGGGGAAAAATGACCTAACTGCGGCGGGAAGATAACGCTCTGGATCGACCTTCTCGTCACTACCTGCAAAATAAAATTCGGGCATCCTGCCAGACATGCTCAGATTCCTCCTCGCGCGAACTTTGGTTAGAGGGGCAAGAAATAAGATCAAGCCACGTATACAGCGTTATGATATTAAAGTCTTTTCATCGTTGCAATTATCCCTTTCTTCCCCCATCCATAAACGAGTGTCTTCTCAGGTGGATACCTTAACTTCGAAATCCCAAGGAGATGATAAATCTTTTCCTTCCGTGTAAAATCAAACTGGAGGTGGGTAGAGTGAAAAAGATCAGTTTTACCTTGTTGGCTTTTCTTCTTATCCCGCTCGTCGTTCTGTCCCTGTCGGCTCAAGTCCGAGCGGATAAGCACCCCCGGGTGACCCTGTATCAGGGTGGACCAGCGCAAATTGTGATTACTGAGACGGTGAAGTTATACAAAGGTGAGAACGAGATCGTGAAGAAGTTTTCGGGATCTATGATTAAGGACACGTTGTTCGTCGACTCTGACAAAGCCCAGCTGAAGAGGGCTGACTTTCACACAAGCAAGCCCTCCGAATCGGGGCTGCTGTCGGAATACATGGGCGAGAATATTACGGTAGCTTCGACGGTTGGTAACCAGATGAAAACGGTCACGGGAAAGTTAGTCACGTTGGTAAATGGAAACCCCCTAATTCAGGTAGACGACCAGGAAACGGTTCTCGTGAAGAACCCAGTCGAATACTATCTGAACAATAGAGGGCTTCCGGACTTCCAGGACCTCCTGGAACTAACCCTCGAGGCCCAGACCAGGGGGGAGATGGAACTTACATATGGCTACCAACTCCAGGGACTAAGTTGGGAACCAAAGTACACGGGATTTCTAGACGAGGGAGAGGAGACACTCGAGATACGGGGTGTAGCGCACGTCACTAACAGCAGCACGGAGGAATTTCGGTCTGCTTCCGTAAACCTCATAGCCGGTGCCCCAAACCGGGAGGAAGATGCCTATCCGCAGTTCAACCTGGCCAGGACCGCCGCCGCGAAGGCCCCATCGGCCCCGGAGGAGGTCTTTGAGTACTATAAATACCCGATAGATTTTCCGGTAAGGGTCCTCGCCGGGGGAGAATTTCAGATCCCTTTCCTCCACAAGGGTCCCGTAGACTTCGAACGTGAATACTATTACATCCCTTCATCAAGGGAGGCCGTCCAGATTGCGATGGAGATCGAGAACACGGAGGAAAGCGGGTTGGGTCTCCCTATGGCGGCAGGAACCCTGCGGATATACGAAGACGTTGAGAAGACCTTTCTTGGAGCGGACCGCCTCCAAAACACCGCCGTGGGGGAAGAAATCGAACTCAGCCTCGGCGCGGCGTTCGACGTCAAGGGAAGTCGGGCGAGAAAGAAACATAAAAAGATAGCCGATAGTACCTGGGAGGACGAGATAGAGATCGAACTAACTAACCGCAAGGACGAGAAAATCACGGTCAACGCCGTCGAGAGTCCCTCCGGTTCCTGGGAAATACTCGAATCGAGCCACTCCTACGAAGTCCTTAGCTCGAACAGAATACAGTTCACCACGGAGGTAGGCAGTGATTCCTCAACAAAGATCAGGTACAGGGTTAGATACGAATACTAGTCTTCCGGCGTCGGGAACCCTACTGTCACTGGAATTATCGAAATAGAAATCTTAAATTTAAGACATGAATCAAAATCAAGAAGATGAATTTGACTATTCCCGTTACTCAGGGGGGATAGAAAACTCCCTGGAAAAGGTATCAGTAAAGAACAGGATAGTCACAGTTAGCCAGTTACGACTGGAAACGGCAATCCCCAGAGACTTAATAATTGAAGTGCTAAACAGGGGAGAGGTCCCATTTCCGGACCGAGTGGACGAAATAGTTGACGAAAAGGAGGGAAAATCTTGGAAGAGATAAGCTTTGGAACGGACGGTTGGCGCGGCCTTATAGCTGACGATTACACGTTTGACAACCTTGCCAGAGTAACTAAAGCTCTGGCGGACTACCTGAACTCACCCGGTAGGGAGAACTTAAGAGTTTACAAAGAGCTAAACGTTCCTTTCCGGCCCGCGGATGAGGGCGTGATCATTGGATACGACGGCAGGTTTCTCTCCGAGAAGTTTGCCCTGTTCGTGGGTAAAATACTGATCGAAGAAGGGATTCCCGCAAAGGTCACGGAACGGATGGTACCGACGCCCGCCCTGGCCTGGAGTACGGACGAGTACGATCACTCGGCAGGTGTCATGATCACTGCCAGCCACAACCCTCCCGACTACAACGGATTCAAGGTAAAGCTGGAATCAGGAGCATCTGCTCCTCCCGAGGTTACCGATGAGATAGAAAATCGGCTCCCCGACGCCCCACCCGCCGTCGATCAGGGAGTAGAAGTTGAACGGATTGCCGTCTCAGATTGTTATATAGATAGCCTACTTGAGATCATCGACGAGGAGAGGCTGACGAAAAACCCCGTATTTGGAGTAGTCGACTCCATGTACGGATCCGCACAGGGGTTTATCAGCGAAATACTGTCGAGATTTGGTGTCCCCTCGGTTGACGTAAGGGCTGAGTTTAACCCCGGGTTTAAGGGTGTGCGGCCCGAACCCCTGGAAGAATACCTCGACCCCCTCAAGGAGGAAATCCTCAAGCAGTCTGCAGACAGGGACGAGTTGATAATGGGCGTGGTAACGGACGGTGACGGAGACAGGGTCTCAGCGGTGGCCGAGGACGGATCGTTTATCGATGCTCACCGGACCTACGCCCTGCTGATGAAGTACCTGGTTGAAACCAGGGGATGGACCGGCTCTGCTGTTAAGAACTTTCCTTTAACCGATATGATATTCAAAATCGGGGACAAACACGACCGCGACGTGATAGAAACTCCAGTTGGATTTAAATTTATCGCGGAAAAGATGATAGTTGGAGACGTCCTCATCGGGGGAGAGGAGAGCGGTGGAATCGGACTAAAGAACCACATCCCCGACAGGGATGGGATACTCTGCTCCCTCCTCCTGCTTGAGATGGTGGGAGACTCCGGTTTGCCCCCGTCAAAGCTGGTGGAAGAACTGCTAGACGAGTACGGCGGACACTACTATCGACGTAACGACGCCCACTTCGAGGCAAGAAAGGAGATAGTCAAAGAGGCGGAAAATGACCCTCCAACTGAGGTTGGCGGGTTCCCCGTAAAGAAGGTGGAGACGACAGACGGAGTGAAATTACGATTCGACGACGGCTGGCTCCTCATCAGGGCGTCGGGCACTGAACCACTCCTCAGGCTTTACTGCGAGATGGACGATCCGGCTAAAGTGGACCGCGTTCTCGCCGGAGCAGAAGATTATGCTAGCAAATTGGCAGGTGAAAACTAAAGATGACAGAGGTATCGGTCGACTACAACTTCAAAGCAATAGAGAGCAAGTGGCGAAATTACTGGAAGGAAGAAGGCTTGTTCGACACCGAGTTAAGCGAGACGGAAGACAACTTCTACTACTTGAACATGTTCCCCTACCCCTCGGGAACAATGCACGTGGGGCACGGGCGAAACTACATCATCGGGGACACGCTGACCAGGTTCATGATGATGAACGGGTTAAACGTCCTCAACCCAATGGGATTCGATGCCTTTGGTCTGCCCGCGGAAAACGCGGCAATTGAACGGGGTATTCACCCGCGCGAATGGACTGAGGACAACATCGCGGACTTCAAGGAACAGTTTGACCAGTGGGGCATCGAGTACGACTGGGACAAGGAAGTCCAGACGCACACCCCCGAATACTACAGGTGGACCCAGTGGCTCTTTCTCAAGCTTTACGAGGAAGGCCTGGCTTATGAAGACGTGAGTCCGGTCAATTACTGCCCGCACTGCGACACCGTTCTCGCCAACGAGCAGGTAATCTCCGGGAAGTGTGAACGATGTGGCTCAGAGGTAGAGGAAAAAGAACTCAAACAGTGGTTCTTTAAGATTACCGATTACGCCCAGGACCTCTTAGGAGACCTGGATAAGTTAGACGGGTGGCCGGACCACGTGAAGAAGATGCAGGCCGATTGGATAGGTCGAAGCGAGGGTGTCGAGATCAAGTTCAATCTCGCCGACCGCCCGGGAGAACTCAACGTCTTTACCACGCGTCCGGATACGCTCTACGGGGCAACGTATATGGCACTGGCCCCCGAACACCCACTGGTTGAAACGGTCATCGAAGACACGGAAGACCCCGACAAAAAGGATGAACTCAGAGCGTTTACAGATAAGACAAAGAGGATAGACCAGACCCGCCGAGCGGGAGGGGAGTTGACCAAAGAAGGTGTCTTCACAGGAGAGTACGCGGTCAACCCGATTAACGGCGAAGAAATTCCAATCTGGATCGCCAATTTCGTTCTCACCGAGTACGGTTCTGGCGCGATCATGTCGGTCCCCGGACACGACCAGCGTGACTTCGAGTTCGCGGAAAAGTACGACATTCCCATCATCGAGGTAATTGCTCCGAAAAAGGATAATCCAACCGGAGACCTCGACGAGGCATACGAGGAGCCGGGTTATCTGGTAAACTCAGGAGAGTTCAACGGGTTGGACTCGGAAGAGGCGTACGAGGTAATTGGGAGCTGGCTTAAAGAACGTGACGCAGGCGAGTTCACCGTCAACTACAAGCTCCGCGACTGGTTAATAAGCAGACAGAGGTACTGGGGAGCTCCAATACCCATGATCCACTGTCCCGACTGCGGGACCGTACCGGTTCCGGAAGAAGACCTGCCCGTGGAACTTCCGGACGTAGAGTTCATCGGCAACAAAGGGCTTGCCGAAATCGACGATTTCGTGGAGACGACCTGTCCCGTCTGCGGTGCTCCGGCAAAAAGGGATACGGACACAATGGACACCTTCGTCGATTCAAGCTGGTATTACATTAGATACATCTCAGCAAACGACTCGAAGAAGATATTCGATACCGGGACGGTCAACGACTGGCTGCCAGTCGACCAATACGTAGGAGGCGTGGAGCATGCGATACTTCACCTACTCTATTCGCGATTTATCACGAAGTTTCTCAACGACGTCGACCTGATCGACTTCAACGAACCGTTTGCAAAGCTGTTCACCCAGGGCATGATATCCCACCTAGCTTACAGGTGTGAGGACCACGGCTGGATTCCTCCCGAGGAAGTCGAAGACGGGAATAAGTGTCCTGAGTGTGGGAAAGAACTTTCGGTAACCATGGAATCGATGTCGAAATCGAAAAAGAACGTGGTCTCGCCGAAGGACCTGATCGAAGAATATGGGGCGGATACCGAGAGAATTTACACCCTGTTCATCGGTCCTCCGGAAAAGGACGTGGAGTGGAGCGACAGGGACGTTAAGGGCAGCCACAGGTTCTTAACGAGGGTGTGGCGATTGGCTGCCGAACACCTCCACCTGTTTGACGGAGACCACGATTTCAACCCGGAAGAGCTTTCCGACGGCGAGAAGGCCCTGTGGAGAAAGATAAATCAGACGATCAAGGAGGTCACGGAGGACCTAGAAGGGTTTAGCTTTAACACGGCGGTTTCATCAATCATGGAGCTGACCAACGAGTTCTACCGCCTGCTGTCGGAAGTGGACCCCGACCCCGGGCTCATTAAAGAGGGTATCAAAAAGATGACGTTGATCATCTCACCATTTACCCCCTTCATCGGCGAGGAACTCTGGCATAGGATGGGACACGAGAACTCGATCCTCGATGCCGACTGGCCGGAGTGGGACGAGTCTGCCCTGGAAAAGGAAGAGAGCGAACTCGCAGTCCAGATAAACGGCAAGGTGAGGGCCCACATCAAGGTTGCGTCCGAGATCGACGACGACGAGGAAAAACTGAGGGAAAAGGTACTCAAATTGGATAGAATAAGCGAGAAGGTCGATTCGAAGGAAGTAAAGAAATTCATCGTCGTCCCCGGGAACCTGGTCAACATCGTGGTCTAGTTGGCGATTTACAGTCACGAATTGGGAATCGGAAGGTACTTGAAGGCAAAAATGCTGGGAGTTATAATAGTTTGGCTTTGGCGGCGTAGCCAAGGGGCCTAAGGCAGGGGATTGCAAATCCCCCATCCCCGGTTCAAATCCGGGCGCCGCCTCACATTTCCCAAACCATGGGTGGTTAGCTCAGCTGGGAGAGCGCTTGCTTGACGTGCAAGAGGTCACTGGTTCAAGTCCAGTACCACCCACCAAGCTCACTTCAGTGCATAAATAAATTTCTGCCTGCTTCCGAATATTTACATGAACTGGCACAAGCAAGCGTACGGGTCCCCCCCGAAAAATCAAAACTTTTCAACTGGAATTGAAGGTCAAAAATCGTGTAATCAGCTCAGGGAAGATGCCACCCTTGATGAAGCTGTGGAAGATTTTACTCTCATGGCCAAGGTTGAGGGCCGGGCAGATCAAACATTAAAGCTCTACGACTACGTGTTTGAAAACTTCGCGGAATCCCTGGGCGAGGAAACCCCGATCGGGGACATTGAAAAAAGGGATATTAGAAAGTACCTCGCCGACCTGATGGACGACGGTTTGAAGAATACTTCCGTGGCAATACACCACCGCGTACTGAACGCTTTTTTCACATGGCTTGTAGATGATTCGTACATCAAGAAATCACCAACCAAGGAGATAAAAGAGCCGAAGACTCCGAGCAAGTTCCCGAAGTGTCTGGACGAGGAGCAGGTCGATAAAATCTTTGAGGCCGCAAAGAGCAGGAAGCGTGAGTGGTCCGGCTACCGCAACTACGCCATGCTTATCGTTTTCCTAGATACCGGTCTCCGGTTAGATGAATTTGTAAATGCTACCCTGGAAGACCTGGATATGAAGAGGAGGTCAATAAAAGTCCACGGAAAGGGAGCGAAGGACAGGAAAGTTTTCTTCGGAAAGAAGACCTTCAACTGCCTCCGGCACTGGCTGAGAATCCGCAACAAAGTTGACAAGGTATGGGACGACACCATATTTATCTCACAGAACGGTGACAAGCTAAATAAGAGGAACGTCCAGAGGTTAATTACGAGGATCCAAAAGAGAGCAAATCTGGAAGATATTCAGGTCTCACCTCACGTATTGAGACATTCATCAGCAACACTAGCCGTACAAAATGGCCTGGACGCGTTTTCCTTAAAACGCCAGTTCGAATGGGAACAAATTAGGACTGCTCTACGCTATGTCCATATGAGTGATGTCGCTTTACAGGAATCCTATAGGCACTCTTCACCCATGGATAATATGTGAGGAAAAATATCAGACTCAAGTATTAACCGCTCAGATAGGGTCAGTAGTGGAGTATTGAACGGGAGAGCGCCTGATTTGCACCAACTGGTAAGAACTGGCCCTGTTGGTGTTTTTAGGTAATCTTCTATAATCTCCTACCATAGGGTAATATCACCATAATATTACACCTGCCTGCTTACCTATATTTAGCCATGAATATAGATAATCAGGCGTACACTTCTACTTCCAACCCAAACCGTAAAAATAAGGCAAAAGTACCCGACGGTGAGGTTTCCACCAAACCGAAAATGAAAATGTCCGAAGCCATCGACGACTTTAAACTGATGGCCAAAGTAGACGGGAGAGCAGACGAAACGATCAACCAGTACGAGTACGTACTGGGTAGGTTTACCGATCATTATTCCGAAGAGATAGAAATTGGGAATATTACGACCAAAAAGGTCCGAAAGTACTTAGCTGCCTTGATGGATGAAGGGTTAAAGAATACCACCGTTGCCATCCACTATCGAGTCCTTAACCGCTTTTTCAACTGGCTCTTGGAGGAAAACTATCTACTCGAGAATCCCCTGGAACCAATAAACGAGCCGGAAACACCTAACATCTTTCCCAAAGTCTTAAACGAGGAACAGGTAACAGTCCTACTACAAGCTGCCAAGAACAGGCAGCGCGAATGGGCAAACAAGCGAAACCATACCATGCTAGTCGTATTTGTCGACATGGGTCTTAGACTATCCGAGCTAATTAATGCTCAACTGGATGATCTGGATATGAAGAGAAGGTCATTAAAAGTGAGGGGCAAAGGAGCCAAGGACAGGAAGGTGTTTTTCGGAAAACGAACCTTCCGGGCACTTAAAAAGTGGCTCAGGGTAAGAGAAAACGTCGAAAGAGTTTGGGACGATACGGTATTTATTTCACAGAAAGGAGAGAAGCTGAAGAAGCGCAACGTACAAAGGCTAATCACCAGAATCCAGAGGACCGCCGGACTGGAGGACGTCAAGATCTCCCCTCACGTATTAAGACACACTGCAGCCACCCTGGCAGTGCAAAACGGACTGGACACCTTCTCGTTAAAGACACAGTTCGGCTGGGAGCAGATTGATACAGCATTAAAGTACGTCCACTTGAGTGGTAAGGCGCTGCAGGATAATTATCGGAACTGTTCGCCGGTGGATAATTTGGAGGGCTAGTCCAAGACAAACCCTATTCACCAAAAGAAGATACCCACTAGAGGTGCTTTATAACACTTCTATTTTTAATTCGGGAAGACTAAGTTGACAAAATACGCTTTTGCTGTATACTGAAAATGGATAGGTAGATCTATCTTGATGTAGCTGCTATACGTAGTTATGTCAGCGCTGGGTTGCACAGCGCAGATACCCTCTTTGAAGGGTAATCCCGGGAATGCAACTTTTTCTTCAAAAGCCCCGTATCATTAAATGGATACGGGGCTTTTTGTTTTATGACGGGAAGTCTAAGCCCAGATTTAAATTCGTACCAGTAAGCCCCCGAAGGTCGATTAACCTTGCTTTGGGCTTTATTAACAATTCAGCTAAGCTGAATCTTCGGGATAAAACCCCCAGCGAGGGTTTTATCCTGTTACCAAAGCCCAAATAATTGACCTTCGCCCCCTTAACCCCGAAGTATAAAGATACTACTAGGAAGTAGAAACTTTATACTTCACCCCCATCGGAAGTGACGTCAAAAACCCCCTCCACAGTACCACCTGTCCAAACCTCCAGCGTGGTTTGGCAGCTTGCGTTCTCGTTTGTTTACTTCAAGTCCTTGAAGACCGTGCTAAACAAACTGTGAAGGCTACTTTGGAGGAGGTTTTGACTAAAACTGGAGAATGATAGTTAGACGTTTCGTTTTTCTTGACATCTATTTTAGATATATTGTAAGCTCAAGTGTGAATTTAAAGTACTAAGCCCAATGTTGATATCGTAATAATTTTTCACTTGGAGGATATATAGTCTTGCACCGGGCAAAAAGGATATAGTAG
>JAGYME010000026.1 GCA_018400715.1 Candidatus Bipolaricaulota bacterium
TGGAAGTCTCATATATGAAGTTAGCGATGTTGCTTGGGAGATACCTAGTGATACTTACACTATTGTGTTAACTTTCCAATGGGTAGATAGCACAACTGGTTAACTCAACATGGATAAAGATCATTATGGACTACCACTACTGTTATCATCTAACTTTTAAGTCACTCATTACGACGGTCATCCTAACGCTCGCCGTTGCAATCAACGCGACTGGTGGAGTAACCGTAGGCGACTTGACTTACCTGGTGGAGCTCTCCCCGGGTGAGACCTATCATGACTATCTCGAGGTCAAAAACACGGGTCAATCAGTAGAGCGCGTAAGAATCTACCTGACTGACTACACGTTTACCAACGACGGGACTGCCCGCTACCCGAAAGCGGGCAGTCTACCCCGCTCCAACGCCGGATGGATCGAACTTGAGGTTGGCCCGGAACCGGTAGAAATCCTGGGTGGAGAGACAGTCCGAATCCCGTACACAATCAGGGTTCCAGAGGACGAGGCACTGACCGGTACCTACTGGAGTATGGTCAACGTCATAGTTCAGCCTTCCTCCTCCAGACAGGAAACCTCCGTGTTCCACGTAAAGCAGACCTACGGATACGGGATACAGACGATAACCAACATCGGGAAGAGCGGGTCGAGGGACGTGAAAATACTGGGTCTGGACAGAGGCGAGCGAGACGGGGCAAGCTTCCTGGAAGTTACGGTAAGAAATACCGGCGAGAGGATGCTGGAACCAGTAGTTACGCTCGAGCTTTATGACCACAGTGGTCAACTCCGTTCCTCCGGGGAGAACCGGGGCGGTAAGAAGTTAATATATCCCGGTAGTTCGACTAACTTCGAAGTCCCCATAGACGACCTTGCTCCCGGTCCTTACGAGGGTTTACTGATAGTTAACAACCTCGACCAGTACGTCTGGGGCGCGGGCACGACTATTGAGATACCGTCAAATTAGAGTGAAGCCATTATGCTTGCCCGCGGGAAGACCCGCGCGGCAACGTGTTTTCTGAGCCTTGTTGCACTTCTGTTAGTAGTTTTACTGTCGGATTGTGTAAAGGTCGGTGGGTTTCCACCCACAGTTGCCGTGCGATCGGTTCACCAGGAATATTCCGTTGTTCCGGGAGGAATTGTTACAGTACCGCTGCAACTAACGAGCGGGGAAGAGAGCGTAGGATGCTATGGAATATCTTCTTCCCCTCCTCCAGGGTTTAACCCAATACACGTCCCCGAACGGGTCTGTCCTGGTGATGCAGAGAGGTTTACGTCTTTATTAAGCTACTTTATTAGCAGGGGGACGCCGGCGGGACCATATCAACTGGAGGTAATGCTTACCCGCGGGGACTCGGGAACTCTGGGAACCGTTGAGGTCCGGATAGTTGTGGGAAGAAGAGGTGGGGTGGCAGTAGACGCTCCGAGACGGGGGCAAGCGTGGCCGGGCGGGACGGAAACTTTTGAGATAAGGGTCGCCAACCGGGGTAATTATCCCGATGTCTACTCTATTTCTGCTAAGGCCCGGGGAGAGACGCGTATTTCACACAAGAGGGTGGAGTTAGACCCCGGAGAGGTCAAAACGGTCGTGCTTGACCTACTGGTCCCTGAGGAAGTTAATCCCCAGGGTACCTGTTATGTAACCCTGACGGCATCCTCCCTGAGCGATGAGCGGGTAAGAGAAACACGGAGGGTAGAGGTCGACCTATTACCCCCTCCGCCCGAAGAGGTCGGCGGAAGCCTCTTCCCTCTATTTCCCGGAAACTTGAAGTGGAGGAATAGCTTCAGAGGGGGTTCCTTCAATTCCTCTCTGGATTTTAGCTGGGGCGGGACTCTGTTTCCCGGGAAGGAGGTCCTGTTTTCTGCCGATATCGAGTTCAAGTCCGGAAGTTTTCGCCCTTCGGACGGGAGGCTAGAATTCAGAGACGGTACTTCGAGGGTGCAAGTGGGGAGCATATCGTTCCAGTCGCCCTCGGGGTATTTGCGTGGCCCAGGGGTAAGGTATTCTCTCAGCGAAGGTATCCTGCCGTTCAGCATATCGATAGTCCGAGGGGAAGAGCCACATCTCTATTCCAGCACGAAATTTGCAACTGACGATTTCACCGTAGACCTGTATATGAAAGGTTTATTCCGAGGCCTGGGCGCAAGCTTTGAATTGCATACGGGGAAGACCCGTCTTTCCGGCAGGGTAGTGGAAAACGAGATGGGCCTTTCCCTGTCCCGCGGGACCGATACTTTGAACGGAGTCCTGAATTCAACAGCGAGGAAGGTCCGGTTAGCTTACGAGAGCCGCAACCTCTCCGCCGGCGTCTCCCTATCTTTTCAGGATGAGACCCATCTGGAAACAGATCTTGAGTATACTGCCTCGAACGGGAGCTGGCACTACGGCTTCTTCGGCGGACTCGACGCCAGCGGTCGTCCCTGGTTTTCGCCCTCTCGGCTTCATGTCGGGGGCGAGTTCGAGTATGTCTCTGACCCGTCGTCCTGGGGTGGGGAAATTGAACTGGAGAACCAGTTCGTCCCCGGTCTGAACTTCCCCTCGGGAGGGATATCGCTGGAAGGGTACTGGGAGACCCTTCTGGAGGATGACCTGCGACTAGATGTTGAAGTTACGCTGGGGAGACTCTTCAGCCGGGCAAGTGGTGTCTATTATGACCTAACATTCCGGCTGGGCCTTCCCCTCACTGACGACGGAAGATGGGATTTGGACCTCCAAGCGGGACTCCGTAACGATAGTCTCTCGGTCTCTACTCTATTGCGAGGGAGTAAGGCATGGGTAGAGTTTGAGGCCGGTGGAACCGGGGTGGGTTTGTCACTTGGGACCTCCTTTGCTGCGCCATTTCCTCTCCTTCCAACTAAGGGTCGGGTCGTAGGTACGGCCTTTCTCGATTTAGACTGTGATGGGAAGCGGGACGTGGGTGAGCCGGGGGTCAGTGATATGCTGGTCACGCTTGGTGAGGGCACCGCACTTACAGGGGAAGATGGGAATTTTCGTTTCCGCCCGCTATCGCCGGGAGAGTACGTCCTTTCAGTCCTGAACCTCTCCGATGAATATTCCTATTCGCCACAGACCCTGGTCGTCAGGCGGGGCGAGGTCCTGGAAGTCGCCGTGCCCCTAACGTTAACGGCTGAGATAACGGGGGCCGTAGTCATGTACAGGCCAGAAGGCGGTATGCTCAGCCTCAAGGGAGGAAGTGACGACGACGTCGAATGGACGTACTCGGGTACTCTCGACCGCGTTCGTGTCTTAATCAGCGACGGGGATCGTACCTATAAGCGGGCCACCAAAGGTGGTCAGTTCAGGGTTACGGGCCTCAGGCCGGGAGGTTGGACTCTAAGTATAGACGAAGAAACCCTGCCCCCTCAGGTCCATCCGTTGGACGGGGAAATAGAAATCACGCTCGCCCCGGGTGAAGAAGTTGAAGTTGACCTCCCGGTTGCCAGGACCTTTGAGATGATGCTTCTGGAAATAGAGGAAGAGGGTACCTAGACGAGCAGTTCGACGCTGCTGTAGTCGGATCTGATTATTACGTCGGCCTTCTTCCTGTGCGGGGAGATGATCTCGTGTTCCCGCTCGAGCACGTCCTCGACAAAGGGTTCTAACTTGTCCCGCCCCCGTTTTTGTCTGCTTTCGTAAGTCTGATGGTAATCTCGGTCGATGAAGACCCTGCAGTCAGCGAATTCCAGGGCGGACGTGTACGTACCTTCTGCGATTAGAGCCTGAAAGTCTCCGACTTCCATTACCTCCGACGTGATTCTGTCTTCGTCGTAGATTACCAGAGGTTTGTAGATAGTTGAGCGGCCCCGTTTAAACGATCGGAGGTTCGAGTCCAAGAAGTCTAGCTTGACCTCGAAGAGTCCTACCTGGTCGATGTTCTTCTTACGCATCTCGTGGTTTGTCTTCGGGGGAAATACGAAGTAGTCGTCCTGCTGCAGTACGCCGGTCTCCTCCCCCCGCGCGCTTCGCAGTCTTGATATCTCCGAGGCGACCTCGGATTTCCCCGAGCCGGACTCTCCGGCCACAGTCACCACCAGTTTGTCGAAGTTTCGGTAATTCTCGTCCAGTACGTCACAGATGTCTCTGGCTCTGTCCGTATGTGCCTGTTTGATCAACAACTCGTCACCAAGCATCGTTATCAAATCCTCCTTGGCCTCTCATAAGTTACGACATCAGAAATCCCAATTAGTCAAAGTAAATCTCCTCCAGCCTCTTCAACCCTATGTCGGTCTCCGGCGACGGGGCAGTGAAGTATTCCGGGATCGGAATCTCCTCGCCTGGAGAGGTCGGATAGGAGGCTATCTCCTCAGCTACGTCCCGGTATCCTTTGGCCGTTTGCTCCCAGGTGTATTTCGAAATTACTCGCTCTATCCCGAACTCCTGGTATTCTTTCCATCTCTCCTCGGAAGTAAGTAATTTGAGGAGGCCGTCCGCGACTTCCCTCGGCTTCTCCGGATCGACCAGGACCCCGTACTCCAGTCCCTCCTTTTCGTCTACCAGGCTCTCCGTGGGGCCGCCCCTGTTCGTTACCACTACGGGAAGGCCGCAGCTCATTGCCTCCAGTGGAGCGAGCCCAAACGGCTCGTAGAGCGAAAGCAGGCTAAATACCGAACCGTGTTCCGCTCCCCAGCGGTAGGCTGCAGCTAATTCCCGCTGGTTTTCCAGGGGAAATGACGTAACCGTATCCCAGACCCCGCCCTCCGTCACTGCCTCCGTAATTTCTTCCAGTACCTCCCGCGACTCTCCGGTAAACCTCTCTAGATCTTTTAGAGGGTTTTCCGCACCGCGGACGACTACGGCGAGGTTGGCGGACTCTCTCAGTTGCTCGCTTTTCAGAAAGGCGTTGACCAGACCGATGTGGTTCTTCTTCCTGTCAAGACGGGACGAGTAGAGGACGAGCGGAAGGTCGCGCTTGGCGGCGGGGACGTCACGGGTTAACGCCGTCTCGATCCGAGACTGGATTTCGTCGTCCTCTGGACCTGGATCGGGGTTGAACAACCTCCGGTTTACTCCTGGGGGGATGACGGAGAACTTCCGGTCGTCGTCCACCGCAACGGCGTCCCGGTAAGCGGTATGCGAATATTGCTTGTACCGCTCCTGGTTCGTGCTGGTGACGATCCTGTCCGCCCGGTTCATCGCGACCCGTTCTGCCTCTAACCTCCGACCAAAGTGGAACCTCTCGTCCATCTCTTCCAGGTTGTCCCTGGTCACGTCGTATCGGTCCATCTTCTGCGCTCCCAGAGAGTGGCCGGTAAAGGTAAATGGAACTCCCCTCTTTTCGTTAATCAACGCCCCCACCAGCCCTCCGTCTGCGTAGTGGGCCGTGAAGACGTCGGGGACCTCGCCCTGGTCGTCGTAGAAATCGAGTATTCCCTCGAGCCAGTCGGTACCCAGGTAGGGCCAGAGCTCCTCTTTGGGCAGAAACTCATCCGGCCCGCAGGGGATTCTGACTATCCTGACCCCCTGTGAATCGACGTAGCGATCGATCCGTTCAGAAAACTCCGGCCATTCCGGGTCCTTAATCCGCCTAGTCAGGATATCGACCCTGTGACCCAGAGCGGCGAGGCCGAGTGCCGTTTCCTTGACGTAAACTAACTGTCCGCCAAAGTCGGGATGCTCCATCCAGTAACTATCCTCGGGGTCGAAGTTCCCCTGAGGATTGAGAAAGCCAATATACATATTCTCCGTGCCGATCCTTTAACCCTTGACCGCGCCAGCAGTAAGCCCTCTGACGAAGTACTTCTGCAGCGAGAAGAAGACTATGAGTGGCAGGACCATGGAAATAAATGCGGCTGGCAGCAACAGGTGCCAGGACTGACCCTCGGACCCGACGAGGTTGGCGATCATCAGTGTGATGGGCGCCTTATCCGGGTCGGGCATGAAAATTAGCGCCACTATCAGGTCGTTCCAGATCCAGAGGAACTGGAAGATCGCCAGAGATGCGATTATCGGGACTGACAGCGGGATGACCAATCTGGTAAAGGCGGTCCAGACCGACGCGCCGTCGATGAACGCGGATTCAAACAGTTCCTTCGGCAATCCGCCCATGAAGTTTCTCATCATGTAGATCATGAGTGGCATCCCGTATCCCGCGTGGGCCAGCCATATCCCGATGTAACTCCCGTAAAGTCCCGTTTGAGAGTATATCTTTAAAATTGGGATGAAGGTCATCTGAAGTGGGACGACGATTAATCCGACTATCGCCAGGAACAGAAGGTTCCTGGCCGGGAAGTGGAGCCAGGCGAAGGCGTATCCCGCCAGGGCTGCGAAGAATAGGGAGATGAAGGTAGAAGGAATCGCAATTATGAAACTGTTTAGGAATGCCTGGAAGATGTTGTTGCCAAATATAACCTTGGTGTAGTTATTGATGGTATAATTGCCGGGGCTTGTGGGGTCCAAAAATACGTTCCACCAGCCGGACGTCATTATGTTGGACTCTGGCCTGAACGAACTGACGAATATTCCCAGAGTTGGTAAGAGCCAGACAATACACATGATGAGAATGATTACGTGCAGCGGTATCCGCGAAAACAAGTTTAGGGCTTTCTGTATCATCGTATTGCCTCCCTTTTTTGGAACCTTCTGATGTTGATAATGACGAACGGAATAATGAGGACGAACAGGACTACAGCTAAAGCGCTAGCCGATTCGTAGTTGTAGAAGCTATACATCTTACGGATCATCAGGCTGGCCAGAACGTCCGTTCCGTAGTTCCCGTTCGTCGTTACCCAGACGAAATCGAATATCTTCAAAACGAATATGACTATTGTGGTCGTTGTTGCAATTATCGTCGTCTTCATGTAAGGAATGGTCACGTGCCAGAATACCTGTAGTTCGTTCGCTCCGTCGACGCGGGCTGCCTCGAGCATTGATTTGGGTATCCCTTTGTACGCCGCGGAGAGCATAACCATGGCGAACCCCGTCCACACCCAGATTCCCATGACGATAAGGGCCATATTGTTCGTCCACGGCCGCTCCATGAGCCATGTGACCGGTTCGAAGCCCGTCTGGGACTGCATGAAGTCGACTATCCCCAGCAAGAACAACGATCCCATTAACGGTGGACCAAAAGAGGTATCTCTGATTGCCGCCAGCCCGATACCGATCAGTCCGAGTATCATCAGCGTTTGGCCTGCCATTCCGATTGGGGTGCCACCGTCACGTGCTCCGGCAAAACCCAGAATATACCATGCCGCGATCAATATGAATCCAATCAAGACGACACCGGCGATCCAGGTAAGCCGACGGTCTTCTTTCCAGACTTCAATGGCCCTCCACAGGCCCTTGCTCAACGACAGCAGGGCGAAAATAAGCGAGATTATCGCAAAGGCGATAAACATGATGTTAAGGGCGCTACTCACGGCTGGCCGAGAAGCAAAATCCCCAATAGCTCCCAGCAGCGAGTTTAACAGGCCGATCTGGGCGAAGCCCGGCGGGCGGTAAGCGTAGACGAACTTCCAGATTATCGAAGCGGCCGTGAAGGAGACGGCCATGGGCATGAATATGACCGATTTAGCGATGGACTCGTACTTGACCCTGTCCAGCAGTACGGCCAGGATTAGACCGAAGCCGATAGTAAATGCTGTCATGACAACGATCCACAACATCGTGTTTCTGAATGCTATGAGCGTATCGGCAGAGGTCAATACGTTTACGTAGTTGCTGACGCCAACGAAATTCCCTGCGGGGAAAGCTCCTTGCATGCTGACGTCACTTAAAAAACTCATGTACGTAGTTATTACCGTAGGGTACAGGAGAAAGAATCCCACCACCAGTAGAGCTGGCCCGACAAAGAGCCAGGGAACAAGTTTCCGGTCTCTCATTATTGTTGATCCCCCCAGAAAAGAAAAAGAAAGGCGGAGGGTGAGACCTCCGCCTTTCTTGCCATTTTCAGTTTAATTAGTCAGTAGCTTCGCCGGAATCGTATGCATCATCGGCGCTCTTCTCGATTGATTCGAGCACGGAATCCAGTGTCTTGTCGCCCGAGACGTAGTCAACTACGCCTGACCAGAAGCTACCCGAGCCTACCGCGGCGTTCATTGAGTCAGATCCGTCAAACCGGGCCGTGTCAGCTTCCTTAAGTGCCTGAGCAGCCTTCCTCAGGGTATCGTTCGGGTACGCGGACAGCGGTACGTCTACGTTGACTGCCAGACGGCCGGGGTTTTCTTCGACCCAGGTCTGCTGGATGTCGGCCGACGCGAAGTACTTGATCAGTTCTCTTACCTCTGGCTTGTCGTTGAACGCGATGAACAGGTCACCAGCGAACAGAATCGGAGGTGAGCTCTTGCCAAATGCCGGGAAGATGAACGTGTCGTATTCTTCGCCAACCTTGGCGTCGGGGTGAGCGTCCTGGATGAAGTCCTGGATGAAGGTCGCCTGACGGTGCATTAACGCTCTTGGCTTGTCCTCTCCGGCCATGGGCAGGATGTACTGTGCTGAGTCACCGAAGTTAATCGTCAACGCAGCCTTCCTCCCACCCATGAGCATGTCGTTGTTGGCGAACAGACCGAAGATCCTGAACGCTTCCGCTACTCTCGGGTCCGTCCACGGAATATCGTGGTTTACCCACTTGTCATATACCTCCGGTCCGGCCGAGCGGAGCATGATGTCCTCGAGCCAGTCAGTGCCTGGCCAGCCGGTAGCAGCACCGCTCTCAAGACCCATCGTCCATGGTGCGTAGCCGTCTCCAATCATTTCGTTCTGCAGTTTCAGCAGCTCACCCAGCGTTTCCGGTACCTCGTAGCCCTCTTCTTCGAAGACCTTCTTGTTGTACCATACGAGACTCTTCACGCTTGCTGCGGGAACGACTGCGTAAAGCTCGCCGTTGTAGGAACCGGATCCGATGAATCCGCCTGCCTGTTTGCTGGCAAGGTCCGTGTCCTTGAACCAGTCTAACGAAGCAAGCTGTCCCTTACGGGCGAAGTTTACCATAAGGCCAGGGTTTGGAACGTTGGCCATGTCGGGTGGGTTACCCGCTTCTACTCGCGAACCAAGCGCCGTCTTCATGTTTCGGCTTACTGGTTGGACTTCAACCTCGATTCCGGTATCATCGGTGAATTGGTCCATTAAGCTCTTAAATATGTCAAGTTCTGCACCGCCAAAACTTGTTGTAAACGTAACCTTCTCGGCCCCCATCGCGACTGTTGCGCCTGAGAATACTAAGCCCAGGCCTAACACTACACTTAAGGTTAGTACTAGTGAGAGTTTCTTGTTGAACATATGGTATTCCCTCCTAATTTAGTGAATTGATTATTTCAGTTAACGCCTACTTCAATCGATTTCTCTTTTCCGGAAACCACCCCCCTGCTCGTTACAGCCACTTGAACGTCTTACGATCAAATCGGCTCCGATTATCTTCTTTCTACATACGTCCTCGCCGTGGATCAACTGATTTAACTTTTTAGTTGCCCAATATCCCAACTCTTCGGTGTGAAGGTCGACTGCCGTCATGTGTGGTTCCATGTACTCTGCCAGGTGGGAATCACCAATGGTGATCAACGCTACGTTATCGGGAATGTCCAGGCCTAGTACCCTTAGTGCTCTCTGGACGCCCCCCATTTGGACCTCAACGGAGATACAGATTGCGGAAAAGTCGACCCGGGGTGCGTTTTCGAGAACGGTGCTGTACGCATCCTGTTCAGAATGTTCCGCCTCCCATATTAGGTCCGGGTCCAGGTCGATATCGGACTCCTTCAGAGCTTGCAGGTATCCTTCTTTCCGCGTCCGTGAGGCCGTTAAATTATCCGGTCCCCCAAGAAAGACTATTCTCCTGTGGCCGTGATCTATCAGGTGGTTCGTTGCTAGCTTGGCGACCGCCGTGTTGTCGTTGTCCACGAAGGGAAAGTCCCTTAACGGGTTGCCAAGGAAGACGACGGGATAATCGTATTCCTCGACAGTATCGAGATAATTCATATCTACTCTGGGGTGGGTAATGATCGATCCGCTCAGGTTTTTCGTCCTTTTCGCTTTGGTAATTAATTCCGGAATTTCCTTCTGGGAATCAACGATCTGCAGGGAGAGCATGTTGCCGGTCTGTTTTGCTGCTCGGTTCATTCCCGAAATGAGTTTGTTGAAGAAACCCGTCGAGAAAAATACGTTTTCGATCTTCGTGGGTACGAGAAGTCCGATGTTGTTGGACTGTCCGTCTACGAGTGCCTGAGCTGCAGCAGTGGGATGATATCCCAAATCCTCGGCCGCTTTGAGCACGACTTCCCGCGTCTTCGGGCTTATCGAAGGCTTGTTGTTGAATGCCATTGAGGCCGTAGACACAGCTACCCCCGCCTCGCTCGCGACGTCCTTGATCGTTATGTTTTTCTTCTCGCAGCTCTCATTTGACATTGATTTGGTGACAAGTTTGAAACGTTTCAAAAGAAGTATAACACAGATTTCTCTTTTGTCAAACCCCTGGATATATTCTTATTTTATAACTATATACCCCAGGGTTGGGGTCTACTCCGGCAAATGGTGGTCCCTAGGGAGAGCCCACGGTGATCTCTTTTGACAGCTTGCTCTTTTGCTCGTCGTTGTCTATCAGGGTCAGCGTGACCGTATAGGTGCCGGGGTCCTCGTAGCTATGTTCGACAGTCTTCCCGGACGCCCCAGTCCCATCGCCAAACGACCAGCCGTAGCTAGTGATTTCTCCGTCGAAATCAAGCGAGGCTGAGGCGTCGAACTTGACAACTTCGCCCGGAGATGGGTTCGTCGGTTGGAAGGTAAAGCTGGCCGTGGGCGTGAACAGCGTGGGCTTGGGGGGCTCCCTGGCTCCGAAGTTAACGGTGGCGCTTTTCCCCGATTCCATGACCACGCTGAGAGGGGAAGACGTGGTCAGTTCGTACCCGTCGGGCAGGGCTGACTCCACTACGGAGACCTCGTAATCTCCGACTGAGATCCTCGTCCTGAACCTACCAGACGAGTCGGTCTTCAGTCTAAGTTCCTCTTCTCCTGACACGAGAATCTCTACGCCCGGGAGGCCGGGTTCACCGTTTCTGTCACCGCTCCCGTCCTTGTCGTCGTAGACGATCCCGCTCAAGATGGAAAACTGCTTGAGAGGTATTAACAGGGGAGTCGTTTCACCCGCGCGGACCTTCACCTTGGGTAAGGGGCCGGCCAATTCGAGGCCAATGGGCAGACCTTTCAGCTCAAGTTCGTATTCCCCCGGCCACTTCGGTGTAAAGGCAAACTCTCCTTCTTCGTTCGTGATTGCCTGGTCCTTGCCGAGGTTCAGTATCTGTTCGTTTAACCCTCTCTCGCCGTTGTCGAAGTTTCCGTCCCCGTTTTCGTCGATGAATACCCGCCCCCGTATCCCTCCTTTGCTCTTGACTGGAGGGACAGGAAGTGAGAAACTCCTGTTGCCCTCGAAAGAGGCGATAAAGCCTTCGTCTCCCGTCTTCAGATTGATCGCAAATGAGGTAGGTATCTCTTCGACTTCACTTTCCAGGGCCCAGTTGAAATTGAGATAGTCCTTGTTTATGCCGACATTTAGCTCGTGGGACGCCCGCTCTCCAGGGAGGAGAAATTCGACTTCGTAAGAAGTGTTTTTCCTATCGAGGACGCCGGTATCCAGGTTTTTCACCCTGCTGACGGTGATGGCGTTTCCGATATTTATCGGGTCCAGATCAAGGTCAAACCTGGCGTTTATCCTGGACTCGCGGAAGTTGCGGTCGGCCACCAGGTCCGCGCTCTCCCGAGAGAAATACGAGAGGTTGTAGTTGAGGACGTCCAGCGACCCTCCGAGGTTGATGAGATAGCTTTGTGACCTCTCATCTATCTCTCTGGACCCGTCGAATTCCCCCCTGGTAGAAGAGTTGTTGAGTGTGACATCAAGACGCGGCAGGCTTTCCAGGTTTAAGCCGACGTTGAACGAAGTCCTTATCGACCTTAGCGAGCTTAGGGTAGTGGACAGGCTGGAAGTGGAAGACCGGTGGGACAGCCCCGCCGAAAATACTGAGTTGGCCGGGGAGAGCATAAACGAAAGTGAAAATCGGGCTTCGTCTTCCGGGCCGGCGGGAAACCCTTCCTCCGCCATGAAGGCCGTGAGGGATGAAGAGCCAAACGAGGAATTTAACAGCGCCTCGATTTCGTAAGTAGAAGCGCCTTCCCCGTCCAATCTCGCGTGTTCGTATCTTCCCTCCAGTAAACCTTCCCAACTTGCCAGGCTTTCTCTACCGGCAAAGTCAACGTTGAACCTTTCTAACGTCTCCGTCCCTTGGACGTTGCGGGAGAGGGTGAAGCCACCGTCTAGCCTGGTTGTCCGAAAACCAAGCGCGGCCTGTTGCTCCCCCTCCGATAAAGACAGGTCGATAGTTGGTACGACGAAACCGTCTGCCTCCCCGTCTTCCAGTCTGTCGTAGAACATTTTCAACTGTGAGAGGGAAAGGTCGTTCCCCGAGCTTTCAAGGCTCAAGCTGGCCCCCTCGTAGCTCACCATTAAGGAGAGGGCTTCCAGGTTGGTCAGGTCTCCAAATTCGCCTTCAATGCTCAGGTCACTCTCTGGAGTTATCGGTCCTTCTGCCGAGAGGGAGAAGTTATTAGATACCCCCTCCTCGTCCACGAAGACCTTTCCCGAGATTGTCCCGGGGATCGACGGATAAAGGCTGCTGGGAACGTCCGAGGGCAGGGGAGGTATTATCGTTGTCTGGACCTGGACCTGCTTGCTCGTCTCCTCGTTCAGGCTTGAACGGACGGTAACGGATAGTTTGTCCACCGTCCCCAGCTCGGTCCCCGACGGTACGGACAGGGCCAGTTGGGTGGTTTTGCTGCCATTGGGCACCAGCTTAAGGGTTGCCGGCTCCACGTCCACCTGCCACTGATTTGAGGACCTGGCCGCCACGGTAAATTCATCGATTACGTTCCCCTCGTTGGTTACCGTAATCGGGTAGGTTACCACTTTCCCCGGCCGAGCGTTCAGCTGCGGCGTCGGCGTAAGTACCGTCAGTCCCGTCTGTTGCTCGACTGTTACCTCCGTCGAGGCCGTCTTCGTTAAGGTTCTGTCTTTTCCCGATCGAGCCGTTAACGTGACTGTATATTCCCCTGCGGTCTCAGAAGGGGGGATAGTAAACGAGAGAAAGAGGGTCGTTTCCCCTGAGGGCTCAAGTTGTGGTGAACTCAACGCCCCCAGAATCGCCCAGCCCTGTGGCAGATCTACGGAAAGATCGTAGGTATCCCTCACCTCACCTGTGTTTTTCACCGAGAATGTCGTCGTCGTAAGTGACCCGGGGAGGGCCTGTTTGGGTGGTGATACCGGGTTTACATCAAAGTCAATTGATTGAGCTTCGCCAACTACAGGAAAAAAGGAGATTACCGTAAGCACACAGACTAACCCCAGGATGATCAATAGTAACCTAAAAATTACTCTCCTAGTTACGAGCGTACTACCAGCGCGCGATAGAAACTCCATAATAGCCTATCTTTAAGTAAAACCCGAGACTTCCCCTGATTAAATGTCATCTGTCAGGAAACTTTGGGATTTCAATTCTTACCAGTCCGCGGTCCAAGCCGTTCTCCGTTCTCCGTTCGTCGTTCGCCGTTTCAGGGTCACGTGTCGTGTGTCAAGTGTCTTGCGTCCTGGGTGTTGGGTTTTTGGTCTTAGGTCTTGTAGATTGGTACCTCATTACCCGTTACACGTTACCCATCACTTATTCATCCGACATTCCAACCCACTGAATCCTGAATCCTACATCCTGACACCAAAAAACTGGCACCTGATACCGGATACCTAATACCTCCCCACCCATTACCCATCCCCCATTAACTCATTAACACATCAACGCATTACCAGTTACGCGTTACTCTTTACCCGTTACCCATTACCCGTTACCCAATTACCAAATAAACCAGTCAACCCATTGACCCTTTAACCCATCAACCCATGAACCCGTTCACCCATTTCCCCGCCGTTTACGATATATTGACATTGAATTGACAGAAGAGTGATTCGGATAAAATTATTTTTCTATAGTTTGTGTTGGGTAACTTGGTTAGTATCACGTTGAAGATAAGATAGCTTAGCCCAGTGGTCGAAACGGCAAACCGGGGGCGACCCCGGGACGCAAAGCCTAGGGTCCCACGAGGACGGCCTAGGTTACCGAAACCTCCGAAATGGTTTAAGCTCGATTTAACTTACTTAAAAACCTTGAGGAGGTTTTACTACGATGAAATTTCTCAAATACAGTGCAGTGACGATGATGGTCATGATAATTGCGACTTTTGGCGTAATGGCAGCGAACAACGGCAGCGTGTCTGACTCGGCGGACTTTACCATTGGTAACGCCTACAATATCAGTGTATACAACTCGACGTCGCTTGAGTTTACCGGTGATGACGCAGCGGTTGGGAACGTCGATTCCACGGGAAGCTTCGAGACGACTAAGCTCGAAATCTACCTCGAGCACAACTACGACGTAAACGTAACGGGCTCCGTTTCTGCGTTTGTTCTGGACAACTCCACCAGTGATTATTCGGCCGATTATGCCATACCCGCGGAATGGCTCTTCGAGTGGGCTGATGTAAGTTATCCGGAAGGCGAAGGCGACTGGAGTCCCCAGGAACCGCTCGCCATTAGCGTAACTGACTCTACACTGGAAGACTCCATCGCTGCTAGAATGGACGACACCGAAGGGGACGCGTACGGAAGAATTAGTGTCAAGGCGACCAGGGGCGGACTGGACGACCCGCAGGGTGAATACACCGCCAGCCTGGACGTTACCGTATCTGACTTAAGCTAGGACGTTAACCGTCAATAGAGAATAGATAGATAGGTCAAGTTGTTGGCCGCAACCTGCGAGAAGGTTGCGGCCGTATTTTTCTGTAACGCCCGCTGGACTTAGATTGTTTGTTGACCAATTAATTAACCCTTTTATGTGAGATAATCATTGGTTTTTTGTATATAATATAGAGGTGATTAACAATGAAATTCGCGCGGTACATTAACGTCCCCCTTCTCTGCCTGTCACTTGTTCTAGTCTTCGGTGGCCTACTAGCTACTGCTCAGACGGCGCCACCCCTGGTGCTAAACCCGATGAACGATCACTTTCAATTAGCACCGGGCTCGAGCTATGAAAACTCCTTTGTGATAACCAATGAGGGATCGGAATTACGGTCAGTACAAGTAGACCTGGTCAACTTCACCCTGACGGAAAGCGGGTCCTTCAAGGCCCTTACCGAAGACGAGAAGACGAAGTACGACCTATCTGATTACGTTACCTTCACCCCCGGTACCACTGAGATCGAGGCGGGAGAGTCCGCTGAGGTGAGGTACTCGGTCGAGCTTCCCTCCGACGTTAGCGCTATTCCGCGCTGGTCGGCGTTGATAGTAAGGTCAGAAGAGGCAACGGAGACGACGCAGCAGGGTAGCGAGTCGATGTCCTTTCAAATTAACCTCAACTTCAGCTACGTATTCGCGTTGTTCCAGCACTCAGCTAGCTCAGGTCCGGTTGCGGGGCAGCTCGATCAGATCACGACGGAGTACGAAGAAACCGAGGAGAGGACCACATTGATCGTAGACGTACCCTTTACTAATACAGGCGAAGTGATCGCCGAGGCGACTACTTACATAGAGGTCCGAAATACCGCCGGAGATATGGTTTTGCGCCATGACTTCTCTCCCGATAAACTGGTATTGCCCGAAGGCAAGAGGGTCTTCTCGCATACGTTTACGGACCCCGAAATTGACTCGGGTCGATACCTCGTTCTTGGAGTAGTTGATTACGGCGGAAGCCACAACCTGGCCGGCCAGGGTCTGCTGCAAATTCCATAGATGGTTACTGAGCGCCCAATAATACGTGACCAAGGGGTCAGCTTGTCATGAAAAAACTTCCGGAAACTGTCTTGCTTAGTCTCCTTTTCGTATTGATTGCTATTTCTTCCGGTCCGAAGGCGACCGCCGATACTCCGTCGGTTGAGGACCTGCAAATAGATTCGATCAAAAAGACAGGGATGAGTTGGAGGATAACGGGAAGCGTCGACATTTTCCTAAACGACGATGCTGATGACGAAGAGGAGGACTTATTCTCCTTCTTACAGGATAGGGTAACTCTAGTCTACAGGGTCTACGACAAAGAAGTTTATGACGTAGACGGGGAAGCATCCTACACTTTCATTGAGCCACGGCGGTTCAAGCTGGGAAAAGATTATCTTGACTACAAGGTTAGATTCTTCATGCCCAGCCTATTTACCGGGGAGTCCGTGATAGCGGCGTGCCTTCAGTACGAGCTTCAGGGCAATGACGATGACGAGGAAGAGGTTTGTACGACCTGGACGGGATGGATCCCCCAAAAGCCGGAGTTAGTGTCTTCCGGTTCAGTGGATTTTGACGAGGGGACGGGCCCGAGGGACAACGGGACGTTCACAAGCGAGGTATGGACTATTGACGTTAAGACGGACCTGGACACCGACGTCTACTTGGTCAGCGAAGACCTACCGGTGAGCCGACTGGACGACTCCGCAACGGAAATAGATACCTGGTGGAAGTTCTGGGACGAAGGGGCGGACGACGACGGGGTCCTGGAGGCGGGCGAAGAGGTTGACACCGGCTGGGTCAAGGTCGAGAGCTATTCTCCGAACGTGAGGCTCCAGGAATTGACTCTACCCGCGGGATGGGATGGCGAGCTATACGTCCAACTGAAGATGGAGAGAAATGGCCTGGATGACCGGGTGGGGTACTACTCGGCGAACCTCCGACTCGACCTTGAATGAGGGGGAAACTCGTAGAAGTTGACGATTTTTTGACGGTCTTTTTATTGAATCGGGATGGTTTTGTGAACTGAAGTTCCATATAGTCACGGTACGAACCTTCGGGCTCCCTATCTAGTTTGTCTTACGAAAAGTGCCGTAATCTTGTTCAGAGACGAGGAGTGAGTGAATAATATGCAGGCGAGTGAAAAAATACTGGTTGTGGATGACGAGGAAGAGATTCGAGATTTGATGTGCAGGCTGATTGAGTCCGCCGACTACATACCGATGACGGCGAAAAACGGCGTGGAGGCACTGGAAATCGCACGCGAGGTTAAGCCCGAACTCGTGATGCTCGACGTGAAGATGCCGGAGAAGAACGGCTGGTCGGTCCTGGAGGAAATCCGCCTCGATCCGGAGCTTTCTGATCTCCCGGTGATAATGTTGACTGCGCTGGATTCCTCGGACGAGGTGGTGAAGGGTTTCAACCTGGGCGCGGACGATTATATCACCAAGCCATTTGAATATCAGGTCGTAAAGGCGAGAATCGATGCCGTCATCCGCCGCTCAAGGGCGAAGGCCTCTACCAGCGAGGAGTGCCAAGAGGATAAGGAGCGAATCGAGATCGGACCTCTTGAAATAGACGATAAGAGAAAAGAGGTAAAGGTATACGGCGAGAAAAAGGGCCTATCGAGGAAGGAATACGAGCTCCTTCGCCTCCTCTCCTCGCAGCCGGGGAAGACCTTCTCTTCTGAAGAAATAATCAGTTCCCTCTGGTCCGCGGAATCTCTAGTGAACGCCTCCGACGTACGACAGTTCATCTACCTGTTAAGAAAGAAGATAGAGAAGGATACCAGCAACCCCGAAATAGTGTTGACGGAAAGGGGGTTTGGTTATCGGGTGGCAGTCCCGGATGAGGAAGATGAATGGAGATAGGGTCGTCGTTCCATCCCGCGCGGACATACTTTTGCAGCTGGATGATGACTATAGAGTAGTTGATCTCCGGGGTGAAGCTCGTGATTATTCACCGAAAAACGCCATAGGGGAGAGCTTTCTCGGCCTTGTACACCCTGATGACCGGGAGACAGTAAGGGAAACGATTTCAAATGATAATTCCCACGACAATCTAAACTTCCGCCTCAAGCCAGACGAAGGTGCCGACTACCGGTGGTTCGAATTCGTACACCTGAAGGCCGACAGGGAATACGGATTCAACGAAGGGGGTCCCGATCTTTGGGGACTCAGGGATATCACGCCGAGAAAGGAATTCGAAGAGAGGTTGGACGGTAGCCAGCAGCGTCTCTGGCAGGTAATAGACCTCATTCCTAACATAATCTACGCGCGGGACGATGCCGGGAGGTACATATTTGCCAACGAAGCCCTGGCCGACCTTTACGATGTTACCCCCCGGGAGGTAATCGAAAAAAGGGACTCCGAGCTGGATGGATTTGCGATGCCCCAGAAGTGTATAGACGAGGACATGGAGGCGATCAAATCAGGGACTCTTAAGATGAAGACGGAGACTATGCCTGCCGATGACGGAGAAAAGAGGATAGTCAAGACACGCCGGATTCCTTATCGGGTTGCGGGGACAGGCAAACCGGCCGTGTTGGTTATCCTCAGCGACATAACAGACAGGGTCAGCACGCGCCAGGAATTGGACAGGCAGCGTCAGATCGATGATCTCCGGGCTGCCGTCTGGAAGCTGAGCTCGAGGTTTTCTTCTAGTAAGTCGGAGGGAGAGGTTATCCAGGAGTTGCTGGAAACGATCGGTCCGTTCCTCGACGTCGACAACATTTCCTTCCTCCGGGCTTACCCCGATGACGGCATCGCCCGAGTGGAGCAGGTTTGGAAGAAGGAGGGCGTCAAATCGGGGGAGAGAGTAGAGTTGCCCCTCTGGATCTTCGACCGGAATGCCGGGGAGCCCTATTTCTGCGCAAGCAGGGAAGATATCCCGGAAGAGGTAAGGCCGATAGTTGAACCCATTTTTTCGACTTTTAACACCGAATCTACGCTGGCTCTCCCTTACGGTAACAGAGATAGACCGGAAGGGTATCTCGTCGCCAGCGCAGCTGATTCCGATTACGAGTGGGCCCCTGCCGAGATTAACCTTCTACAGGAGATAAACGAAATAATAAAGGTTAACATGGACCGCCATGAGGCCGAGGAGAGCTTACACTATCGGGAGAAGTTCGAAAACCTCATCGCCGAGATATCGGCCAGGTTGGTCGACGCCTATGGGGAGGCGGTTGACGACGAAGTAGACAGGGCGCTTGAGGAGATCGGTGAGTTCTCGGATGTGGATCGGGCATATCTGTTCATGTTCAGGGGGGACCGGCAGGTAATGGATAACACGAACGAGTGGTGTGCTGAGGGCGTCGCCCCGGAGATAGATAGCTTGCAGGGTCTCCCGACCGAGATATTTCCCTGGTGGATGGAGAAGCTTAAACGCAGGGAGACTATCCACGTGCCCCGGGTCAGCGAGATGCCCCCGGAGGCGTCTGCGGAGCAGGAGATACTTGAACGACAGGACATCAAGTCCGTCGTCGTAGTTCCGGTTATATCCAGGAATCAGATAATCGGTTATATGGGATTTGACTCGGTGAAACAGAGAAAGGAGTGGGACGAAGACATCATCAAGCTGCTGCAGATGGTTGCCGAGGTTTTCGGCAGCACGCTGGCCCGTGAGGACATCGAAAGGAAGTTAGAGGACCTACACGGCATAGCTATAAACCTCCACAGGCACCGGGGGGAATCCGAGATATGCCAGGAAGTCGTCGAGGCGGCGGAACACGTAATTGACCTGTCAAACTCGATGATCGCGTTACGGGAGGGGAACAAGCTAGTCCCCAGGGCCAGCAGTTCTGGTGTAGACCCGGCACAATTAAAGGTTTTAGAAATCGGCGAGGGGATAGGCGGAAGGACGGTGGAGGAAGGCTTGCCAATCTGGGGAAACGTAGCCGACCTGGTCGACGGGGAGGAGCTGGACCTAGAATACAAATCTATCCTGTCCGTTCCTATCGGCGATCTGGGCAATTTCCAGGCCGTATCCGAGCGTGAAGACGCGTTTTCCAAAAACGACCTTAGGCTGACGACGCTTCTCGCCAGTCACATCGAAGACGAGCTGCTCCAGCGGGATTACGAGAAGAAATTGATTGACGCCAAGGCCCAGCTCGAGAAAAGTCGGAAGAAGTACAAACAGCTGGTAGAAAACCAGGGAGAGGGGATAATTAGCATCGATAACGACTGGAACGTCGTCTTTGCCAACCCTGCTGCTGCGGAGATAGTTGGGTTCGACAGTACCGAGGCGACCATTGGCCAAAACGTCTCAAAATTCCTGGACCAAAGCCAATGGGAGAAGGTCGAGGGTAAAATGGAAGAGAGGCATAGGGGAGAAAACAGCAGCTACGAGCTAGAGATCCAGCGGGGGAAGGGCGGTGAACGGCGGGTTATCCTGGTCACGGCGAGACCGCGGGTTGACGACGAGGGGGATGTAATCGGGTCCTTCGCCATTATCAGGGACATCACGGAGCGGGTCGAAGCAGAGCGAGAGCTAAAGGAGTTAAACGAGCGGATCCGCGAGATGACGGGCATGGTTGCTCACGAGTTAAGGACGCCCCTGACGACGATCCGCGGCTATGCGGATATGTTAAAGGACGGGTTGATTGGCGAGATAACTGAGGACCAACAGGACGTCCTCGATAAGATATCACGAAGCAGCGAAAGGTTAAGCGACCTCGTGCAGAACTTTCTTGACCTGGAGAAGATCGAAGCCGGTCAGTTTGCCATGGGCCAAGTCCAGATGAAGATAGACGACCTCTTAACCGAGGTGATGGCGGAGGCTAACGGTCAAGCCGAGGAAAAGGGTCTTGAGTTGAGGTCAAGCCTGGAAGAGGACCTCACCATCCTGGGTGATCGCCAGAGGCTCTACCAGGCGTTTTCCAACCTCATATCCAACGCGATCAAGTTTACTCCGTCCGGGTCGATATGGATTGAGGCGGAGCGCGGTGACGACGAGGTGACCGTGGAGGTAGGGGACGAGGGCGTCGGCATACACGAGGAAGACCTGGATAAGGTATTCGACAAGTTTTACCAGGCGGAGACGTCAGGTATTCGTACGGCAAACGGAACGGGGCTGGGCCTGACGCTCGTCAAAAAGGTGGTGGAGGCGCACGGCGGCTCAATCGATGTTACCTCCACCCTCGGAGAAGGTACGACCGTTACGGTCCACCTACCCGTGAGTTGAGACCGACCCCTGAGGTTAACGTTCTTTCCCGGGAACTCTTAGTCCATGTGATTAAAGCTGTAGACGGCGATGCTCCCGGTTATCAACGCCAGCGTCGCCACTATCGTCAGATCTATCCATAGCTTCACCGGGTTGCCAAACAGGGAGAGCCCCAGCCCATAGTCAGGCAGGTTGTTCATGACCTGTGCCGGCAGCCCCATCGAGCTGAAGATGACCTTCCGCATGGAGTCCGTAAGGTATGCAAACGGGTTTACTCTGACTAGTACCGCCATCCAGTTTGGGATGTCCTTTAACGGAAAGAATGCACCGCTCATGAAGAACATGGGCATGATCATGAAGTTCATGACCATCTGGAAACCCTCGGTCGAGCTCAACCTCGATCCCACGTACGTCCCCAGCCCGGTGAACAGGATCGCTCCAATGAAGATAATTCCCCAGATTTTCAACAGCATAAGAGCGGAAAGGCTTATCCCCACAAACGGAGCGAAGATAAAGATGAGCGTGGCTTGAAACATGGTCACCGTGCTTCCGCCGAGGATCTTCCCCGCGGCAACGGCTACCCTGTCAGCCGGGGAGACCAGTATCTCCTTCAAGAATCCGTATTCCTTGTCCCGCACTACCGACAGGCCGGAAAACATCGACGTGAATAGGGTCGTCATCCCAATTATTCCAGGGAACATGAACTTCTTGAAGTCCAACCCCATCTCTGCCGCTCCTCCGGCCATTGATCCAATTGACGAAGACAGCCCCGAGCCAAATATTACCAGGAAAAAGAAGGGCATCGCTATCGAGCCAACTATTCTTGCCTTGTCCCGCCAGTACCGCAGGACCTCTCTGTACCAGATTATTCCTATATGTTTTAAGTGATTTCTTAAGCTCTCCATGGTTAATGACCTCTCTTCATTACGGGGGTTTTTTCAGGCCCGCTATCTCTAATTTCCTTTCCGGTGAGGTCCAGGAATACGTCGTCCATCGTCGGCTCCCTCAGGTTGATCGACGTTACCTTGTCAGACAGTGACGACAGCAGGTCGGGGATGAACTCGTCTCCGTGGTCAACTGCGATCTTCAGTTGTGAGTCTACCTGTTCCACGTCGAGGTCGAACTTCTCCTTGATCTCAGCTTTGCTGTGTTCGACATCCGTCGTACTGAGGACGATTATGTCCCCGCCGAGGTTCTTCTTCAGGGTCTCCACCTTGTCGAGGGATATGATCTTCCCCTCGTCAATTATTGCCGCCCGTCTTGCGATCTCCACCTCGTCCATGTAGTGAGTTGTCAGGAAGATGCTGATGTCCTCGTTCTCTTCCAGGTCGATGATGTATTCCCAGATATGTCGTCTGGTCTGAGGGTCGAGGCCGATGGTCGGCTCGTCCAGAAAGAGGACGTGGGGATGGTGGAGCAGCCCCCTGATTAACTCCAGCCTCCTCTTCATTCCCCCGGAGTAGTTCTTGACCGGGTCGCCCAGCCTGTCCTTCAGGCCGACGTTTGTGGATAAATCCTCGACCCGTCTTTCGATCAAATCGGAATCCATGTTGTAGAGGATGCCGTGGAACTTCAAATTCTCCCAGCCCGTTAACCTGTCATCGAGGCTCGAGGACTGAAAAACCAGCCCTATCTTGCTCCTTATCGCCTTCGGGTTGGAACAGACGTCGACCCCGTCTATCCAGATGTTACCTTCGGTGGGCCGGAGCAGGGCGGTCATCATCTTAATTGTCGTGCTCTTGCCCGCCCCGTTTGGGCCGAGAAACCCAAAGATCTCCCCTTCCTCTACCTCAAAGCTAATTCCGTCGACAGCTCTTAAATCTCCAAAGTCCTTTACCAGGTTCTTAACACTGATGATCTTGCTCATGATCGTCTACCTCCACGTTCAGCTCGTTTAGCTCGGCAAGCGTATTATCCAGTATGGAAACCACTTCCTCTCTTGTTCTTTTATCGTAATCTTCCAGGTGCATCGCTACGCGTCCGATCTTCATGTATCTTTTCTTCTTTTCTATGTGCTTCACGTCGTTCCCGCGCCAGTGTGATAACTCCTTGAAGAGCTCTTTCATTCCCTCTTCACCAAAGACGTTGGCAAATACGAACAGGGACCTCTTCATCCCCTGAAACAACTCTTCCTTGGCCTCGTCCGATTCCTGGAATGAACGTTCACCTCTGGGGGTAATTTGCCACTGTTTCCCGTTGGAATCGCTAGCGCACTCTATCATCCCCTCGTCCTCCAGCGACTCCAGCAGAGGATAAAGGGATCCCGTAGACGGCTCCCAGAACCCCGTTTCCTCCTTGATCGCCTTCATAATCCCGTATCCGGTCATGTTGGCGTCCTGGAGTAGCTTTAGCACGTAGAACTTTAAGAAACCTCTCCTGATTCCCCTGATAGTAATCACCTTTGCCCGTAATCAAAATTATATTGGTAACGATATGTCGTTACCGTAATATCGTTACCAAAAGATATTGTCTCGGCTGGATACAATCAAGGGGGTATAAGGATAGGAAGGTATATAAGTAACCAGGAGGCGATTGACTCGCCTCCTGGGCTTAGTAGGGATTCAGGAGTTGGTGTCAGGTTGTTGTCCTGGCACCACTCAGGAAAAAAGGAGGTTATCCTCTACTGGTGCTCGCTTGTGTGGTCTCGCTTATTCGCGCCCGTTATCTTCTCTCTTATGGTTATGACTCCGACTTCACTATCTTCATCTACGTTAACCCAATATTAATGATGGTGTATGAATAATTTGTGAAGAAAATGCGATAATTCCTTAAACTGAGGAAAGGCGATGAAAGGGTAGGACCGTTGAGCAAAAGCAATTAAAGATATTTTCACTTCTCCATGGACAAATTGTTTTGCTTTTGAAATCACTCAATTATTGTTGTTTGGAGGATCATAATTAATATGCCCCTGATAACTATAATTGAATAAACTTGTATATATTATTTACTAGTATAAGAAATTATAGAACGGTGTAACAAAAAATGTTTTACTATATTCTCCTTGACAGATAAAATGTTTTGCTATATAATCCAGATACTTGAAAAGGCAAAGTTACGGTAACGTAGCGACGCAAAGTCAAGGGTCCTCCGAAAAAGGACAGCCTGACTGCCAGGGCTAAATTACTATAACTAAAGGTGAGGGCCTTGGCTTCATTCCTTAATAACAGAAGTTTTTCAGGGAATACTGACCCCGATTACTTCTCGTTTTCCCAATCTTATTGTTTTACACCGACTACACATTCTGTGAGGCCAGGAAAGTTTTTCGTATTGGATTTGCGCTGGAGGAATTGAATGCAAACTACGATTTACTACCGAGAGGACGACGAATACTTAATTGATAAGCTAGAAGAGAAGGCCAAACGGGAGAGAAAAAGCAAGAGCGCTTGTCTTCTTACAATTCTGGAGGGATACTTCGAAGCAGAGAACCGCGTTGGGGAAATTCTCCGAGATATGGGAGTGCTAAACGATGACGAAATCCAGAGATGTCTCGACAGGCAGAAAGAAGACGACAAGATGTTTGGCGAAATCCTCCTGGAAGAGAACTACGTGACGGAAATCGACCTCGACCGGGCCCTGAGTATACAGAACACTAACTAGTGGTTCTTTGGCCGTGGCAAGAAAGGGATGAAATTGTTAAGTTAAGCGGTTTTTGGTCTTTGAAGTGATGACTGCTGGAGTTGACGGGAAAGTAAAGCCCGAGGAACAAGGATAAATTTTTCTTAATCTTTTCAATCGATCTTTGAAAGAAAATAGCCTCGTAAAAGAAGCATCTAATAAAGGCAAACCGTCTGAGAAGGCGGGGCGCAAAGTTACGACCTTAGGGCCAGTGAAAAAGCAAACCACTCGCAAGAGCGGGGCGCAAAGCCACGGGTGCATCCGGGTTAATGGGTTAAGGGTTAATGGGTTGATGAGAAACGAATACGAGAACACGACGAACTCAAAGAACTCCATAAACCCAATAAACCAGGATGGATCGCCGGGCTACCTTCTCAAGGTGGCTGAACTACTGGATGCTTCACACGACAACAATAACACAATACACCTTAGGAGGTGCTTCTGATGAAGAGGCTCAGTATACTTTTAGTAGGACTTTTGAGTGCAGTTCTCGTTTTTTCGGTAGTCGGTTTGGCGGATGAGGCAGACTATGCATTAGCAGAGATAAACTTTGATGAAGTTCTTGACCTTAGTGTGAGCAATAGTACTCTTGAATCATTGGATATAGCTCAAAATGACGATACAGGCGTGGACGTCGCCCTTGCTGATATGATAGGTGACGAAAGTGGCGTAGTTGATTTTATTGGACAATTTGACGTGGATATTGTTGCCTTGACCTCGTTCGAAGTAGGTGTTAGTTACTATGCCAAAAATAATGATAATAACACAGAGGAAGCATCGG
>JAGYME010000027.1 GCA_018400715.1 Candidatus Bipolaricaulota bacterium
ACATATCAGCCAAGACCCCATTAATCTGTCAACTCAATAACTCTTTAACCCATTAACCACTTACTTAATCACAACCCCCAAATCCTACATCCTCCTACCTCGCTAACCGTGCCAACGCCCGCTCACCCGCCATCCCTAAATCCTAGATCCTGAATCCTAAGTCCTGACCACGAAAAACTGGTACCTGATACCGAGTACCGGATACCTCTTTCACCCCGCCAACTCCCGCTCACCCGCCAACCCAAATCCTGACCCCTAGATCCTAGATCCTAGATCCTGACACCCAATTAACCAGTTCACCAATTAACAAATCAACCAATCAACCCATTAACTCTTTAACTCATTCACACATTAACCCATTAACCCGTAGACACATACGCGGAAGCAACGTCGACCGTAGACACCTGTCATTGTATTCACGCTACCTGCAACTGTAAAATGAGATTAACATAAGATTCGGGAGAGAACCACGTTGAAAACAGAGAACCAACTCGACATCTGCGTGCTTAGGGGTGGAAATTCATCTGAGAGAGAGGTATCGCTCCGGAGCGGAAACAACGTCTACGAAGCAATCGCAAGCGGAGACAACAACTACAACCCCATCGATGGCGAGTTTTCTGAACCGGACGAGGTCCTCGATCTCATAACCGGAGTCGACCTGGTGTTCAACTGCCTCCACGGAGGAATTGGTGAAAACGGGGCCGTCCAGACCCTGCTGGAGACGTTGAAAATCCCTTACACGGGCACCGGGCCGTACGGCAGCGCGCTGGCGATGGACAAGATCAGGTCGAAACAGGCGTTCGAGCGCGCGGATATCAAGGTACCACGCTATCTCCAAATCGTGGAACCCGCGGAGGAGTTCGACCCGACGGTTATCAGTGAAAACTTTGACTACCCCCTAATGCTAAAACCAGTTCACGAGGGATCGAGCAGGGGGATAAGGGTAGTGGACACCGAGGAAGACCTTATGGATTCTTTGATCGAGGTTCAGGGGCGGTATGGAGATATCTTCGTGGAGGAGTACATACGGGGAAAAGAGATTACCGCGGGCGTGCTGAAATACGAGGGAGAACTGATCGCCCTCCCGGTAGTCGAGCTAAACGTAAAACACGACAGGTTCTTTAGTTACGAGGCAAAGTACGAACACGACGAGACTGAGTTCATCGTCCCGGCCAGGCTGAATAAGGAGATAACTGAAAGAGTTAAGGATATGGCACTAAGGGCCCACCGCGCCCATACGTGCAGTGGCTACAGCCGCGTTGACTTCCGGGTCGACAGGTCGGGAGAGGCCTTCGCCTTGGAGGTAAACACCCTCCCCGGCATGACAAACAAAAGCGACTTGCCGTTTGCCGCAAACTACGCCGGTATCGACTTCGAGGAACTAGTTGAGGCAATGATAAAAGCGTCCCTGGAGGAAAAAGTTAAGAACTCCGCCCCAAGGGACGGGGCTTGTAGAAAAAACAATTATCTGATGTAATCTGGTTTGTTATAAAAGAAGACCCAGGGGTTGAGATTCCTTGCAAATCATCAAACGATTGCTAAGAATAATCTAGCACAATAATTCATCCCGAAAGAAAGATAAAAAGACAGCAACTTGGAAGGAGGTAACCATGACTGACAAGTGGAGGGACCTGGAGACGGGTCCCGATTCTCCTCGGATAATACATGCAGTAATCGAAAACCCAAAGCGCAACGAAAACAAGTACGAGTACGACGTGGACATTGGCGAGATCGTCCTCGATAGGGTACTACATACGGCAGTTCACTACCCAGGCGATTACGGCTTCGTGCCTAGGACTTACGACGAAGATGGCGATCCCGCAGACGTACTCGTCCTGGTCACAAACCCGACCTTTCCCGGCTGCATTATGAAGGTCAGGCCGATAGGAATTATGGGAATGCTCGACACGGGAAAGAGGGACGACAAGATTCTCGCCGTCCCGTTGAACGACCCCCGTTACGAGGGCTACGTAGACATAGACGACGTCCCCAGCCACATTCTAAACGAGATATCTCACATGTTTGAAGTGTACAAGGAACTCGAGGGCGACAAGGAAGTTGAGACCCTGGGATGGTCGGGCAGAGAGGAGGCCAAACGGTCGATAATCCACGCTCAGGAACTCTACAAAGAGAAGTTTATCGATTAAAACCCCCTTACGTGGTAAATATATAGGGGGCGCGGAGAATAGCTATTCCGCGCCCCCTGTTACTTGTACAAGATTAGGTAAAAAGTCTAGAGTCTAGAGCTAAAGGTTCTCCTCGTTCTTCTCGACGTCCGCGTCTTCCCTTACCTGTTCCATCCACCGATTGTAAACCTCTTGCTCCTTCTGGCTCAGCAGGTTGCTCTCGATCTGACCCTTAACTTCCTCGAACGGTTTTACGTTACCTTCGTCGTCCGTGTAATTCTGCTTGTTGCTCTCGTAATAAGCCTTGACCTCTTCCTCGCTGACGCTTACGCCGCTGGTGACCTCTTCTGTCAGTTTCTGGGACCTGACGTTCTCCCGGATCATCGACTTCAGGTCCTCCATGCTCATGTTCTGGTCGTTCTTCAGGTAGTCCTCGAGTGCCTTCTCGTCATCAAATTGATCGTTGTTATCGATGATGTTGTCTATTTCGGCCTGGACCTCCTCGTCAGAAACTGTGACCCCCATCTCTTCGATCTTCTGCTGCTTGAGTCTCTGATCGATCAACTGGTCCAATACGTATTTGCGGTACTCAGAGAGGAACTCGCTGCCGGCCTCACTGGAAATCAAGAACTGGGCGAAACTCCTGTACTGTTGGGACAGGGTCATGATTATAGGGTATACCTGAGCCGCTGAAGAAAGCTGCTCCTGGGTTACGTTCTCCCCGTTCACAGTCGCTACTATAGTCGGTTCAGATGACTGAGTCTCTGATGAAGTCTCCTGGGCGGTTACCGCGAGAGAAGAAAGAACCAAAAGTGAAATTAACAAAGTAACTAACAGACTCTTCTTAGTGAAATTCAACAATATCACCTCGTTGGAGTAATTGTTCGACATCGTAGTTGGAAATTCAACGCTACGTCTATTATGGTAAATAGAAGATGTGAATATAGTATGAAGGGGCTGTGAACCTATTGCGTCAAAATACCGCGTCACGAATTCCCCATTAACCCATTACGTCCCTTCCGTGCCCGGAATTCGCAGCGTCTGCTCCAGCGAGTACTCCCGGATTTCCTTCGGGTCGCGGTCGTCAACGAGGACTTCACCATCATCAATCATCTTGACCAGTCTCTTGCCCATCCGCTTCTGGCACCGTGGACATGACATCTCCTTGACCACCCAGGGCGCTATCTTTCTCTCACCGCAGGAATCACAGACGAACAGCTGCTTTGCTCCCGAAAGTTTTCCCCGCTTGGCCATGGGCTCGCCGTCGATCTCGACTATATCAAGCGAGTAGTCAACTACGGGCGCGTTCGATATGGATGTCCCCACGCCGTAAGCATCCGCGACCTCGTTTAGCGGGGGAATGGACTCCTCGTCCAGGCCACCGGAGATGAATATCCCGACGTCCTCAAAGCCGTGGAGGTCAAGTTCCCACCTGACCTCTTTCGCGATCTGCAGCATATCTCCCCTACGCGAGGAAGGGGTGTCAAGCCTGACGGCATTTAAGCCTTCGATGAGGTCAGCGTTTTCCAGCGCTTCAAATTTCTCGTCACCAAACGTGTCGACAAGGGCGACGGTGTTCACCGAATCCCCGAAGATCTCCTCGAACATGCCCGTGGCCGTGGTTGAGTCCTCTAGCAACAGGATAAGCGCGTGGGGAATTGTGCCGACCGGTTCTATACCAAGGGTCTCCGCCGTCTTCGAAACCGCAACTCCATCGCAGCCCCCGATGAACGCGCTCCGTCCAATCATCGGTGATATGGCCGGATGCATTCGCCGCGATCCAAAGTGAAAGACCGGCTTTTCCCCCGCGGCGTCCTTGACTACCCTTGCCTTGGTGGCGATCCCACTGGCCTGGCACAAAAAGCCCAACAGAGGGGTCTCCAGAGTAGAAAAGTCCCTGTAGCGTCCTTCGAGGGTCATCACGGGTTCGTAAGGGGCGAACAGGCTACCCTCGGGTAGCGACCAAACGGTGGTATCAGTCCCTTTCAGTAACTTCAGGGTTTCATCCAGCCCAGCAAAGACGCCAGGTACATCGCCTGGGACCGACTTGGTCCTGATTTCCATCTTGACCTTCTTGTCGACTCCCTTTTTCTGGAGTATCTCCTTGGTGCGTTCGAAGTAAACGTCCGTAATTTTACCGTCCTTAATATCCTGTTCTGAAGCTACGTTAAAAATCTTAACCTCCTATACTACTCTTCTTTATCTTCTTCCTCGTCCCCAATATTACGCAGTGGCTCCTCGCCGACCAACCCCAGATACTTATCCAGAGACCGGCGGACGAGTTCGGAAATGGAAAGCCCCGTCGCGCGGGAAAGACGTTGTAGTTCTTTGTGTTGTCGCTCTGTAATAGTCCAGTTAACTCTTCTCATATGCTTGATTATAATTCACGATCGCTGTCTATCCAATGTCCCGCGGTCCGCAGTCAAAAACCAAACAGCGTTGGTTCTGTTTTAGAACATAGCCACGGGTTTACCGCCTTCGTCCGATCTCCGATGCCCGAAGTCGATTAAGCATCGGGCGTCATGTGTCCCGTGTCGCGAGTCAAGGTGAACTGCTAGTCTGCACATACCGAATCAACTCGGTGAACCCTTATACCAAGCATTACAACGGAGGTAAACCTCCGCCTATCGCCTAAAAAACGGATACCTGATAGCTAGTACCGGGTACCTCATTACCCCGCCAACCCCCGCTCACCGGCCAACCCACATCCTAAATCCTAACACCTAAATCCTACATCCTGACACCTAAAAACTGGTACCTCGCTTACCACACCAAAGTCCGCTCACCGACCAACCCAAATCCTAACCCCTAAATCCTAGATCCTAAATCCTGAAACTGGTACCTGTTACCTGGTACCTCACTACCCGTTACCTAATTAACCAATTAACCAGTGAACCCGTTAACTCATTACCCCATCAACCCGGACCTCGGACAAGAACCATTAGACAAACCGCCGGTCAGATAATAATATTTAGATTATAGAAATGACCTCTACTAACATGCGTAAAATACTTGGTTACATAAAAAACAGCTTTATAAACGGCCTGCTGGTCATCCTCCCCGTGGGGTTAACGTTTTACATATTATGGCTAATATACCGCATGATCATAAACTTCACCGGGAGGAATTCGGACTTTGGCAAGTTGATCAGCAACTTCTTGATGATGACCATCGGCCAGGAGTGGTTTCCCGGCATCGGCGCGATATTGACCTTCCTGCTGGTGCTCTTAATTGGGATAATCACCAGGATATACATCGGTCGGCGTGTTTACGCCCTTGTTGACAGGTTAATGGGCTCTACCCCGATCGTTAACAAGATGTACGTTACGGTAAAGCAGGTGATAAATTCCATACTCAGCCGCAACTCCTCTACGTTTAGGGACGTGGTCATGCTGGAGTACCCGAGGAAGGGTACCTATGCCATCGGGTTCGTGACCAACAACTACCTCGGCAAGCTAGAAGATATAATCGGGAAAGACGTCGTAGCGGTATTTATCTTTACCACTCCCAACCCGTTAAGCGGGATGATGATCATCGTTCCCAAAGAAGACTTGCACTATCTCGGCCTTACAATCGAGGAGGGACTCCGTCTCACGCTATCTATGGGTATTGTAATCCCGGCAAAATTCCTGGACAATAAAACTGGAGAGGAGTTAACAGGTGAGGAGTAACCATGCCATTATTCAGAGATGAAGAGTACTTAAAGGTAGACTTTGACGAAAAACAGGAAAAGGACGAGGCCCTCTGGGTCAAGTGCAAGTCCTGTGGCAAACTGATATTTAAAAAGAAACTGCAGGAGAACAACCATATCTGCCCAAACTGCGGGGCTTACTTCTTCCTCACCGCTAAGGAAAGGATCAAGACGTTGATCGACACAGAATCGTTCGTGGACGAGACGAAGAGGATAGAGTCAGACGACCCGCTCGAGTTTACCGACCTAAAGACCTACAAAGAGCGTCTGGAAGAGGCACAGAAGGAAACTGAAATGTTCGACTCCATTATCGTGGGCAAGGGCGAAGTAGACGAACACCCTCTGGTAATCGCGGTAATGGACTTCAGGTTCATCGGGGGGTCGATGGGCTCGGTCGTCGGGGAACAGATCGCCAGCGGGATAGAGTTGGCGGCGGAGGAAGAGTTGCCGTTCGTCCTCATCTCATCTTCAGGAGGCGCGCGGATGCAGGAAGGGCTACTCTCGTTGATGCAGATGGTCAAGACGACATCGACGAGGGAGATCCTGACGGAAAAACAGTTACCGTTCATATCCGTGATGACGTATCCAACTACGGCAGGAGTGGAGGCAAGCATAGCCAGCCTGGGAGACATTACCCTGGCGGAAAAGGGAGCCCTTATCGGGTTCGCTGGGCGTAAGGTTATCGAGGAGACGATAGGAGAAGAACTACCGGCTAACTTCCAATCGAGTGACTTCGCCTACGAACAGGGAATAGTTGACGCGGTCGTCGACAGAGATAACCTGCGGTCCGAACTGGCAAAGGTCCTGGAGTTCTTCTAAAGAAAATGAGCGAGAAAAAGACGTTAGAAGAGTTAGAGAACCAGATAGAGCAATTAAAACAGCTCAACTCCAAGAACGGCCTCGACCTCTCGGACGAGATAGACAAGCTGTCCGATAAGTTGACGGAGAGGCAGAAGAGCGCAAAGGAGAAGCTGGACGAGTGGGACATCGTTAAGCTGGCCAGGCACCCCGATCGACCCGATGCCCGCGCTTACATCGACGCGCTAACGGAAGACTTCTATCCACTACACGGAGACCGCCTGTTAGGCGACGACAAGGCACTTACCGGCGGACTGGCCAAATACGATGGACGTACTGTGATAGTCATTGCCCAAAGCAAGGGCGGTAACGCCTCCGAGTCTCAGGAAACCAACTTCGGGATGATGAAATCAGAGGGCTACAGGAAGGCCCAGCGGTTAATGGCCCTGGCCGAAAAGTTCGACTTCCCTATCTTATCACTTATCGATACGCCAGGAGCTTACCCGGGGAAAGAGGCAGAAGAGAACAATATCGGCGGGATGATCGCCCAGAGCATTTCCAGAATGATCACCATCAAGGTCCCTACTATAGCCGCGGTCATCGGTGAAGGCGGTAGCGGAGGTGCGGTGGCGATTGGAGTAGCCGACCGGGTAGTAATGCTGGAAAACTCGATATATTCGGTCATCTCACCGGAGGGATGCGCCGCGATACTCTGGAACGACCGTGAAAACGCCGACGAGGCCGCCAGAGCGCTGAAGTTGACAGCCGGCCACGCGGAGGAACTCGGCGTCGTCGACGAGGTCATCGAAGAGGGGCCAGGAGCGCATAAGGAGTTTGGCACCGCGGCAGAGAACCTGGACAAGTCCCTGAAGAAGAACCTAAGTGAACTCTCCGACTTAAACGAAAAGGAACTCATCGAGGCGCGGCGGAAAAAGTACAGAGAAATGGGGAGTTACCGCCGGGCCACGCGGTGAGGATTCTCAGTCCGCAGTCCGCAGTCGGGCTCCTGGGTGTTGGGGATTGGGTGTTGGGTATTGGAGGTAAGTGGTCATCCATGATCAGTTTGTAGCTTGTGGTGCGTAGTTTGTAGTTATTCACAAGGGAAGTTCCTATTGTATCCATCGATAGACACGGGTAAACCCGTGGCTATGCCCGTTAAAGGTTACACATACCGGAGTAACTGATACCGGATACCGAGTACCGGGTACCCCATTAACCCATTAACCCGTCAACTCTTTAACTCATTAACCCATCAACCCCACGATCTCCTCGATCAACCGTCCCAGTATCTCGTTCGTCTCCGCCGTTACTTCCATAACCTCTTCGTGGGTTAGCTGGTCCTGCATCCCCGCCGCCTTGTTCGTTACGCAGGAGATCGCCAGCACGTCCATTCCCGCGTGGCAAGCAGTTATCACTTCAGGTACGGTCGACATTCCTACCAGGTCGGCGCCAAGGGTCCTTAAGGCGCGGATCTCTGCCGGCGTTTCGTAGCTGGGACCCGTCGTCATAACGTAGACACCTTCTTCCAGTTCCACGCCGAGTTTGTAGCCGGCCTCCATGGCCGTCTCCCTCAGGTCCGCTGTGTAGGCGTCTGTCAGATCGGGAAACCTTACGCCAAACCGCTTGTCGTTTTTGCCCCGGAGCGGGTTGTCTCCGGAAAAGTTTATGTGATCGGTGATGGTTACCAGATCACCAGGTTCCAGGTCCTTATTTATCCCTCCGGCGGCGTTCGTAATGATCAACTGTTCCACGCCCATTAGCTTCTGCAGCCTGATGGGAAAGATTACCTCTTCCCAGTTCTTGCCCTCGTACCAGTGCAGCCTTCCCTGCTGGACCATGACGTTCTTCCCGGCAATCTCGCCGAAGAGCAACTTTCCCTTATGTCCCTTGACCGTTGGAGTCGGGAAACCGGGGACGTCCTTCCAGTTGATCTCCAGAGGGTTATCCAGCGAGTCGAGACTATCGGACAGGCCCGACCCGAGCACCATACCCACTTCAGGTCCCTTTTCCACTAGCTCTCTCAGCCAGCTCCCTGATTCAGTCAAATGGTCGTTCTTAATCAACTTTCTAGATCCTCCATAATTGTTATTCTGTTCTCCAACCTCTGGAGTCCCGCCTTGATCGTATTCGATCTGGTCTCGGCAACTCCCTTGACGTCCTGCAAGTCATCCTGGCGCGCTTGCAAAATGTTCTCCAGGGCCCCAAACTTATCAACAATTCGTGCGATGACGACGTGTGGCAATCTCGGTATCTTGTGCAAGACCCTATACCCTCGAGACTGGAGGAACTCGTCCAAATTCTCTTCCTCGTATCCCAGCAGGGCCATGAGCTTTTTCGTCGAGGGCGGGGTCTCGGAACAGAGGTCGATTATCTCCTTCATCAGTTTGTCGACGTCACCCTCGGGGTCACGGCGGAAGTCCTTGATAATGAACTCCAGGTCCTCCTCGATCCCCGAGATCATGTTACCCAGTTGCCTGCTGGGCAGGGTCTTTTCCTCGCCCAGTTCGAGGAACATCCTGTTTATCTCCTTCTTTAACGTCAACATCTGGCCGATTGTCGTGATCGGGTTGACTACGTGGTACGGCAGGACGTTTCCGTCCAGCTCCAGGGCGGTAAGTTCCTGAAGGTCGTCGTCGTAGTTACCCCGGTACTGCTCCATGATAAGGAGTGCCTGGTTTACCTTCGACATTATCGTCGCGATCTCCCGAAGGATATACCGCTCTTCCTCAAAGTACGCGGTGATCCTGTTTCTGCGCTCCGATATAGCGATTACGGGCAACTTCAACTGCTTCGCAGTCTGTTCTGCGGCCTTGTGCCTCGTCCCCGTCTCCAGGCTTTCTATGGTGGGATCGGGGGCGAGATGAGCGTTTGCGTAAGTAATCTTGGCCAGGTTTGACCCGACGACGATGGCCCCGTCCATCTTCGACAGCTCACTTAAACGTTGCGCGGTTAGCCTCGCGTCCAACTTAAACCCAGAGGTAATTATCTCCTCGACCTCTTCCAGTTCCGAGATTACGATCAGGCCTCCGTGTCCCTGTTCGACAATCCTATCAAGCGCGTCGCGGAAGGTGGTCCCGGGTGCCACCTCCCGTAAGAGTTCTTCTATTGTTGCAAATCCCATGTTTAGACCTCCAGTTTCAGACGAGAGAAGGTATCAGATATATCCTTTACTTTTTCCAGGTTAAGGGAGAGTTCGGTTCCATTTAACCCCTGGTTGTTTGCGGGAACGAAAAGAGTGCGGTAGCCGAGCTTTTCCGTCTCGGAGATCCTGTCCTTGAGGTTCTTCACGGCCCTCACTTCCCCGCTTAACCCAACCTCACCAATAATTACGGTCTCCTTCGGAATCTTTACGTCGTAAAAGCTTGAGAGCACGGCGGTCAGGATCCCCAGGTCGGCGGCGGTCTCACTTACCCTAAAACCACCGACCACGTTGAGATATATGTCAAACTCCTCCAGGTTTAGGTGATTCCGCTTGCTCAAAACGGCAAAAAGAAGGGAGACCCTGTTGTAATCGAGGCCAGTCGTCCGGCGCTGGGGGCTACCGCCATAACTGGCCTTAGTTACCAGGGCCTGAATCTCAACGAGAATAGGCCGGGTCCCCTCCATACTGCAGACGGTCACGTTGCCGGGCTGGTTTTCGTGGTTGGAGTTGGTGGAGAAGAACCTCGACGGGTTCAGTATCTCCTCCAGACCTTTTTCCTTCATCTGAAAGAGCCCCAGTGACCGGGTAGAGCCAAACCGATTCTTGGCGGGGCGCAAGGTACGCAGGTTGCTGTCCCGCTTACCCTCGAAGTAGATCGTCACGTCCACGAGGTGCTCTATCGTCTTCGGTCCGGAAAACTCCCCCGACTTGGTAACGTGACCGATTAACAGTGTCGTGATTTCCCTGCTCTTGGCGGCCCTGGTAAACCTCTGACCGAGCTCTCTGACCTGCTTGGTGCTGCCCAGGGTTGAACCCCCCAGGCTCCGGATCGATTGAATGGAGTCTACGACAACGCAAACGGGATCTATTTCTATGAGGTGTTTGATTGACTTCTCCAGACTAATCCCGCTGTAGACCATCAAGTCGTCAGAAGACAAGCCCAGGCGTCTTGCCCGCATCTTCACCTGGCGAGCCGATTCCTCGCCGGTTATGTAAAGAACCTGACCTTCTGCGGCCAGGTTCTCCGCGACCTGTAACAGGAGAGTCGACTTGCCGATTCCGGGCTCGCCACCGAGCAAAACTACGGACCCGGGGATAAGGCCTCCACCGAGGACTCGGTCAAGCTCGCCAATCTGAGTACTCAGCCTCTCCTGACGGTCGAAAGAGACCTCCGAGAGAGGCCTGGGCTTCTCGTCAGCGACCTCTTCGGGTTCATCCGGGGCTTTGTCATTGTCTGTCGGTGTTGCTCTAGCAAACGTATCCCATTCGCCGCACTGGGGACAACGGCCTAGCCACTCGACGGAGGTGAACCCACAATTTGTGCATTTATAGGCCATTCATTATCAATCCCCAACGCCAACGGTACTCTTGGTACTTACCCCCTCTAATACAATATCGTCATCTCTAGCGTGGACCTCGATGACCTCGTCGCCAGCAAAGTCATCCTGGAGCAGACGGTCAGAGATCTTGTTTTCGATCAAGTTCTCTATCGCCCGTCGCATAGGTCTCGCGCCGTACTTGGGATCGTAGCCCTCTTCTACGAGGATATCCTTGGCCGGTCCGGTTAGCTCCAGACCCAGTCCATGTTTCTCTATCAGGCGTGCCCTCAACTGATCGAGCATGAGGTCTGCAATTTGATAGAGTTCGTCCTCGGTAAGCTGGTGGAAGACGACGAGGTCGTCCAATCGGTTGATGAACTCGGGCCTGAACTCATTCTTGACCTTGTCCATGACGAGCTTCTTCATCTCCTCGTAGGACTCCTTGGAGTCGATCTCCTTGGACCCAAACCCCAGCTGAGACTTGTCGGTGATCAGTTTTCCACCTAGGTTCGAGGTCATGATCATCACCGTATTCCGGAAGTTTATCTTTCTTCCCTGGGAGTCGGTGAGGATTCCATCCTCCATCACCTGGAGGAGGATGTTGAAGACGTCGCTGTGGGCCTTCTCGATCTCGTCAAACAGGATAACGGAGTGTGGCCTGTGTCTAACGGCCTCGGTAAGCTTTCCCGCTTCTTCGTATCCGACGTATCCCGGAGGTGCACCTGTCAAACGCGAGACGTTGAACTTCTCCATGTACTCGGACATATCGACCCGGATTAGGGCTTCCTCATCTCCGAAGAGAAATTCCGCCAGCGTTTTACTGAGCTCCGTCTTGCCCACGCCGGTGGGCCCGAGGAACATGAACGAGCCAATCGGCCGGTCCGGGTCCTTCACGCCCGCGTATGCCCTGCGCAGCGACTGCGAGATGGCGTTGACGGCCTCGTTCTGGCCGATCAGGCGTTTGTGTATCTCCTTTTCCATGTCGACCATCCGCTTCCTCTCTTCCTTCTGTAGCCTGCCGACAGGAACACCGGTCCAGGAGGAGACCATTTCGGCGATGTCCTTGCCCTCGACCGTGCTGTCGCCGTTGTGGGACTCGGATCCTTCGCTCTTGAGGTTTTCCAGTTCGTCGGAAAGTTCCTCACGTTTGTCCCTCAGGTCGGCAGCTAGCTCGTAATCTCCTTCCTCAGTAGCCTTTTCTTCCCTGTTTTGGATGGTAATCTTCTCCCTGGAGATCTCCCTGAGCTGGGGAGGAAGGTTGAAGTTATCGAGACGGACCTTGGCCGAAGTCTCGTCCACGAGATCGATGGCCTTGTCGGGCAGGAATTGCCCGGTTACGTATCTATCGCTCAGCCTGGTCGCCTGTTCGATGGCCTCGTCGGTTATCTTTACGTTATGGTGGGTCTCGTATCTACTCCGCAGACCCCTGAGAATTTCTATCGTGTGGTCGATGGTCGGTTCCTCGACCATTATCGTCTTAAATCTCCGTTTCAGCGCGGGGTCCTTCTCCACCGACTTCCTGTAGTCGTCCACCGTCGCCGTCCCTATGCTCTGTATCGCTCCGGAGGCAAGAGGCGGTTTGAGGATGGACGATGCGTCGATCGCACCTTCCGCCCCACCGGCCCCGACTACCGTGCTCAACTCATCTATGAACAGGATGACGTTTTTCCTCGAGGTGACCTCGTTAATGAGCGCCTTTAGCCGCTGCTCGAACTCCCCACGGTACTTGGTCCCAGCGACCATCGCCGCCATGTCGACCTCGAATATCTTCTTGTCGGTCAGGATCCCGGGAACTTCCCTGTTGGCGATCTTCTGGGAGAGGCCCTCAACTATCGCCGTCTTTCCCACTCCGGCCTCGCCGATGAGGACCGGGTTGTTCTTCTTCCTTCGAGTCAAAGTCTGCACGACCCTTTTTATCTCGTCCTCTCGCCCGATCACCGGGTCCAACTCTCCATTTCTCGCTTCTTCAATCAGGTTGCGTCCGAACTCTTCAAGCACGCCGTTCTCCGACTTACTCCCTTCGGTCGACTGCAGTTTCAACTCCATACCCTGTTTGCTCTCTCCTTTGTGCACCATGGAGAAGTAGGCTCTCGCCTTCCTCGTGGTAATTCCAAACTGATTTATAACTGATGAAGCTATCCCATTGCCTTCTTCCAAAATGCTGATCAGAAGGTGAGCTGGCTCTATCTTGTTGTCCCCCTGGCTTGCCCTCGCTTCGTCGTAGCCGATCTTCATTATCTTCTTAAGCTTAGACGTGGGTTCGAGCTCGCCCTGCAGGGGCAGGGAAAGTTCCTCTTCTTCGTTCCTTTTCACCACCCGCAATACGTGGTGGTAGGATAACCCGTTATCTTTAAGAAATTTATATACTCTGGTGTTTTTTGCTTTTAGTAAAGCTAATAAGAGGTGCTCAACTGAAACCGCGTTGTCGTTCAGCTTTTCTGCTTCGTCATACGCAGTAGCCATGATTTCCATCGACTTTTTAGAAAACTTCTTGTACATGTTACTCATCTAGCTCACCTCCCAGCCTAGTCCTCTCAACAGATTATATCTAACATAGATAATTAATTTCAAAATATCCTACCTCACTATTAGTAGATAAAATGTCTTCCCGCGTAACTGAGGTTATTCCGCCTCTTCCGCTGCTTCCTCCTCTTCTTCTTCGCCTTCTCCGCCCTCTTCTTCGCCTTCTCCTTCCTCGAGTTCCTCTCCCTCTTCTAGCTCTTCCGCTGCTTCCTCGAGTTCCTCTTCCTCGGCAAGTAGTTCCTCGCCGATGGTGGGCTCAGTGAGGTCGATCTTGATTTCCTTCCTGGGTGACAGGATGGACAATACAGCTCTATCCTGTGGGGTCTGCGGTTTCAGACCTCCCAGGTCCAGGTCCGACACGTGGATGGAATCCCCGATCTGGAGCTCTTCCACGTCCAGTCGGATGATCTCCGGAACGTCCTCGGCCTTTCCTCTGACGGTGATGGTTTCCATGAGCGTGTCCAGAATACCGCCCGAGGTGACACCTTCCGGCGTCCCCACGGTAACGATGGGTATCTCCATCTCTACTTCGTGGTCGTCGGATACCTCGTAAAAGTCCACGTGAACCGGCTTGTCCGTCAAATGATCGTACTGTATATCCTTGAGAAACACCTTGTGGCTATCTTCTTCCAGTTCGAGATCCAGCCTGGTACTCCTCGTTATTTCCTTCATCAACTCCGAAAGCTCTTTCTTATCAATGGTGAGACTGACCGTATCCCGGTCCGGACCATACAACACGGCCGGCAACTTACCCTCGTACCTGAGGGAATTGGGGTTCTTGTCCGAGTCTCTTCTCGTAGCTTCTAGATTTCTCATTTATATCACCTTTTTGTTTTCGTTATCAGGTTCGTTCCTATCAAGAATGAGGAAAGAGCGTGGACACGGATTTTTCCTTGTAAATCCGCTTGATTGTATTGGCAAACAAGTTGCCCACGGATATGTAGTTAATAAAATCCTTCTCCCGCGCTTCCTCATTGTGTATCGTATTAGTAACCGTAACTGCTTTGATCGGGGACTTCTCGATCCGCCACAGCGCCTCGCCGGAAAACACCCCGTGAGTACAAATGGACTCGACGTTCTTGCAGCCGCGCTCCTTCAGTATTCCAGCTACCTCGGTAAGCGTTCCTGCCGTACTCACTATGTCGTCCACGATCAGACACCTCTTACAATCAACATCTCCGATTAGGTTTAACACTTCCACGTTGCCGTTCTGCGCGTCCCTCTTCTTCTCCACGATGGCCAGGGGCATATTCAGCTTGGAGGATACCTTCCTCGCCCTCTTCGCTCCACCGACGTCAGGGCTGACGACGACACCCTCGGAGGAGGATATCTTCTGCTCTACATAGTTCGCCAGGAACGGGTCTCCACGCAGGTTATCAACCGGTATGTCAAAGAAACCCTGAATCTGGCCGGCGTGCAGGTCCACGGTTAGAACCCTGTCGGCTCCGGCCGTAGAGATCATATTCGCGACGAGCTTGGCGCTTATCGGTACCCTTCCAGTCTGCTTCCTGTCCTGCCTGGCGTATCCGTAGTAAGGGATAACCGCGGCAATGTGTTTCGCCGACGCCCGCTTCAACGCGTCGATCAACAGCAGCAATTCCATGAGATTATCGTTCACCGGCGGAGCTACCGACTGCACGATGAATACGTATGCCCCACGGACGGTCTCCTTGACGTGGACTTGAATCTCCCCGTCAGGAAACCTACCCACCTTAGCGTCAGTCAGTTCTTTGCCCAGGTTTGCGACAATCTCCTCAGCTAACTCCGGATTAGAGTTACCAGTTATTACTTTTAGGTCCTCCAACGTGACCCCCTCTCTTGTTGTATACCCGCGTTCTACACGGCGTAGTGTTTTTTAACTGTATACTGATGACCGATCCTCATCCGAGGGGCTTTTTTTCCGTTCCTGTAAAATCCGCGATGCCTCGGCCAGGTCGGCTTTAGTATTTACGCCAAGAAACTCCTCGGCTTCACCCACCTTCGCCGCCGTGACCGGTTTGCCCTGCGAGTTGTAGTATTCAACGAGGTCGGTCAGATAAAACTCACCCTGGGCGTTGTCGCTTTCCAGTCCCTCAAGTCCATCCCAGAGCAGATCATCGTTGTTAAACAGATATATTCCCGTATTTATTTCGTTGATCGACTTTTCCTCTTCCGTAGCGTCCTTCTCTTCAACTATTCTTCTTATCCTATCTCCGTCTCCCCTGATTATCCGCCCATATCCCGATGGGTCTTCCCTGTCAACCGTAAGTAGAGAAAAGCCGTCGTCATTTTTCCGTGATTGTTTGAGAAAGTTCTCAAGTGAGGATGCCTTGAGTAAAGGTATATCGCCAGGGAGAACGAGCACCTGATCGCTACCGACTTGTTCCCTGGCCTGTTTGAGCGCGTGACCGGTCCCCAGTTGCTTCTCCTGAGTTACGAAATCCACGTCTCGATCACTTAACTCTTCCCGCACCCAGCCCTCTTTATATCCTACAACTAGAGTTATATGCGATAATTCTAAGGGATTAATTGCGTCAAGTAAATGCTCAATCATCGAGGCCCCGCCCAGCTCGTGAAGAACTTTGGGGCGGGGTGACTTCATTCTCGTCCCTTCACCTGCTGCTAAGATAACGCAATCCATCAGGGTTTCACCGAATAAATATACGTAATGAATTTCGTACGTGCAACGGCGTAACCAAGTTGTAGGATTTCCGGTCCGCAGTCCGCGGTCGTAAATCAGACATCGTTCGTTTTGTTTTAGACCATAGCCACGGGTTTACAGTTTTAGTCCGATGTTCGCAGTCCGCAGTCCGCAGTCAAAATCCGTTCTCCGTTCTCCGTTAACTTTCCAACGAAGTTGGTTTTGTAATCGAAGATAGCCACGGGTTCACCCGGGGTGTCCTACGAGTTCTATAATGTTGGCGTAGTTTCTTCGGTATGTACAGACTAGCTGAACGGCTAGGTTGCACATACCAAAGCAACTCGGTTAACCCTTATACCAAACATGACCCCACGGGTGAACCCGTGGCTATACCCGTTAAAGGTTACACATGTCGAATTAACCAGGTTCACCCTTCTACCAAGCACCACAACGGATGTAAACATCCGCCTATCGCCTCTAAAAACTGATACCTGATAGCTAGTACCGGGTACCTCATTACCCCGCCATCCCCCCTCACCGGCCAACCCACATCCTAAATCCTAACACCTAAATCCTACATCCTGACACCTAAAAACTGGTACCTCGCTTACCACACCAAAGTCCGCTCACCGACCAACCCAAATCCTAACCCCTAAACCCTAGATCCTACATCCTGGACCCCATTAACTCGTTAACTCTTTAACACATTAACCCCTTACCCCTTATCCATTACTCATTACCCGTTACCAATTAACCAGACAACTCATTCACTCATCAACCCGTCAACCCGTGAACTCACGGGAAGTACGTTAATCTTGCATTCTCATACCACGATTAGATACAATCATCCGAGAGGAGGTACTATGGCAAATAATAAAGATTTGAAATATACAGAAGATCACGATTGGGTAGAGAAAACTGGGCATAGGGCAAAAGTTGGAATTACTGATTACGCACAAAAGGAGCTGGGCGACATCGTTTTCGTCGAGCTACCCGCTGAGGGCGAGGAGTTCTCCAAAGGAGAAGATCTGGTAGTGGTGGAATCTGTCAAATCGGTATCTAACGTGAAGGCACCCGTTTCCGGGACCGTCACGGAGGTCAACGACAGGCTTGAAGGCGAACCGGAACTAATCAACGAATCACCCTGGAAAGACGGTTGGCTTGTAGAGCTCGACGTGGAAAACGAAAAAGAGTTCGAAGAACTTATGTCAGAAGACGATTACGAAGAGTTTTCCGCTGAATAGGTTATTCTCTTACCGGTAGTTCAAAAAGTAAAGGGCAGGAAGACACACGGTCTTCCTGCCCTTTATTATATCCTGATAATCTAACGTCTATTTACAACAGGGATAACGTCATCAACAGCAGCGCGCCACCTAATCCGAGGAGTGTTATCCCGCCTCCGGCTTGGGAGCTTCTCCCCTCCGGAGAGTAATTCGAAGAATCATTCGAGCCGCTATTTCCCATGTCCTGATCCGTGTTGGGATGCGTGTTCGGATTCACGCTTTCATCTGAGCTTGGACCTGAGCTTGAACTCGAAGGTGCCGTGTCCGAGTTAGTGTTAGGATTCGTATTTGGATTTACGCTCTCGTCCGAACCACTTGAAGGGGTCGGCGGGCTACTTACCTGCTGCGGCTCCCCTTCACCCGAAAACCCCGAGAAGCTCGCACTCCGGGTACCGTACTGGACGCTAAAGGGCGCGCTTGGAGAGAAGTCATCTCCCAGCGTAACGACGCCCTTGCTGCCCCAGAACGTCTTTTCTTCGATCGGGACCTTCTCCGGCATCTTACCGGAGTCGAATCCCTCGGTCAGCCCAACCACGTTATTTACGGATAACTTTTCCCCGTTCTGGAAGACTCTTATGGCGTAGGGCTGGAATTTTGTATTCTTGTTCTCCGAAAGCACCGAGATGGCTACGGGGTTCTCGTCCCTATACTCCATCAGTGCATCCTTAATGTCGTTCCCCAGAGAGCTGTTTTGTGCCCGTTCGGACCCGTAAATAGCTATCAGGATTAGAGTTTCGTCCTGGTAATCCGTCTCAATTACCTCAAACAGGTCCGACTCGAGGCCAAGCTGGTACTTGACCACCCGTGCCAACTTGTCGGACATCTCGTCACTTGCCAGGGCAAACGCTCCTGTAGAGAGAATCAACCCCACCAGCAAGGCGACGAAAAACAAACGTTTGTCGTGCAAAGTTACCACCCACCTAAAGCCGCAATATTAAAGTTAAACGCTAAAGCTCCAATCGTGATGTCAATTTTAAATTATGAAATGAGCCCGGTGCGACTTCTAGCAGTAGGGGCCACAGCCCATAAAGTTAATGAAAGCTGCTGCCCAGAAAGCCCAAAAGAATCCAAGTACGAGATAGGTCAATTCTACAGTAGTCATTTTGCACCTCCTCAATTAGGAAAATGATCGGAATAAGTCAAAATTATTATAACACCGTGAAAACAAAAGTCAACAAAAAACCTTCGATAAACGCGTACTTTTTCTACGTAGAATTTTTCTACTTATCCTAGTCATCGGCACCACAGCAATACTTATACTTCTTCCCGCTTCCACAGGGGCAGGGGTCATTTCTCCCCGGTTCCTCCTCGGCGATCCTCTGCTGCGGGTTTGATTTTGAACGCGAGCCCCCTTTCGCCTTGCGCCCTTGATCTTCTCCCGTCGGCAGACCAGTCGTGTCGTCGGCGTGAGACAGGTTCAGATTAGAGGTAGAGACGCCCGACTTAACCGGACCTTGGGAGCGCTCGACTTCGATCCTAGACTTGACGAGGAATTCGACGAATTCCTTCCTTATAGCCGCCTCCAGGTCCTGGAATAGACGGTAGGACTCCCGCTTGAACTCTACCAAAGGGTCCTTTCCTCCGTACGAAGACCAGCCAACTCCGGCCTTCAGGTCGTCAATCAGGTAGAGGTGCTCCCTCCACTTGCGGTCGATGATGTTGACTATAACCGATTTGATCAGTTCCGGAGGGACCCTCTCCTCTTCCGCGAAGAACTCGAGCTTCTCCTCCCAGTTGTCGACGATCAAGTCGGTAACGAAACCGAGGTGGTCGTCCTCGGACTCCGTCATGTCCGACTCGTCAAACCCGTCGAAGTCCGCCAGTTCGTGGATCAGACCTTCCAGATCACCTTCACGGCCCTGCCCGTCAAACCCGTAGTCCTCGACCAGCTCCTCGGCGTAGTCCTCAAGGAGAGGCCGGACGTATCCGTCTATCTCGTCCCAGCTCGTCTCCTCGTCCTCCGCCAGGACGAAGTTGTCCCGCAGGCGGTAAATCGCTTCCCTCTGCTTGGCCAGGACCTGGTCGTACTTCAACACGTTCTTCCTGCGCTCGTAGTTAAGGCCCTCGACCTTCTTCTGCGCCCTCCTTATCGCCTTGGTCAACAACTGGTGCTCGATCGCCTCTCCCTCGTCAAGGCCGACACTTTCCATGATCGAATCGATCCTCTCGCCCCCGAATACCCTCAACAGGTCGTCCTCCAGGGAGAGATAGAACTGCGACGACCCGGGGTCTCCCTGACGGCCGGCCCTACCGCGAAGCTGGTTGTCAATCCGTCTGCTCTCGTGTCTCTGAGTCCCCAGAACGTGCAGGCCGCCGACTTCTTTGACCCCGTCGCCAAGCTTGATGTCCGTACCACGACCAGCCATGTTCGTCGCAATGGTTATGCCGCCGGGCTGGCCGGCATCCTTGATTATCTCCGCTTCCTTCTCGTGGTTCTTTGCGTTCAATACCTCGTGCGGGAGGCCCCTCTTCTTAAATAGCTGGCTCATCTTTTCGGACTTCTCGATCGCGTTAGTCCCCACGAGTACCGGCCGACCCTTCTCATGGAGTTCCTCGACCTCGTCGACTATCGCGTTATACTTGGCCTCCTTCGATTTGAAAATGACGTCAGACCTGTTATCCCTGTCCAGCGGCTTGTTTGTGGGAATAATTACGACCTCGAGCCCGTAAATCTCCTCGAACTCGTCCTCCTCCGTCTTGGCCGTTCCCGTCATCCCGCTCAGGCCGTCGTACAGCAGGAAGAAGTTCTGGAGGGTAATCTGAGCCAGCGTCTGGTTCTCCCGCTGGATCATCATCCCTTCCTTCGCCTCGATGGCCTGATGGAGTCCGTCGGACAAGCGCCTGTCCGGCATCAACCGCCCGGTGAACTCGTCGACGAGGACAACGCGACCCTCCTTGACGATGTAATCCTCGTCCTTCTTGAAGAACTCCTTGGCCTTGAGTGCTGTCTTCAGGTGATGGAGCATGGTGATGTTCTCGGGCAGGTAGAGGTCGTCTATATTAAGAGAGCTTTCGGCGCGGTTTGCCCCCTCATCGAGGAGGGTAACGGACTGATTCTTCTCGTCCACTTCGTAGTCTCGCCCGTTGTGGAACCTCCGGGCGAGGTTGGCGAACTTCTTGTACAGCTTGGTCGACTCCTCCGCCGAGCCGGAAATAATCAACGGGGTCCGGGCCTCGTCGATGAGGATGCTATCAATCTCGTCGACGACCGCAAAGTCCCGCCTGGCACCAACCCTCTGGTCCTTCCTGGCCACCATGTTGTCCCGGAGGTAGTCGAAGCCAAACTGGGAGGCGGTACCATAAACTACGTCCGCCTCGTAGGCCTCCTTGCGGGCCTGGATATCCATGTCCTCCTGGATGACGGAGACGTCAAGTCCGAGGGATTCGTATATCGGACCCATCCATTCCCTGTCACGGCGAGCAAGGTAGTCGTTTACGGTGGCAATATGTACCTGTCCGTCCAGCCCGTTAAGATAGGCGGGCATGGTCGCGACGAGGGTTTTACCTTCACCCGTGGCCATTTCGGCGATGTTCCTCTGATGCAGGGTGACCCCACCGATGATCTGGACGTCATAGGGCCTCATGCCGGTTTTCCGCTCAGCTACCTCCCTGACAACGGCAAAGGCTTCCGGCAGCAGGTCGTCCAGTTCCTCTCCCTCTTCGAGCCTCCGCCTGAATTCGTCCGTCTTCTCCCGCAGTCCCTCGTCCGAGAGGTCCGAGGTCTCCGAGGAGAACCCGTTGACTTGTTCCACGTACTTCTGTAGGTTAGAGATCTTCTGTTTGTTCGTCTCCCCAAACAACCAATCGACCGCGTGCAGTATAGAGTCAAACATGGTAAAACCATCCCACTTCTTGTTGAAATATTCCATGTAGCTACAGAAAAGACAGGCAGAATACGAGGTTCGTAACCGACAAATTATGTTCCAGAAACGGTGGAAATATCAACCTAACTGGGTCTACTTTTATCGGAATGGCTGATAGGGGGATAGCGGGAAATAAAAAACCGCGGGCCCGGTCCGGACCCGCGGGAGGTGGTACTCATCAACTTCCTGTTATCGCTCTCCCAGAGGGAGCACGCTTTTTCCGAACATTGAATTGATCAACACGCCGGCCGAAGAGTACCACGCGATTAGCGCGCAGAGCAACCCTTCGTAACCCGCTATCCGCTGGACCGTGGGGTTAAACTCACCCCAGGCGAGCAGAAAGAAGAGTACAGTCAGCGTGATAAATACCCAGGTAATAGCTCTCGGTTCGCGCAGGGAGGCAATCGTGGAGTAAAACGTGTAAATACCCCAGGCGATCAGCACGATCGCCACTCCTTCCTTAGGTACGGAGGGAATTAGGCCGGCCCAGTTGAAGAAGAAGAACGCGGCCAGACCTATCCAAAAGGCCCCAAACGAGGAAAACGCGGTCGCGCCAAAGATGTTATTCCTGCGAAACTCCCACATTCCTGCCATAAACTGAGCTATTCCGCCGTAGGCGAGGGCCACCGGCATAACTATCCCGAGCGTGCCCTCGGCCACGATACCCGAGTTAACCAAGTTTAAGATAAAAGTTGAGAGCGCGAACCCGCCGAGCCCGAGGGCCGCCGGATTCGCGACGTCGTCGTTAATTGCCAATTATATCACTCCGGTATTGCGTCCATAGGAGACTACTGAATCTTCTCCTGTAACCTTTCTACTGCTTCCGGGTTCCTCAACGTCGTCAGGTCGCCAGGGTTTTCTCCCTTGACCAGGCTCTTGAGAATCCTCCGCATTATCTTACCTGACCTCGTCTTCGGAACTTCGTCAGCAATGATTATATCCGCTGGTCTGGCGGTCGGACCGATTGTGTCGTCCACGAGACCGATCAGTTCCTTCTTGAGCGTCTCGCTGTCCACGTCAGCTCCCCTCTCGAGCATGACGAACGCGATCGGAACCTCTCCTTTCACGTCGTCAGGGCGGGATACGACCGCCGATTCGGCGACTAACTCGTGTTTTCCAATTGCGTTTTCTACCTCACCCGTTGCCAGTCGGTGTCCAGCAACGTTCATGACGTCGTCAAGACGACCGGTGATCCTGATATTACCCTCCTCGTCCTTTCTGGCACCGTCGCTGGTAAAGTAGTAACTGGGGCCGTACTCGCTCCAGTACTCCTCCTTGAACTTCTCCGGCCGCTTGTAGACACCCCGAATTAGACTGGGCGGGAACGGAGATTTCAGGGTCAAGTATCCACCTTCGTCGACGCCAACGGGCTTTCCTTCCGTGTCGAGCAAATTAGCGTTGATTCCGGGGAAGGGCCTACCCGCGTAAACGGGGATAAATGGGCCCACGCCGGGCAACGCGTTAATGACGTTGGCACCGGTCTCCGTTTGCCACCAGGTATCTATAATCGGACAGCGCCCGCCTCCGATGGTTTCGAAGTACCACATCCAGGCGTCCTTGTTGATCGGTTCACCAACGGTCCCCAGCACCTTCAGGCTGGAGAGGTCGTGCTTCTCCGGCCATTCCGTACCTTGCTTGATGAACATCCTGATAGCCGTCGGGGCAGTGTAGAACTGCGTGACGCCTTCGTTTTCGATGATCTCCCAGAGCCTGTCGTACTCCGGATAGTCGGGAGCACCCTCGTAAACTACCGTGGTTGCACCGTTCATGAGAGGTCCGTAGTTGATGTAGGTGTGGCCGGTAATCCAGCCGACGTCGGCCGTACACCAGAAGATGTCTCCCTCGTGAAGGTCGAAGTTCCATTTCGTGGTCAAGTACGCCTGCACGGCGTAACCGCCTACGTGGTGCATGACTCCCTTAGGTTTTCCAGTCGTACCACTGGTGTAAAGGATAAAGGCGAGGTCGCTGCTGTTCATAACTGCAGGTTCGTGTTCGGTGCTCGCGTCCTCCATCAGTTCGTGGTACCAGTGGTCTCTTCCTTCTTCCATTTCCACGTCCCCGCCAGTCCTTTTCACCGTGACGACGTTTTCAACTGGAGAGCCACGCAAACCCTTGTTTGCGTTCTTCTTGAGGTTGAGGGGTTTTCCGCGCCTGTAGTACCCGTCCGCAGTCACCAGGACCTTGGCGTTGGCATCCTCTAGCCTGTCCTTCAGGGAGTCGGGACTGAAAGCGGAGAAGACAACGCTGTGGGCTGCTCCGACGCGCGCCGTGGCGAGCATCGCGATGAGTGCCTCCGGGATCATTGGCATGTAAATTCCCACACGGTCTCCCTTCTCCACGCCCAGGCTCTCCAGGACGTTGGCGAACTTGGAGACCTCGTCCTTCAGCTCAGAATAGGTAATCCTAACGGTATCCTCGTCGGTCGGCTCCGATTCCCAGATTATCGCGTTCTCGTCACCCTTGCCGTTTTCAACGTGTCTGTCCACTGCGTTGTAGGCGAGGTTCAACTTACCACCAACAAACCATTCGTAGTCGTAAGGCTCTTCCGTGTAGACCTCGTCCCACTTTTCGTACCAATCGATTCCTTCTTCCGCCTGTTCCGCCCAGAATTCCTCCGGGTTTTCCAGGGCTTCCTCGTAAATGGATTCATCTGAAACCCAGGCCTGCTCCTTCATTTCCTCCGTGGGCCAAAAAACATCCTCTTTCTCAGGGTCAGGCTTAACCCACTGTTTCGGTTCTGTCAATGTTTACCCTCCTGTTTATTAGATCATTGGTGAAAAATTAATTGAAAAACCAGATTCTCTCGCTTGCATCCGGGTTGAGAGACGGACACAAGAATGCCTTACTTTTTTCATCCTGGGAAGTCGTCCCCAAACATCTTCCTTGTCCATCAAACCAAAACCACCCTTGAGGGTGATTATTGGCGACACAAAAATGACAGGATTAGTATAAAGATATTAACAAACCTTTATATCTCCTGCATGCCCTGGCCGCTGAGATTCAGAGCGATGTGGATGCCCTGATCGCTGCCAATCCAGGGCTCAACAAG